>CAZEAA010000445.1:2653-5116 GCA_964510015.1 uncultured Sandaracinaceae bacterium
CGAAACAGGGCTCGGCCTTGACGTCGCCTCGCGGGAACCGAGGTTCCCTGCTACCTCTCGGCGGAATCATGGCTGAAGACATCAAGACGATCGTCACCTCGCTCGCGCGGAGCGCCAAGCAGGCCTCGCGGGCGTTGGCCAACGCGGACACCACTCGCAAGAACGCCGTGCTGCTGCGCGCTGCGGCTGCGCTTCGTGGGCCCGAGGGGGATCTCGTGATCGCCGCCAACAAGCGCGACCTCGCGATCGCCGTGGAGAACGGCCTCAGCCCCGCCATGATCGATCGCCTGGAGCTCACGCGGCCGCGCCTGGACGCCGTGGCCGAGGGTGTCGAAGAGGTCGCCGCGCTGCCGGACCCCGTGGGCGAGCTGCTCGAGCCACGCCGCCTGCCCAACGGCCTCGAGACCAGCCGCATGCGCATCCCGCTCGGGCTGATCGGCATCATCTACGAGTCGCGCCCCAACGTGACCGCCGACGCCGCGGCCCTCTGCATCAAGAGCGGCAACGCCGTCATCCTGCGGGGCGGCTCGGAGGCGTTCCACAGCAACACCGCCATCGCCGAGATCTTCGGCACCGCGCTCGAGGCCGAGGGTCTCTCGCGCGACTGCGCAGCCCTGCTGCCCACCACCGCGCGTGAGGCCACCCTGACCCTGATCCAGCTCGACGGCGTGGTGGACATGGTCATTCCGCGCGGCGGCGAGAGCCTCATCCGCTTCGTGGCCGAGAACGCGCGCGTGCCGGTCATCCGCCACTACAAGGGCGTCTGCCACGTGTTCATCGACCGTGAGGCCGATCTCGAGATGGGCGTGCGCATCGCCATCAACTCGAAGACGCACCGCCCGGGCGTGTGCAACGCCATGGAGACGCTGCTGGTGGACGCCGCCGTGGCCGACCAGTTCCTGCCCATGCTGGCCAGCGCCATGCGCGGCCGCGGCGTGCACATGCGAGCCGACGCGCGCGCGCTTCCGCTCTTGGGCGAAGGCGCCGACCCCGCCGCCGCCGAGGACTGGGACACCGAGTACCTGGCCCTCGAGCTGAACGTCGCCGTGGTGAACGACATCGACGACGCGATCGCCCACGTTGCGCGTCACGGCAGCTTCCACACCGAGGCCATCGTCACGCGCAACCCCGAGAAGGGGAAGCGCTGGGTCCGTGAGGTCGACGCGAGTCTCGTGCTGGTCAACGCCTCCACGCGCTTCAACGACGGACACCAGCTCGGCCTCGGGGCCGAGATGGGCATCTCCACCACCAAGCTTCATGCTTACGGCCCCATGGGTCTCAACGAGCTGTGCACCACCAAATGGGTGGGATACGGTACCGGTCAGGTTCGACAGTGACATCCTCCGAAGAAAAACGCCCCAAAGCAGCCCCCAAGGCCAAGGGCGCGCTCGCCAGCACCCCTCGCCCCAGCGTCGACACCGACCGTGAGCCGGAGTCGTCGCGCGCGATGGCCCTGCACATCGCCGCCGCAGGCCTCGACAAGAAGGCCCTCAACGTCGAGATCATCGACGTGCGCGGCAAGGTCGACTACGCGGACTTCGTGGTGCTGATGAGCGGTCGCAGCGATCGTCAGGTCGGCGCCATCGCGCAGGGTGTGCAGCGAGACCTCCGCACGGACCACGGCGTCCGCTGCCTCGGGGCCGAGGGCCTGCAGCAGGGCCACTGGGCGTTGCTCGACTTCGGTGACGTGGTCGTCCACGTCTTCCACCACGACATGCGCGGCTACTACGATCTCGAGGCCCTCTGGATCGACGCGGCCCGCGTGACCGTGCCCGGCGCCGAGCGCAGCCGCGTGGACGGCCCGCTCGCGGCCTTTGACGAGTTCGAAGACGACGGCATCGACGACGAGGCGTGATCGGGCGTGCGCGTCCGGATCATCGCGGTCGGCAAGATCAAGGAGAGGGCCACGCAGGAGCTCCTGCGTGACTACTACGGTCGCATCGATCGCTACGCCCGCTTCGACGAAGTCGAGCTCAAGGACGGCACCGTGGAAGAGGTCACCGAGCGCTTCGAGAAGGCGATCCCGGAGCGCTCGCGCGTGGTGGCCCTGGAGGTGCTCGGGCAGCGCTGGTCCAGCGACCAGCTGGCGCAGCACCTGGGCCGCTGCGAAGGGGAGGGCGTGCAGAGCGCGGTCTTCCTGATCGGTGGCGCGTACGGGCTGCCGCCGGTGGTGTCGAAGCGCGCGGACGTGCAGCTGTCGCTGTCGGCCATGACCTTGCCGCACCGGCTGGCGCGGCTGCTGCTGGCCGAGCAGGTGTATCGGGGGTTCACGATCTTGCGGAACGAGCCGTACAGTCATTGAGGCTTCGTTGGCTCTCGAGAGCGGGATCGGCCTATTTCAAGGGGATTTGGCCACCCCGGCTTTCAAGCCGGGGCGGCCAAATGCCTTGAAACAGGTCGGATTCCTCGATGTTCGAGCTTGGCTAGGCCCTGTTGGTGGGGCGTCGCCGTCGCCGTCGCCGT
>CAZEAA010000446.1:0-1459 GCA_964510015.1 uncultured Sandaracinaceae bacterium
GCGTGTCCACCGCGACCGACGCGAACGCGGCGCTCGGCTTCGTGAGCGTCGAGTTGGCCGGCCCCAACGGCGAGATCGTGGACGCGCGTCGTCCCACGGGCGCGGGCTCCGGACCCGTCACCGCGGAGGACCTGGCCAACCCCGAGTTCCCGCGCTTCGGTCGCAACGCGCTGGCCAACTGCGTGTCCGACGGCTTCCTGCGCGAGGACGTGGTCTTCCAAGAGGACCCGAGCGAAGGCAGCTGGGACGTCTTCGTGAACCTGTTCGACTCGTGCGGGCAGCCCGCCGTCACGTACGTCGTCGAGATCTACCACCGCGTCGACCACGGCGACGGCACCTACTCCCTCGAGCTGACCGACGAGTACTCGGGTCAGCTGCTCGACCTCCACGCCAACGGCGGGACCGAGCTCGGGACCTACCTCACCACTTTGACCTTCCCTTAGTCACGAACACAGACAGGCCCCACCATGAACATCGTCGAACAACTGATGCACGTCGCGCTGCTGGGCAGCGCCTGGGTGCTCTACCTCCTCTTCGGGCTCTCGATCATCTCCATCGGAGCGATCCTGGAGCGCGCGCTCTTCGTCCGCCGCAACCGGCGCGGCTCGGAGGGCCTCCGTGAGGGCATCGATACGGCCCTGCGCGGCCGCAGCATCGCCGACCTCGAGACCACGCTGGCCAAGTTCCAGTCGGTCGAGGTGGACGTGCTGCGTGGGGCGCTCGACTACCGTCGTGGTGGCCCCGACGCCTTCCTCGAAGCCGTGGACGCGCGCATCGAGCGTGAGCGCGCACGTCTCGACAACAGCATGACGTTCCTCGGTACGCTCGGAAACAACGCGCCGTTCGTGGGTCTGTTCGGCACGGTCATTGGCGTCATCGAGGCCTTCCAGCACTTGAGCGCGGGCAACGGCGCGGGCATGGACAACGTCATGGCAGGCATCGCCGAGGCGCTCATCGCGACGGGCGTCGGCATCTTCGTCGCGTTGCCCGCCGTCGTGGCCTACAACGTGGGCCAGAAGCGCGCGGCCGACATCGAGGGCGAGACCCAGTCGCTCGGCAAGCTCATCGCAGCCTGGCTGCGCTCGGAGCCAGAAGAGGGCGAGCGCCTCCCCGAGGCCGACGCCGAGACCGAGATCGCGGGCGGCACCGTGAGCAAGCGCTCCGAGAGCAAGCCGGACGCCCACCTCGGCGACCTCGCCTTCGAAGGGAGCCGCTGAGCCATGGCCGGTACCACCGGAGGCGGCGGCCGCGGCAAGCGCGGCGGCATGATCGTCGGCATCAACGTGACGCCCATGGTGGACGTGGTGCTCGTGCTGCTCGTCATCATGATGGTGTCCGCCACGTACGTGGTGGCGCAGTCGCTGCACGTGGACCTGCCCAGCAGCGCGAGCTCCGACAGCGCGGCGCCCTCCACCGCCATCGTGGCCGTGCGCCCCGGTGGGGTGTTGGTCTTCAATGA
>CAZEAA010000446.1:1469-3338 GCA_964510015.1 uncultured Sandaracinaceae bacterium
CTCACAACGGCTGCGCACCGCGGCGTCCGGCAATCCGGAGCTGACCCTGGTGATCAGCGGAGACCGTGCGGCCGAGCACGGCGCCATCGTGCACGTGATGGATCTCGCCCGGCAGGAGCACGTCACGCGCTTCGCCGTGCAGGTCGAGCAAGTGCGCTGAGGAGAAGCCCCGTGTCCCGTCGCATCCTGCTCTCGTTCTATGTTCTCTCGTTCGTCGGCCACGCGTCGGCGGCGGTGGTGATGTCCCGCATCGAGCGGGCGCCCGAGCCGCCCGAGCGCTACGAGGTGGTCGTGCAGGAGACGGAGACGCCCGAGGAGGCGGAGCCGCCGCCCCCGCCGCCCATCGAAGTGCCAGCCGAGCCGGTCGCTCGCACCCGCTCCACTCCCAGCCGCGTAGCCGCGGAGGCCGCGCCTGCCGATGCTGCGCCTGCACCGGCCGACGGTGCACCTCCGCCTCCGCCTGCCTTCGGTGTGGTGCTGGGCAACGCCGGTGGACCCGGCGGCATCGCCGTCGCCGTGGGTGATCCCGGCGGTGTGGTCGGCGGCACCGGCACCACGCGCACCCGCGTCCGCGCCGCGCAAGAGCTCGTCGCCGCAGCCCCCGCTCCCGCGGGCAGCGAAGCCGAGGCCTGCGGGGGAGAGACCTCGCGCCCACGCCCCGTCTCCATGGCGCACCCGCGCTACACGGACGCTGCCCGCGCCGCGGCCATCGAGGGGCGTGTGCGCGTCCGCCTCGAGGTCGACGCTAGCGGTGCCGTCACGAACGCCACCGTGATCTCGCCGCTCGGACATGGGCTCGATGAAGCCGCCGTCCAGGCCGCCCTCGGTAGCCGCTTCGAGCCCGCGCTCGAGTGCGGCCGCGCGGTGGCCGCCAGCTTCGTCGTCTCCATTCGATTCACGCTATGAAACGCCTCTCCCCCCTCTTGGCCGCGATCCCCGTGTTGTTCGCGGCCGGCACCGCGCTGGCGCAGCCCGGGCCTACGTTGACGCGTGCCCCCGAGCTGCTGCGCTTCGTGGAAGCCACGTACCCTGCTGATCAAGTGGACATCGCCGGTGAGGTGAACGTCCTGCTGGACATCACCATCAACGCGACCGGCGGCGTGGACGCGGTTTCCGTGATCGAGTCCGGCGGCGCCGCGTTCGACGAGGCGGCCCTCGCGGCGGCGCGTCAGTTCCAGTTCAGCCCCGCCGAGATCGACGGCGTGCCCGCGGCCATCCGCATCCAGTACCGCTACCGCTTCACGCCCCCCGCGCCGCCGCCCCCCGTCATCACGACGGCCACGTTGGCGGGGGCGGTGCGCGATCGCGCCACGGGCGAGCCGCTGCCGGGTGTCACCTTGAGCATCACCGAGGGTCCGAGCGTGACCACCGACGAGCGCGGTCGCTTCGTGCTCGACGGTATCGAGCCCGGCGAGGTGGTGGTGTCGCTCTCGGGCGAGGCCATCGACGCCGTGCAGGTGGGTGAGACGTTCGTGGCCGGTGAGCGCCTCGAGGTCACCTACGAGATCGCGCTTCGCGCACCTCCCGCCGAAGAGGGCGAGGAGACCGACGACCTCGAGATCGTGGTGGTCGCGCCCGCGCTGCGTCGCGAGGTGGTGTCCACGCGTATCGACGCCGAGCAGGCGCGCTCGGTGCCCGGTACCGGCGGTGACGTGCTGCGCGTGGTCGAGAGCTTGCCCGGTGTGGGTCGCTCGGGCGCGGGTACGGGTCAGCTGATCGTGTGGGGTGCCTCGCCCGAAGACACGCGCGTCTACATCGACGGTGTGCCGCTGCCGCGCCTCTATCACGAGGGTGGTATCCGCTCGACGGTGCATCCGGCCTTCGTGCAGGGCCTCACGCTGATCCCGGGTGGCGCGGGCGCCGCCTACG
>CAZEAA010000446.1:3438-5076 GCA_964510015.1 uncultured Sandaracinaceae bacterium
CCGGCCTTCGTGCAGGGCCTCACGCTGATCCCGGGTGGCGCGGGCGCCGCCTACGGTCGCGGTCTCGGCGGCGTGGTGCTGGTGGAGTCGCGTGGCCCGCTGGAAGACGGCCTGCACGGCAGCGTTGGGGCCGACGTCTTCGACGTGTCGGCCACGCTGACCTACCGCGCCGAGAACGGCAGCTACGCCGGCGCCGCGGCGCGCTACGGCATCCTCGACCGCATCGCGCAGGCGGTTGACGAAGACGTGGACGAGTTCATCCCCATCCCGGAGTTCTGGGACGGCCAGGCGCGCGCGGGCCTGGTGCTGGACAACGGCGGGACCCTCGACATCGTGGGCCTGATGGGCGGCGACCGCTTCCAGCGCCTGCGCGACAACGCGGACCCGGCGCTGCGCACCACGGAGCGTCGCTCGCTCGACTACAACCGCTTCTACATTCGCTACCGCCACGAGGCGAGCAGCGGGGACGTGGTCGAGGTGGTGCCCTTCGTGGGCTACGACCAGACCAGCCGCTCGAGCTCGTTCGGTCCCATCACGGCCGAGGCCGCGCTCGACTCGCTGCGTCTGGGTGTGCGCGCCAGCTACTCTACGCGAGTGGCCTCATGGCTCACGCTGCGCACCGGCGTGGACGCCGAGGTGGTGCTCGGCCAGCATGAGCGGCGCGGGTCCGTGGGCCTGCCCGCGCGCGAAGGCGACATCCGCGCGTTCGGTCAGCCGCCGCCCGACTCGCTCTCTTCGGACGAGTACGACACCAGCGAGATCGGCGTGGCCCCCTTCGTGGAGGCGAGCGCGTCGTTCTTCGGCGACCGCCTCGAGATCATCCCTGGCCTGCGCCTCGACACCTACGCCTATGGCGTCTCGAAGCGCGTCCCCGCCGCCGGCAACACGCCCGCCGTGGGCGCCTTCACGCAGGACCTCACCGTGGAGCCGCGCCTCGCCATCGCCGTGGACGTCATGGACGGGCTCGCCATCCGCGGGTCGATCGGTCGCTATGGCCGCATCGCTGCCGGTGAGGACCGCTCGGCGCAGTTCGGCAACCCCAGCTTGCCGCGCGCACGCGCTACGCAGGGGTTGGTCACCGTTGCGGTGCAGCCCATCGAGGGGTTGGAGCTCGAGGTGACCGGCTTCGTGGCGCTCTCCAGCTCGCTGGCCATGCGGTCCACGGAGGAGCCGGCGCAGATCGCGGGTGCGCTGGTGGCCACCGGGGACGGACGCGTCTTCGGCGGGCAGGCCATGCTGCGCGCACAGCTGCCGCACGGGGTCTTCGGCTGGGTCAGCTACACCCTCTCGCGCGCCGAGCGGCGCGCCGCCCCCGGCGAAGACTGGCGCCTCTTCGACTACGACCAGACGCACGTGGCCACCGCGGTGCTCGGCTGGACCGCCTCGTTCGGGCTCGAGCTGTCCGGGCGCTTCCGCTACGCGTCGGGCTTCCCGCGCACGCAGGTGCTCGGCTCCTACTTCGACGCCTCGCGCGACCGCTATCAGCCGCTCTTTGGCGACCACAACGGCATCCGCCTCGACGCGTTCTATCAGCTGGATCTGCGCGTCGGGTACGAGGCCGACGTGCACGGCACCGAGCTGTCGGTCTACCTCGAGGTCCAGAACGTGACCAACCGCGAGAACGTCGAGGAGTACATC
>CAZEAA010000447.1:0-5066 GCA_964510015.1 uncultured Sandaracinaceae bacterium
GCTGTCCACGGACAGCACACGCTCGTAGTTGCGGAACGCGCGGTGCGGCTCCCCGATCTGGTTCTCGTACAGGGCGGCGGCGCGGAAGCTGAGCTCCTTCTTGAGTTCCACGTCGTCGGTGCGGTCGGCGGCGTTGCCGAGCACCTCGACCAGCCCCTCCCAGTCATTGGCGTCGGCGTAGAGTGACTCGAGGCCTGCCCAGTTGCGCGCGCCGATGAAGGCCTCACGCAGCGTGCGGAGCGCGCGACCGTTCTTCGGCTCGATGGCGAGCACGCGCTGCCACGCCCGCGCCGCCGCGGCGGGGTCGGCGCGGTGCTCCGAGTGAATCGGCCCGAGCTTCTGCAGCAGCTTGATGCGCTCGGCGTCGTCGCCCGCCTCGCTGATGCGCCGCTCGATGACCTCGGTCAGCGAGTCCCAGTCCTTCTCGCGCTCGGCCAGCTTCTCGAGGGCGTCGAGTGCGCCCGGCGTATCGGGCGCCTCGGCCAGCACTTCCTTCCACAGCGCGATGGCGTCCGCGTGCTTGTGCAGGCGCTCTCCCGCGATCTGCGCGAGCTCGATGCGGCCCGCGAGGCGCACGGCCGGGTCGCTCGCGAGGCTGCCTTCCTTCTTGAGCACCTCGTAGAGCGACGACCACGCGCGCTTCTTCGAGTAGATGTCCTTGAGCTGCGCCAGGGCGCCGCGGTGCTCGGGGTCCAGCTCCAGCACGCTCTCGAGCGGCTTGGTCGCCTGGTTGTAGTTCGCGAAGCGCTCGATCCACAGCGAGGCCACGCGCGAGTACAGCGCCACGCGCTCGTCGGCCTTGGTGCTCGCGTCCGCGCGCTGCGTGAGCACGCGGATGAGGTCGTTCCAGCGGCCCATCGACTCGTACGTGGCCGACAGCGCGTCGAGCGCCTCGGCGTCGTCCGGCACCTCGGCGAGGATGGCCGTGTACGTGTTGATGACCATCACGTCGAGCTTCAGGTGGTCGCGGTAGATGGCCACCATCTCGCGCAGCGTGCCCAGCTTGCGCGCCGCCTGCTCGAGGTCCGTGCCGGTCAGCGCGTCCACTTCGGTGCGCATCACCTCGACCAGCGCGTTCCACTTCTCACCCTTGCGATAGAGGTCACGCAGGGCATCCACGGCTTCGAGGTTGCCGGGCTCGAGGCGCTGCACGGCCTTCCACGCGTCGATGGCGCGCTCGGTGTGGTCACCCAGCTGCGCGGAGCGCGCGAGCTCGAGCGCCAGCGTGAGCTTCTGTCCTTCGCCGGCCACGCGCTGCGCGTCCGACAGGATGGTGAGCAGGCGCGGGTCGTCCTGCTTCAGGTACTCACGGTAGAACGTGAGCATGCCCGGGTTGGTGGGATCCGTCTTGCGGAGACGCGCGAAGTAGGGCTCGGCCTCCTCGGGCGAGTTGCGGATGCGCCAGTGCACCATGGCGAGCTGGATCAGGATGCCCTGCTCGCTCTCGAGCTTCTGACGCGAGCGCAGCGCGTCTTCGTAGAGCGCCACCAGGTGGTCCCACTGCTCCTTCTCGGTGAAGTACTCCACCAAGAACGTGAGCGCGTCGGCCTGCCCCGGCGTGAAGTCGAGCACCCGCTCGTAGCACTGCGCCGCGTTGTCGCGGTCCTGCGTCTCGCGCTCGAACACGCGCGCCGCGTGGATGTAGAGGCTGACCTTCTCGTCGCGGTTGCGGGCGTTCTCGGCCGTGCTCATGAGCATGGGCCCGAGCTCGGCGAACTTCTTCCGGTCGCGCAGCGTGATGGCATACAGGCGCGCCGCGCGCGTGTTACCGGGCTCCACCTCGAGGGCCTTGGTGAACAACGTGTCCACCTCCTTGGTCTTGCCCTTCTTGCGGAACTGCCACGACAGCGCGGCAGCGCGCACCAGCATCGACGCCTTCAGGCTGGGGTCGCTCGCGTCTTCGGCCTCGGTCACGAAGCGGTCCGCGATCTCGCGCCAGCTCTTCTCGGCGGCCTCGAGCTGCTCGATCTGCTCGGCCGTGTCGTCTTCCTCGCGCAGCGTTTGCGCCAGGGAGTGCGCCGCGATGGCGCCCGCCGAGTCCATGAGCTCCTCGGCGCGCACGCGACCCAGCTCCTTCAACAGCGCGAGCTGGAAGTCTGGATCGTCGTCCGACATGCCGATCTCGACGTCGATGAGCCACGCCGACGCTTGGTGCTCGCCGCGCTGCTCGTGCCTACCGCGCGCCAGCTCGATCAAGCGCAGGGGCGACTCACCGATGCGTGCTGCGTCCTTGCTCGCGATGGCCTCTTTGAGCCCCTCGTACGCGGTCGCGTCGTGAGGGTTGTCTTGCAACATGCCGAGGTAGTTCGAGACGGTCAGCGCCGACATCGGCTCTCCTATGCCGTGGCCCTGGCGAACACGCCGAGGACCACCGCGTACATCTGCTGTGAGTTCGTCGCGGGGCGCACCACAGAACCCCGAAAACGCAAGGATCTTCAAGCCTAAGCCACGCGCTCTGTCGATGCCGCGTGGGCTGAGGACTGTACCGGCGGCGTGTCTCGGGTTTCAAGCGTGAAATCCCTGCGCAGCGAATGAGCCTGCCAGGTACCATCGGGTATGCCCCGAACGAGCCACTTCGCCCCTGCCTCGATCCCGCCTGCCTGGCCTCGGCCGGGGGGATCCTGGCGCCGGTGGCCCCTCGCAGCCTCGCTCTTGCTGACCGTGTGGTCAGGCTGTGGTGGAGGCGACGCGCCGTTCGACCCGGCCTCGCCACACCTGCGCATGGACTTCGCGGCCGAGCGCACGGACTTCCTCGCGGCGCCCTTCCCCGGCGCGCACCGCTTCACGGACGGTGACCCGGACCTCACGGGCTTCCCCAACCCGCGCGACATCGACTTCGTGAACGCCATGCTGGCGGTCATCGAGGCGGACAACGTCGGCGCGGGGGTGTCATCGGCCGTGTACTTCGAGAGCACCCTGCTCTTGGACGCGGCCACGCTGCCCAGCGTGGAGGAGAGCCGCACCGCGCAGAGCCCCGTGTTCTTGGTGAGCGTGTCCGACGCCGGCGAGCTGGGCCCCCGCCATCCCATCGTGGTCGAAGCCGTCGACAGCGCCGCCAACCAGCAGGCGTTCGGGGCCCCGTTCATGCTCGGGATCCTGCCGTATCAAGGCGCCCCGCTGGCCGCGAGCACGCTGTACGTCGCCGTCGTGCTCGATGATGTGCGGACCGCGACCGGGCTCTCGCTCGAGCGCCCTACGGCCCTGCGCGACCTCTTGGCGGGCCGCACCCCGAGTGGCCTCGACGCGGATCACGCGGCGGACTACCTCGCCGCAGCACAGGCGCTCGAAGACGCCGACGTGCCGCTCGGTCGCGTGGTCGGCATGACCGCGTTCCGAACGGGCGACCCCACGGCACAGCTGGTCGAAGCGCGCGAAGAAGTCCTCGGCGGCACGCTGCCCACGCTGTCCAGCTTCACCCCACGCGAGGTGTTCGACACATACTGCGTGTACGAGGCGAGCGTGGACATGCCCGTCTTCCAGGGCGGCGAGCCCCCGTACCGCGGCGCGGGCGGCGGCTGGGTGCACGGCAGCTTCGGCGAGCTGGTGCTGGACCACAGCGAAACCGCGCGCGTCTTCGTGACCATTCCGCGCATGGCCGCCGGCACCAACGGCTACGCCTCCTCCATCTTCGTGCGCACCGGCGGCGGCGGCGACCGGCCCTTGGTGGACCGCGGTGTGCGCGACGCCGACGGGATGGTGCTCGTGCCCGGCACGGGCCCGGCCATGGAGTTCGCGTCGGTGGGCGTGGCCGGCATCACCATCGACGGCCCGCACGGTGGCGTGCGCAACGTGAGCGGCGGCGACGAGCAGCTGCTGATCTTCAACATCACCAACCCCCCGGCCATGCGCGACAACATCCGCCAGTCGGCGCTCGAGCTGGTCATCCTCGCGAACCTCGTGGGCAGCGTGAGCATCGACACCAGCGCGTGCTCGGGCGCCACCAACCCGGCGGTGCTGGACGCAGACCACCTGGCCCTGATGGGGCACAGCATGGGCGCCACCATCGGGCCCCTCGCCGCCGCCATCGAGCCGTCCATCCGCGCGCTGCTGCTGAGCGGCGGTGGCGGCAGCTGGATCGAGAACATCCTGTACAAGGAGAAGCCGCTGCCCGTGCTCCCGCTGGCCAACCTGATCGTGGGCTACTCGCGGGCCGGGGCCACCATCACCACGTTCGACCCGGCCCTCGCCTTGCTGCTCCAGTGGGCGGGCGAGGCCGCCGACCCGCAGGTCTATGCGCGGCACGTGGTGGACCAGCCGCTCGCCAGCGACCCGTCGCGCCACGTGCTGATGATGCAAGGCATCGTGGACACCTACATCCTGCCCACCATCGCGAACGGCCTGAGCCTGCCGCTCGGCCTCGACCTGGCCGGTCCCGCCCTCGAGTCCACCGACCCGCGCTCTGCCATCTTCACGAGCGTGGAAGACGCCCTGCCCCTCGTGGACCGCGGCAACGTGGCCTACCCCGCGAGCGCCAACCGCACGGTGGACGGCAGCGCGGTGACGGCCGTGGTCACGCAGCACCCGCAGGACGCGATTGAAGACGGCCACGAGGCGGTGTTCCAGACGGCGGGTCCGAAGCACCAGTACCGCTGCTTCTTGGAAGACTTCGCCGCGGGGCGGGTGCCGGTGGTGCCGGCGCCGGGCTCGGCGAGCTGCGACTGATCCAAGCCTTCGCAGGTTTCGACCAAGGCCATGTGGACGTCAACGTTCGCGTTGTCGGACGTCAACGTGCTCGTATCCGTAAGCGCGCTCGTTGACCTGCTCGTGCTCGTGCTCGTGACCGTCCTCGCCAAGGAGATGGCTTCGAGACGCGATTCTGCATCGGCCCACAGATTCTCGGCCGACTAGGAATCGGACTTGCTCTTAGTGTGATCGGCGATCGGCAACGAGTCCCTGGCCCTCGCGTCTCCGAACAGGAGCACGAGCACGAGCACGTCAACGAGCACGATGAGGCCTACGCCGACGACCACGAGTCCGTCTATCGACTCGTCACACGTCCGCCGGGAAGAGGTCGATGGCGAAGCGCCGAGGCGCGGCGCGCTGTTCGGCCATAAAACAAGCACAAT
>CAZEAA010000448.1:0-5024 GCA_964510015.1 uncultured Sandaracinaceae bacterium
GCGTGGTGCAGCTGCTGCGCGACGCGCGCGCCGCCCGCGTGGTGATCTGGATCGAGGACCTGCACACCATGGGCAAGGTGGGTCAGTCGCGCGACAGCTCGCGCGCCGTGGCCGACTTGCTGCGCGGGCCCATCGCGCGCGGTGAGCTTTGCGTCATCGGCGAGGCCACGCCCGCGCAGTGGGACAAGCTGCGCGAAGACGCTCCGGGCTTCGCGGACCTCTTCACCGAGGTGCACGTGCCCCCCGCGACGCCCAGCGAGACGCTGGGGATGATGCTGTCGCGCGCGCGCGAGCTCGAGCGAGCTCCGAGCCAACGCCTCGACGACGCAGGCCGTGCGCCAACGGACCCCGCGGCGAGCAAGGGGCTCCACGCGGAGCCCGTGCGCTTCGATCCGCTCGCGTTCCGCGCGCTGCTGGAGCTGTCCCAGACGCTGTTCCACGGCACGGCGCTCCCCGGCGCGGCCCTCGCGTGGATGAGCCGCCTGCCGCGCTACGCCGACGGCGCCTTCGTCGTGGACGAGGACTCCGTGGTGGACCTGGTCAGCGAGCGCACCGGGCTCCCGTCCGAGCTGCTGCGCCCCACCGAGCCGCTCTCTCCCGCGGACGTGAAGCAGCGGCTCGAAGAGCGCGTGGTGGGGCAAGGCGCGGCGGTGGACGCCGTGGTGGACGTGGTCATGCGCATCCACGCGGGCCTCACGGACCCGGCGCGCCCCTATGCGACCTACCTCTTCACGGGGCCCACGGGCACGGGCAAGACCGAGCTGGCCAAGGCGCTCGCCGACTATCTCTACGGCAGCAGCGCGCGCCTGCTGCGCTTCGACATGGGCGAGTACAACGCGCCCGACGCCCCAGCACGCCTGATCGGGGACCGCTACGCGCCGCGCGGGGCCCTGACGGAGGCGGTGCGCCAGACGCCGTTCTCGGTGGTGCTCTTCGACGAGATCGAGAAGGCGCATCCGAGCGTCCACTACCTGCTGCTGCAGCTCCTCGACGAGGGGCGCCTGTGCGACGCCGAAGGGAACGAGGCCGACTTCACGCACGCCGTCATCCTGATGACGTCCAACCTGGGCGCCGAGGCCCAGCCGCGCGTGGGGTTCGGCGAGCGACGCAGCACGAGCAGCGACGTGTCCCACGCCGTGAAGGACTTCTTCCCGCCCGAGCTCTACAACCGCATCGACCGCGTGGTGCGCTTTCACCCCTTCTCCGTGGACGCGGCCGCGAGCGTCGCCGAGAAGGAGCTCACGCAGCTGTTGGCCCGGCGCGGCCTGCTGGAGCGGCAGGTGTTCGTCTTCACCACGCAGACCGCCACGGCGCGCATGGTCCGCGAGGGCTTCGATCCGTTGATGGGGGCGCGCTCGCTCAAGCGCTACCTCGAGCGGCACGTGGGACACGTCCTGGCCGAGGAGGTGGCGGGCCACACCCGCGCCGAGATGCGCATCGTCCGGGTCTACGACAAGGACGGCGAGTACAAGCTGCACGTGGACACGCTGCGCGAGGCCCAGCCGTCTGGGCGCGAGCTGCGCCTGCCTGCGCTGCTGTCCCGTAGCCCGCGCGAGCTGCTGGACGAGCTCCCCCCGGCGCTCGCGGTCATCGACGACCTGCTCGCCGGGCCGCTGCTGGAGCAGGCGGTGGACGAGCTGCGTCGGCACTTGCCCCGGGCGACCGAGGGGGAGCAGGAGCACGCGGACCACGTGCACCGGGCGGAGCTGGTGCGGGGCGAGCTGCTGGCCTTTCGCGAGCGGCTGGAAGCGTGGGTGCGCCACGACGACTGGATGGAAGAGGGCCTGAACGAGCTGGCGCTCGAGACCTTCGAGGTGCGCTCGTCCGTCATGGGGACGCAGCGCGTACGCCTGCTGCACCCTCGCTACATGTTGCCCGACGCGCCGAGGCTCTCGCGCCGCGACACGCTGATGGCGCTGTCGGAGGTCTGGTTCCTCGAGCGGGCCACGCGCGCGGCGAGCGATGCCACGCAGCACAGCGTCCTGGTGGAGCTGCTGCGGGTGGGCCAAGGCCGCAACCGGCGCGTCACCGCGCGTGATCAGGACCTCTTCGGTTGGCTGGTCGAGGCCTATCGCGGTGGGCGCGGTGTCCTGACTGCCGCGGCGCTGGCCATGCCGGACGGTTCGCGGCGCGCGCTCGGCTTCTCCGCGCTCGGTGAGCTGGGCCTGCCCGAGAACCAGGGGGCGTCACGCGTGGTGCTCCACTTCGTGGGTCTGGGGGTCACCGACTTCTTCATGGGCGAGGTGGGTTGTCACGTGCGCACCTCGTTGCTCAGCGGCTCCGAGGTGGTGCGGGTGCGCGTCATCCCAGGCGTCGACGTGCGCGCGGGCACGTCGGTCGTCGATCACGAGCGCACGCCGCTCGACGTGATCCTGGCGTCCGACCGCGCGCGTGAGGCCTTCGAGGAAGCCCTCGAGGCCGGCGTCGATCCACTTCCGCCGGACCCGGAAGCCCTGCTGCCCTGCGTGCGTCGCGTGCGTTTCGACCCACCGCTCCGGCCGGGTGAGCTCGCGCCCATCGAGGTGGAGGATTTCCTGCTCGGCACCTCCGGGACGCACCAGTGTCGGCGCCTCGGTGACGTGCTGCCGCACTACTGGGCGCTGCGCGCGAGCGAGAAGCCCACGGAGGACGCATGAGCAGCAGCAAGCCATCGCTGCGCGTCTACTTCATCGCGCACCCCGAGGGCCGCTGGTCCGGCTACCTCATGCGGCTCCGGCAAGGGCTCTTCGACCAACCCGCCCCCTCGGCGTACGGCTTCAGCCGCGAAGAGGTGCTGCGGCTCATCGAGCAGGAGCTGACGGAGCGCCTGGCGGTGGGCAGCGAGGCCATCGAGGACTACCTCTTCACCGAGACGTTCGCGGTGGGCGTGGCGCGCCTCGTGGTGCGGCCTTCCACGCTGGTGGACAAGCAGGCCGTGGTCGGCGAGCGGACCATCCCCATCCGCATCCCGTACGCCTGGTCGCCGCTCCGGAACGGTGGCTTCCGCGTCATGTTGCCGCGCTTCGGCTGGTGGATCCTGCTCGAGAGCCTCGAGCTCGCGGCGGACGCGCTCCGCACCGCGGTGGGCGCCGCCTTGTTGGGCGGACAGCAGAGCTGGGTCTACGACTTCGACCACCAAGGCGAAGACGACGTGCAGGTGTTCGAGCCCGACGAGCTGCTGCGCAGCCGCTCGGCCACCAAGCAGAAGAGCGAGGCCGAGGTCTTGCGCGCCGACTTCCCCATCGCCACGGCCGTGTGCGACGAGTGGGTGCAGCGCAGCGCGGAGGGGCGGCTCCCACGGCGCAGCGCGTCGCCTGGCGCGCTCGCGCAGCTGACCTCGCTCCTGGACCAGCGGCCGCTGCCCAGCATCCTCGTCGTGGGAGAGCCGGGCGTGGGGAAGACCACGTTGGTACAGGGGCTCGCGCGCGAGCTGCTGCGCCGGCGCCGCGCCACCAAGGGCCAGGTGCCGCGCGTGTGGGCCACCTCGGCGGACCGGCTCATCGCCGGGATGATCTACCTGGGCCAGTGGCAGGAGCGCTGCTTGGCGCTCATCGAGGAGCTCGAGGACGAGCGCGACTTCCTCTACGTGGGGAACCTTGCGTCGTTCTTGAAGGAGCGCTCCGCGGGGTCGTCCGTGGGCGACCTGTTCGCGCCGGCCATCCTCTCGGGGTCGCTGCCCATCATCGCCGAGTGCAGTCCCAGCGAGCGCGAGTGGGCCCGCCGCCACGCGGCCACGCTCTTGGACGCGATGGACGTCATCGAGCTGGCCGAGATGCCGCGTGCCCTGGTGGCCAAGCTCGTGGTGCAGCGCAGCGCGCAGGCGGGACAGCGCGAGGGCCGGCCGGGCGCGGTCATCCACGCGGAGGGGGTGGAGCGGGTCATCCATCACCTGTCCGCCTTCCGGCGCGACCAGCGCTTCCCAGGCAAGGCCGTGCACTTCCTCGACTGGCTGGACGCCGACGAGGCGCGCCCGAGCCTGCTCTATCCCGCGGACGTCAGCGTCGCCTACGCGCGCTACAGCGGCCTGCCCATCACCGTGATCGCCGACGAACACTCGGTGACCACGCGCGACGTCGCGGCGGCGCTGCGCGCGGGCGTCATCGGACAGGATGACGCGTGCGAGGCGTGCGCGCGGGTGGTGGTGCCCTTCAAGGCCGGCGTGCACGACCCCGACAAGCCCCTCGGCAGCTTGTTCTTCGTGGGACCCACCGGCGTCGGCAAGACCGAGCTCGCGAAGCAGCTGGCGCGCTATCTCTTCGGCGATCCCAAGCGCCTGATCCGCGTGGACATGAGCGAGTACATGGTGCGCGGCGCCGCGCAGCGCCTCCTGGAAGTGGGCGAAGGCGTGAGCAGCCTCGCACAACGCGTGCGTGCGCAGCCGCTCTCGCTCGTGCTGTTCGACGAGATCGAGAAGGCGCACCGCGAGACCTTCGACCTCTTGCTGGGCCTCTTGGGCGAAGGGCGCCTGACGGACTCGCGCGGCAGCCTCGTGGACTTCCGCATGACCATCGTGGTCATGACCAGCAACCTGGGGGTCAGCGAGCGCGCCGCACCCGGTTTCACCAGCGAGCGCCCGCAAGACTTCGCGCGCGGCGTCCGCGAACACTTCCGCCCCGAGTTCTGGAACCGCCTCGATCACGTGGTGTCCTTCGGGCACCTGCGCCTCGACGACGTCCGGCGCATCGTGGACCTCTCGCTGACGCAGGTGCGTGCCCGCGAAGGCTTGCGCGCGCGCGGCGTGACGCTGAACGTGAGCCCGGCCGCCCGCGACCGCCTCGCCGAGCTGGGCTACGACGAGCGCCGCGGAGCCCGCCCGCTCCAGCGCGTCATCGAAGAGCGCGTGGTCACGCCCATGGCCGTGTTCCTCGCCGAGGCCCCCACGCTCACCGGTGTGACCTTCCGCGTCGCCCGAGCGGGCGAGCCGCGCCCCACGCTCGCCGGACGAGTGGTGGACGTCACCCTCGATTGATCGCCCCAAAGCCTGCTCCGCCCGTCGTGGTCGTGGTCGTGGTCGTGGTCGTGGTCGTCTATCGACTCATCACAAG
>CAZEAA010000449.1:0-5007 GCA_964510015.1 uncultured Sandaracinaceae bacterium
GCGTGGGCATCGTCCTGCATGCGACGCACCCTGCCATCGCGGCGGCCGGGCCGCGCTTTCGGCCGCGCTCCATCGTGCAGGACCCGGTGCGTGACGACGTCTTCTGGATCATCGACGGTGGCGCGCAACGCGATCGGTTCGGCCGCGTGTTCCGGCTGCGTCCGCCGACGCGTGCGGGAGAGCAGCCCCTCGCCCAGCTGGTGCTCACGCACTTGCAGCGCCCGCACGGCGGTCGCGTCGGGCCCGACGGAAAGCTCTACGTGGGCGAGGCGGATGGCATCTTCCGCTTCGACCCGGCCGTGGTGAACGCCGCCCTCGACCAGCAGGCCGCCGCCGCTCCCGGAACGCAGCCGCTCGTGACGGTGGCCCGTGAGCCGGTGGTCAGCGGGCTGCCCACGCAGCTGCGCCGCGAGGACCGCATCCGCTATCACCCGCTGAGCGCGTTCGTCTTCACGCCGGAGGGAGACCTGATCGTGAACCGGGGCTCGTCCACGGACCGCTGTCTCGAGTCGCTGCCCGCCCCCCGCTGCGAAGACGAGGCCGACCGCCTCGCGGGCCTCGTGCGCTATCGCTACGAGGGCGGCGGGCGCTACGCCGAAACCGGCGACGTCCTGGCGCGTGGCTTGCGCAACTCGGTGGCGCTGGTGGTGCATCCGAGCGGGACCGTCTTGCAGGGAGAGAACGGCGCCGACTTCGACGAGGCCGAGAGCCCGCACGAAGAGCTGAACGTGATCGTCGCGGGCGGTCACTATGGCTGGCCCTACTGCTTCGACGAGCGCGGTCGTGACCCCTCGTGGGCGCACTCGGACTTCCGCTGCGACCCCGCGCAGAACGGCGAGTACCACCCGCCCTGGCGCTTGCTGCCGCCGCACGGAGCCCCGCTCGGCATGGCCTACTACGACCACGTGGGCCTGCCGGGGATTCGGGGTCACCTGCTGATCGCGCTGCACGGCTACCGCGCCACCGGGCACCGCGTCCTGGCGTTGCCCGTGAATGCGCGCGGCCTGCCGCCGGTGACGGGATCCGAGCTCACGGTCGTGGGACGCTGGGACGCGAGCGACCTCGGGCCCAAGGGCGCGCCGGTGGAGCTGTGGGTGGCGCGCGACGGGTCGGTCTGGCTGGTGGAAGACAAGAACGGCACCGTGCTGCGCCTCGCCCGCGAGACGTACGCGCCCGCCGTGGAGACGGGGCTCGGCACCCCGAACACGGACGCGGAGACGCCCGTGCATCCGCTCTTCGCGGGCGTGCAGTCGGGCATCCTCGCGCCGCGCTGCGGCAGCTGCCACGCGTTCGTGCTCGGCACCCCGGAAGACGCTCAGCGTGCGCTGCAACGGGAAGGCTGGCTCGCCCTCGACGGCGACGCGACGGCGCTCGAGCTGCGCGTCACGCGACGTCACGAGCGGCCCATGCCGCCCGCCGCGCCGCTCCCTCCCGAAGAGCTCGCGCGCTTGCTCGCGTGGCTGCGCCAGCCGCCTTGATGCCGTGTGTTCAGGCGTCTCTCACGCGCGACCACTCGAGCAGGATCGCCTCTTCGATCGCGTCTTCGTCGTCGGCGCTCAGGTCCCGGAAGTGGAGCTCCAGCTCGACCGCGTCCGTGGCCTCCTCGACGCGACGACCCACGTGGCCCCACACCTCGAGCGGCTCGGTGCGGGAAGGGAGCGCCAGCATCACGTGCACGCGACGTCCCGTGTCCTCGGTCCACGGACGCCCGCGCAGCAAGGCGCCGCGTGAGGTCAGGTCGCGTACGCGGTACTCGCCGACCGGATCGCCAGAGGCGCCGAACAACAGCGCGCTCCCACCGAGATCCACATGGCTCGCGCTGCGCGTCGCCGACTCGCTGAACTTCATCTGTGCCATGCCCCGCTCCGACGTGAAGGGTGTCTGATTCAAGCAAGAAGCACCGGGCGGGCCTTTGCCGGGCCTGTGTGTGGTGATAACTTTATCATCTTCGAACGGGCGGTGCACACGCGTCGCCACGAGCAACACGGAGACGGGGGTTACCATGAAGCGAACCATTCGAGAGGTGATCGAGCAGAAGGGCAGGGTCGTGCATCGCGTCGAGGTCGACGCGAGCGTGATGGATGCCGTGTCGATCATGAACCAGCATCACATCGGCTCCGTGCTGGTGTGTGAGCGCGAGGCCTGGGTCGGGATCTTCACGGAGCGAGACGTGCTCACGCGCATCGTGGCTCCGCGCCGCGACCCGCTCGCGACCCGCGTCCGCGAGGTGATGACGCCGGAGCTGTTCACGCTCACGGCCGACCAGACCCTCGTCGACGCGATGGAGCTGATGACCACGCGTCGCTGCCGGCACGTGCCCATCATCACGAAGGGGAGGCTGGACGGGCTCCTCTCGATCGGCGACGTGACCAAGGCGCTGCGTGCGCAGCTGGCGAACGAGCTGCACGAGCTCGAGAGCTACATCGCGAGCCCCTACGTGTCCTGAGGGGGCCCGCATCGTTCCTGTGGCAAAGCCGGTGGCCTGCTGGTACCAAGCGGCATGCGAAACCGTCTGGTGATCCTGCTTGCGCTGCTCGGCCTCACGAGCGTGGGTTGTGCGAACGAACGGGCCGACCGACCCGAGCCCGCGACGCGTGCGCAAGCGCAGCACGGCGAAGACCCGTCCGGCGCTGCTGACCCCGCTGTTCCCCCGCAGCCGGGTCAGCCTGGCGCCCCCGCGGTTCCGTCACCCGTGGACCCGAGCGCGCCACCCGCCGTCGCGGGTGCCACGGGCGCGGTTCAGAACACCCGCACCATGGAGGAGGTCGGCATGGCGATCGAGGCTGCCATCGCCGCCGCCGCGGCCATCCCCGTGAACGGCGAGGACCAGTGCAGCGTGGCCTATCGTGGTCTCGAGACCATGATGACCGAGCTCCACCAGCGGATGCCGGAGCAGCCCACCAACCCGCTGCCCCCGCGCGATGGGTTCCTCGAGATCTGCCGCGACATGTCCCCCGAGGTGCAGCAGTGCCTGGTGGTGGCCTACGCCGTCGAGCATCAGGAAGAGTGCGAGCGCCACAGCGCGAACCTCGACCCCGCCGTCCGCGCACGCATCGATGCGCTCATGGGCACCGCCGCCGCGCCACCAGCCGCCGCGCCCTGAACCCCCAGCGACCGGCAGCCCGCTCGCTCAGGCCGCGACCACCATGTTGCGGCCGCCATGCTTCGCGGCGTAGAGCGCCTTGTCCGTGACGTCGAAGAGGCCCTCGGGGGTCTTCGCGTGGATCGGGAAGGTGGCCACGCCCAGCGACGCGCGTACCTGCAGCTTGCCGTTCTCGGTCTGGAAGACCGTCTCACCCAGCTCCTCGCGCACGCGCTCGGCCAGCAGGATGGCGCCTTCGGTGTCGGTCTCCTCGCACAGCACGCAGAACTCTTCGCCGCCGAAGCGGGCCACCAGGTCCGTCTCGCGCTTCACGCGCATGAGGATCTGACCGAGCTCGCGGATCACCACGTCGCCCGTGGCGTGCCCGTAGGTGTCGTTGACGCTCTTGAAGTGGTCGATGTCGGTGACGATCAGCGAGAGCTTGCGCCCGAAGCGCTCGGCCGACCGCACGCGACGGTCGAGTTCGTCCAGGAAGGCGCGCTTGTTCAGGCAGCCCGTGAGGCCGTCGGTGGTGGCCATCTCCTCGAGGCGCGCCACGGCCTTCGCGTTGCTGAGCGAGACGGCCAGCTGGTTGGCCAGCACCTGCAGGGCAGGGCGCACGGCGTCCCCGAAGGCATCGCGACGACGCGCGGCGAGGGCCAGCGTGCCGATGGCGTCTTCACGCACGATCAGCGGAAGGATCAGCAGCGAGTCCATGCCGCGCAGGTTCTCGCGGCGCGTGTAGACCGTCTGCTGGCGCGGATCGAAGTCGCCGCGGTAGGGCAGGTAGTGGTGGTTCTTCACCGCCATGGCCGTCAGCGAGTTGTTGTCGCGGAAGGTCAGGTTCTGGAACTCGTCGGCGTGCAGGCCCACGGCCTTGCGCACCGTGTGGCGCTTCTGGTCCGCGTCGTAGAGCGTGATCGCGGCGAAGTCGTAGGGCGCGATCTGCTGGGACGCCTCGAGGCCCGCGTCGATCACGGCGGCCTCGTTGAGCGCCGCTCCCAGCATCTGCGAGGCGCTGAAGAGGATGCCCTGCTCGCGCTTGCCGCGCTCGAGCTGCACGAACACGCGCTCGTTCTCGAGGGCGCGTAGCACCTGGCGGATGGCGCTCTCGAAGACCTCCTCTTCGCGGGCCGTGAACGGGCGGTCGGCCAGCCGGTCGCCGCACAGCACACCCCGCACCTGGTCGCCCTCGCGCACCGGCACCCCGATGAACGCCTGGATGGGCGCGCCATCGGCGTAGTACGGCAGGCCCTTGTAGTTGGGGCGGATGTGCTCGAGGTTGGTCGTGATCTGCCGGCGCACCACGGCGCCGAGCGCACCTTCGCCAGCCGCGAACGGGCCGTCGGCGATCTCGTCGGCGTTGGTGACCAGCTCCACGATGCGCAGCTTCTCGCCGCGCTCGTCCAGCATCAGGAGCACGCAGGTGTGCAGGTCGAGGCTCCGATGCAGCAGGTGCAGCACGTGATAGAGCGCGTGGTGCACCTCCTCCACGGAGGACTGGAACATGCGCTCCTCGTCGTGCGCGCGGCCACTCGCCGGAGCCACCAGACGGAACAGGCGTGACTCCTCGCGCACCTTCGCCTTGTCCTCGTCGAGCGCCTTGATGCTGCGCTCCCGCACGCGGGCAATCTCCACCCGCGTGAACATCAGGTTGAGCGCACCGAAGAAGGCGATGAAGACGGCGTGCAGCACGAACGGGCGCGCGCTGCCGTGGTCCTCGGTCATGAACCAGATGGGCGCCTCGAACAGCAGCGCCACCAGCACCAGGCCGTGCCCCATGGGCTTGCGCGCGAACGACGCCAGGAACGCCACCACCACGTAGACCAGCGGGTACAGCGGCCCCTCGAGCCCGCCCATCAGCTGCACCAGCGCATGGCTCGCCACCAGCAGCAGCAGCCCCAGCTCGAGGTCCAGGCGCAGCC
>CAZEAA010000450.1:0-3506 GCA_964510015.1 uncultured Sandaracinaceae bacterium
GACTTCAGTGACGTGCGCGGCACCATGATCAACTGCTTCGGCAGCGTCTCGCCGTGGGGCACACCGCTCACCTCGGAGGAGAACTACGAGGCCGAGAACACCGTGCGCTGGAACGACAGCACCTACTCGGGCGGCTACCCCAACTACGCCGACGTGCAGCGCATCCAGCAGTACCTGGGGGGCACGTTCCCGAACCCCTACGACTACGGCTACATCGTGGAGATCACGGCCCCGACGGCCGCGAGCCCCGTCCCGGTGAAGCACTTCACCATGGGCCGCGTGGCGCACGAGAACCCCATCGTCATGCCGGACCGGCGCACGGTCTATCTGACGGACGATGGAAGCGACAAGGGCTTCTACAAGTTCGTGGCCGACGTGGCCGGCGACATGAGCGCCGGCACGCTGTACGCCGCGCGCGTGGAACAGGATGCTACGCGGGACTCGTCGCGCGCCGGCTTCGACATCACGTGGGTGCGCCTCGGCCACGCCACCAACGCAGAGATCGAAGCGTGGGTGCGCGAGTACGACGGCATCGACGAGGGCGACTTAGTGTCCGGCCAGACCAGCTACATCACCGACGCGCAGGTGGCGGCGTGGGCCAACGGCAACGCCGCGGACGACCGCGTGGCCTTCCTCGAGACCCTGCGCGCCGCCGAAGCGCTGGGCGCCACGGTGGAGTTCAACAAGATGGAGGGCATCAACATCAACTACGCCGGAGCCGCTTCGGGCGCCGTGCCGTTCATGTACGTGGCCATGGCCGACGTGACCGGCGCGATGAGCGACGAAGTGGGCGACATCCGCATCACGGCGAACCGCTGCGGCATCGTCTACCGCATCGGCCTCACCAGCACCTACGACGTCATCCGCATGGACCCCGTGGTGAGCGGCGGCACATACGACTCCACCGCGTCCCCGAACCGTTGTGACGTGGACGGCATCGCCCAGCCCGACAACATCACGGTGCTGAACGACGGGCGCGTGCTGATTGGAGAGGACACGTCGAACCACGTCAACAACATGCTGTGGATCTACAACCCGCGCGGGGAGTGAGCCGCGGCGAGTGACCCGGAGCTCGAGGCCGCGCGGTTGCAAAGACCACGCGGCCTTCGCTCTTCCGTCATGTACGGCGGTGCGCGGTGTCAGGCGACGTCGGGCCAGTACCACGCGGGCGTGTCCAGCAGGCGCTGGCCCACCACCTCGGTCTGGCCGAGCGTCTTCTGCAGCGGGATGTGGCGCACGTCGTCGGCTTGGTCGAGGGCGTGCATGAGCGCGGCCGAGTGCGTGATGACCCACAGCTGCGAGCGCTCCGCGGCGAAGCGGATGAGCCGGCCGAGCGCGGGGATGAGGTCTGGATGCAGGCTCGTCTCGGGCTCGTTGAGCACCATGACCTCGGGCGGGCGCGGGGTGAGCAGGGCCACCACCCACAGGATGTAGCGCAGGGTTCCGTCGCTGAGCTCGGCACCGGACAGTGGGCGCAAGAGCCCGTGCTGCGTGAACGAGAGCCCGAAGAGGCCATCGCCCAGCTGGTCCGCGCGAAGGACCGCTCCAGGGAACGCATCGCTGATCGTCGCGCGCAGGGCCGTGACGTCACCCACCTCTTCGATGGTCCGCAGCGCGGCGGCCACGTCGCGGCCGTCGTGGTGCATGACCGGCGTGCGCGTGCCCAGCTGAGGCTGCCGCGCGGGGGCGCCGCGGTCCGTGCGAAAGTGGTCGTAGAAACGGAAGCGCTGAATGCGGTCGCGCAGGTGGAAGACCTCGGGCGTGCTGCTGGGGTCCGCCACGTGCGCGAACAGGCTGTCGTAGGTGGGCACCGGCTCGGGCACCACGACCCAGCTGCGGCCCTGACGCTGCTTCACGATGGCACCCTCGCGGTCCACGAGTGCAGCCGCGCGGCGGTAGTACGGCCCCGCCCAGATGCACTCGCGCTTCACCTCGGGGTCGCGGCTGAACCACGACAGCCCGCCGCCAGCGGGCAGTCCCAGCGAGATGCTGTAGCCGAAGTCGTCGCCCGCGAAGCCGAGCCGCAAGCGCTGCACCTTCTGCCGCACCCCGCCCTCCACCGGCACGGCGCCGCTCTTCATGCCGGCCGAGAGCACCTCGGGCCCCGCCCAGAACGACGAGTCGAGACCCCCTTCACGAGCGAGCGCGCCCACCACGCCCCCCTGCGCCGTCTGCGCAAGCAGCCGCAGCGCGCGGTACAGGTTGGACTTGCCGGCCCCGTTTGGCCCCGAGACCACGTTCAGTGCGCCGAGGCTCACGACGAGGTCGAGGATCGACCGGTAGTTCGAGATGGCCAGCGTGTGGATCATGCCGACAGCGTACGCCGCGGTTGTGACGCCACTCCATTGACGAAGGAGAGCCATCGCCGTACTCGACCGTGCGGTGTACGCCCTCGGCACCGACGTCTCGAGCTTCGTGGTGCGTGAAGTGGTCAGCGCCGCGCGTGAGGTGCTCGCCGACCGCAGCCAGTTCGCGCTCTCCCCTGAAGCGCAGGCCGAGTGGGAGCGCGTGAATCGCAGGCCAGCGAAGGACCTGCCAGGCCTGCGCCGGCTCATGCAGCGGCCGTCTCCGTTCTCCGAGTGATGACCCGCTACCGGCACCCGGGCCTGCTGAGTCCGTCGCATCGCGTGGAGGGCTTCGCCTGTCGCTCCGACGAGCAGACCCACTGGCTGCAGAGGCGCGCCCGTCAGTCTGCGAGCGCCCGATCCACCCGCGTCTTCGTCGTGACCGAGCACGCGACGGAGGACGCAGTCGCCTATTACGCCTGGTGCATGGCGAGCGTGGCCCTGTCGGACATGCCGACGCGAGCGACCCGTGGAGCGGGACGGTATCCACAACCCGTGGCGCTACTGGCGCGACTCGGAGTGCACGTGGATCACGAGGGGCGAGGTCTGGGGGCCGGCCTGCTCGCGGACAGTATCGCGCGTCTCGTGAGCATGAGCGACGCCATCGGCTGTCGTGGCCTGCTGGTGCACGCTGAGAGCCCGGCAGCCCGCGACTTCTCCCTGCACCTCGTGCCCGAGTTCATGCCAAGCCCGACCGATGAGCCGCACCTGCTCCTGTTGATGAAGGACGCTCGCCGGACGCTGATTGGCGAGTAGCGTCGCGGATCTCAGCCCGGCACGTACAAGCTCGAGCGCGCCATGCGGATCAGCTCGCGCACCTGACGCTCACGCGTGGTCCCGCGCTTTGGGTCGTTGGGCAGCAGCACGTCCAGGCTGTCCACGATGGCCACGCCGCCGACCACCATGTTGATGACCTGCACGGCATAGGCCTGCGGGTCGATGTTGGCCTGCACCAAGCCCTTGTCGCGCGCGCGCGCCAGCTGGTCGGCCACCACCTCCACCCACGGGCGCACGAAGCGGCCGAGGCGCTCGTTCATCTCCGACGGGCGGTCGAGCGACTCGCGCACGATCAGGCGCGCGCGGTCCGGGTCTTCGAGGAAGAAGCCGATCAGCGACTCCATCACCTTCTCAGACACCTGTTTCGCAGTCATCCACGCCCTC
>CAZEAA010000450.1:3516-5006 GCA_964510015.1 uncultured Sandaracinaceae bacterium
CGCGTGCAGCCGCAAGCAACAAGCGCGGCAGCTCCTGGTTCCAGTGGTCCAGCATCTGGTCCAGCACGCAGCGGCGGAGCTCGTCCTTGCTGGGGAAGTGGTAGAGCAGGCTCGGCTTCCGGATGCCCACGGCCTCGGCGATGCTCTGCACCGACGTCCCATCGAAGCCGTTCAGCGCGAACAAGCGCGTGGCGGCCTTCAGGATCTCGTCGCGAACTTCCAGCATGGGGGCATCTACCGTACGGTCGGAGGCTCTCTACCATGCGGTAGACGGCGCGCCAACCTCGGCGAGGCTGCTATAGACCGGGCATGGCGCTTGACCTGCAGAAAGTCTTCCGTGGCATCGACCTCGTGAACCGGGAGGACCCCGCCACCGAAGAGGTGGACGGCGTGCACCAGCCGAAGGACTGGCTGTACGGCGTCCGCATGAGCGAGCGCCTCGCGAAGTTCCGCCCCGACGCGAGCGAGGCCCTGCAAGTGGCCTGCCGCGCGCAGCACCTCGGACGCTCCGCGATGCCGCGCACGGACTACCCCGACGGGCGCGAGGGCTACCTGACATGGCGGCGTGATCAGGCCCGCCAGCACGCGGAGCGGCTCTCGGCGATCCTGCGCGAGTGCGGCGCCGACGACACGCTCATCGAGCGCTGCGCGTTCCTGGTGCAGAAGAAGCGCCTGCGGCAAGACGACGAGACGCAGGCCCTCGAAGACGTGGCCTGCCTGGTGTTCCTCGAGCACTACGCGCTCGAGTTCGCGGGGCAGCACCCCGAGCCCAAGATCATCGACATCGTGCAGAAGACGTGGACCAAGATGAGCGAGGCGGGACACGCCGCGGCGCTCCAGCTCACGCTCCATCCGGGCGTGACCGCGGTGGTCCAGAAGGCCCTCGCGGGAGCCTGACAGCGCGGCTCAGCCGATGGGGCTGGGCTCCACCATGATGCGCCGGGGCGGGATCGAGTACGTGAGCTGCGCGTGCGCCACCGGCCGCTCGTCGCCCTCGCTGTAGAGCAGCACATCACCCACGCACAGCGCGCGCCCCAGCTTGAGCAAGCGTGCTTCGGCCACCAGCGCGGCCTGCGCCGGACGCCTGAGGAAGTTGATGTTGAGGCTGGTGGTCACCGCCAGCGCCTCCTCGCCCAGCTGGGCCAGCAGCAGGTAGTAGAAGACCGTGTCCACCAGCGTCATCTGCGTGGGCCCGCTGATGGTGCCGCCCGGCCGCAGGAAGCGGTCGTCGTAGGCGAGGCGCGCGCGCAAGAACCCCGGCTCGATGTCCAGGATCTCGGTGCCGAACTTGCGCGCCTGCGTGAAGTGCTTGTCGAGGAACGCCTCGATGTCGTGCTTGGTCCAGACGGGCGCGGGGAAGTGGTCGCGTGGGCTCATGGCGCGAGAGCGTAGCAGCCCAAGGCAGCGCGGCCCGTGGCCGTGGACGTGGACGTTGACCTCTATCGACTCGTCACAAGTCGATGGCGACCAAGAGAAGGTCCGGGGGTTCT
>CAZEAA010000451.1:0-4964 GCA_964510015.1 uncultured Sandaracinaceae bacterium
GACCAGCGCAGGACACGCGGCGCCGCCAGCGCGGGCCCGACCCCGCCACGCTCCAGGCCCTGCAAGCCGCGCAGCCCGTGCTCACCGACGCGCAGCGCGAGATGGCGGCGCGGATCGCGCAGGCCGCACGGGATGCCCAGGCGGCGCGAGCCGAGCGCGCGAAGCAGCCCCAGCGGCCCGCGCAGAACGGCAAGCCTCAGCAGAACGGCAAGCCTCAGCAGAACGGCAAGCCGCAACAAGGCGGTAAGCCCCAGCAGACTCAGCGTGGCCCGAACCCACGGTCTGCAAACGGGCAGCAGCCCGCCACCCCCTCTTCCAATACTCCGCCGAAGGCGGTCGCGAACGCGCAGGGTGCTCCGGAGGAAGGCGGTGAGGGTGCTGCGAAGCGGCGCCGGCGCCGGCGACGTGGTCGTTCGAGCGGAGCGTCCTCCGAACCCGCTGCTTGAGGTTGGCACGGCTCGGGTTGGTGTAGCAACGTTGCTACATGACCTCCGGACGCGGCGCTGCAACGTTGCCCGGAGTGAGCCTCGGCCTACTGGTCGAGCGCGACGGCCACGCCCTGCATCACCGCCGCGATGCGCACGGCGTCGTGCACCTGGTCACGCGTGAGCCCGCCCTCGATGACGACGGCCTCGTGGCTCTTCACGCACTGCTCGCAGCCGCCGATGGCGCTCACCGCCAGGCTCATGAGCTCGAAGCCCAGCTTGTCCGCGAGCGGCTTGCCCACGCGGTGCATGCGCAGGTTCGCGCGCATGGTCTTGTACTCGCTCTCGCCCATGAAGTGGCGGAAGCGGTAGTAGACGTTGTTCATGCCCATCAACGAAGCCGCTGCGCGCGCGTCGTCGATGACCTCGGCGCTCACGTGATTGGCGGCGTCGGCCAGGGTGGCCTCACGCAGCTTGGCGTTGCGGGTGGCGATGGCGGTGGCCGCGGCCACCCCCCAGCGCTGCGTCTCGTCGAGCGAGGACTGGGTCAACACCGACTGCAGGTTCAGCTTGAGATCCTTGGCGTACTCGGGGATCCCAGCCCTCAGCTCTTCGAGCGCTTTCATGACGGCTCCAGCTCAGCCGAGGGTCGGCTGGCCCTTTTCCCAGTTGCAGGGGCAGAGCTCGTCGGTCTGCAGACCGTCGAGGACGCGCAGCACCTCGGGCACCGAGCGGCCGACCGAGAGGTCGTTGACGCTGACCCAGCGGATGATGCCCTCGGGGTCCACGATGAACGTGGCGCGCAGGCAGACGCCCGCGTCCTTGTGGAGGATGCCCAGCTCGCGCGACAGCTCGTGCTTGGTGTCGGCCAGCATCGGGAACGGGAGGTCCTTCAGGTCCTCGTGGTTGTTGCGCCAGGCGAGGTGGACGAAGTGCGTGTCGGTGCTGGCGCCGAGGACCTGCGCGTCGCGGTCGGCGAAGTCACCGTTCTTGCGGCCGAACTCCGCGATCTCGGTCGGGCAGATGAACGTGAAGTCCATGGGCCAGAAGAACACCACCAGCCACTTGTCCTTGTAGCTCTTGTCGGTGAGCGCCTGGAACTCCTTGCCCTTCTCGCGGGACACACACGCCTGGAGGTTGAACGCGGGGAACTTATCGCCGATGGTCAGCATGATGCTCTTCTCTCTTTCCCCGCGGGACAGCGTCACGCACAGGGAGGGGTTGAAATGGGACGGGGATCAGAAGAACTCTGGGCCCCCTTGTCAAGGGTCGCGGCGCTGGCCGTCAGGGGACGGACCAGCCGACCGGACAGAGGTCATGGCGTGCAGTCGGTGGGCGCGCCAGTGCGTTGCGAAAAACAGAGCGGGGGGCTGCCCGGAACGCGGATGATCTGACCCTCGAGGACCACGTCCGCGCCGGCGGGGATGCTCACGGAGTGGCGGTAGAGCTCCGTGCCGTCGCTCAGGTTCGCCCCGATCAGCTCGCCGGGGTCGCCCTCGTACACCTCGGTGACCACGCCTTCCTGCACGAAAGTGGGCCCGGGCGCGCCGGTGGCGTCGATGGGCGCCTGCGGCGTGGCCCCCGTCCACGCGAAGACGCCCGTGTTCACGTTGAACGCGTGCGTCTCGTGCAGGCCGCTCGAGCGGCGCGTGCGCACCAGCACCAGGTCGCCCGCGATGACCGGCCGGGTGCCCTCTTGGAACCCGTAGAGCACGATGCGGTCGCGCCACACCTCCTCGCCGTTGCGCTCACGCAACAGGAACAGGTGCCGGCGCTGGTCGAAGCCGCGGCGGATCATCACGCGCTCCGTGGCCGTGCTGGTGGACGGCGGGACGGGCAGCTCCACCAGGATCTCGCCGCGCAGGGTGTGCCCTTCGATGAAGCTCCAGATCAGGGCCCCGATGATGCCGACCAGGATCAGCACCAGGGCGAGAGCAACCTTCTTTCCGGGGAGCGCCTGCTTCACGGCGGGACCTTAGCAGCCCCGCTGTTCTGCGGTAGTCTCGCGCCATGTCACTGCGCCTTCGGTACGTGCGGACCTCGGACGGGAAGCTGTTGAAGGAAGCGCTGGTCAGCAGCTTCTACGCGGCGGCGGGTCAAGACGAGCTCGAGGGCTTCGTCCACGCGAGCGTGGGCCGCTTCGAGGTGGAGGCGCACCAGCGCGGCTACCTGCTGAAGGGGCGCGGCGCCACGGTGGAGATCGACACCTACGCGATGGTGGACTTCGGCGACGTGGAGCTGCACTGCACCGTGCTGCGCACGCGTCGCGACGGAAGCGGTCAGCGCGGCTGCTGTCCACGCTGCGAGACGCCGCTGACCACGCAGATGATCGGGGGGGCCTACCGCAGCATCGCCTCCGAGCAGCAGCACTGCTCGCTGTGCGCGTGCCAGGTGCTGAGCTTGAGCAACGCGGCGGAGACGCTGGGCGCCGCAGCGGACGCGAGCGGAGGCTGGGTGCACGTGGTCAGCAACATGAGCTGCCCCACCTGCGGAGACGTCATGACCCCGGCCACGCTGACCGTGCGATTCACGGTGGTGGGCGTGGAGGCGTGCAAGCGCTGCGGGTGTGTCTTGCTCGAGCCCGAGGACAAGAGGGCGCTCGAGGTGGCCGCGGGGTAGGCCGTCGCCGACAACGCTCCCATGCGTAGTCGTACGCCTACGTTGGCGTCGGCGTTGACGTGGTCGTACGTGGTCGTAGGCGTCAACGTGCTCGTTGACCTGCTCGTGCTCGTGCTCGTGACCGCACACGGCGTCGCCACGAGTGCTCGGACGCCGCGTCCCAGCATTGGTATCGGCCCGTCCTCGTCGGCATCGGACACGAGCACGAGCACGAGCACGTCAACGAGCACGCCTACGCTGACGACCACGCGACGCTGACGGCGACCTCTCCGGCGTCAGCGCTTCAGCCGGGGGTGCCCAAATGCCTTGCTTCAAGCCGGGTCAGCGGCGCGGACGAGACTGATCGGTGATCTGCACCGGAGCCACCCCCGGCACGGCGCGCTCGTCGTTCGGAACGTCGCCCTCCGCCGGGGCTTCGCCGCCTGCGGTGCCCTCGCCAGCCGGAGCCGACTCGGCCTCGAGGTCGGCCGCGAAGCGCAGGAGCAGCTGCTCCACGCGGCTGAGGCGCTGGTTCGCGTCCAGGTCGTCGGCCCACTCCCAGATGCGCGAGCGGTCGCTGCCCACGCGCACCTCGAGCTCGGCGCGCGCGTCGTTGAGCGAGGTCTCCGGCATGTCGTGCTGGTCCCACGCCTCGATCTCCACGAGGAGCGCGATCAGCTCCAGGCGGCGCTCGGGCGGCAGCGTGCCACGCACGGTCTCGGCCACCTCGGACTCGCCGCCGAGCGCCGGCCGGTAGCGGCGCAGGGTGAGCTCACCCTCGGGGTTGAGCTCGATGCGCTCGCCGCCGAAGCCCGTCGAGTGGTCGTCGTAGACCACGGTCATGCCGGCCGGCGCGCTGCCCGAGTCCTCGGCGTCACGCAGGCTGCCGCTCACGCTGCCACCGCAGCCGATGCTGGCGAGGGTCAAGAGGATGCAGCCGAAGCTGGCGACACGGTTCTTGGAGTGAGTCATCGCGGTGCCATCCGGAGAGCGGCGTCGATGCGGATGACCTCGCCGTTCAGGTAGGGGTTTTCGACAATCTGCTGCGCGAGCTGCGCGTATTCCGAGGGGTCCCCGAGGCGGCTGGGGTTGGGCACATTCTGGCCGAGCGCCGCGATGGCAGGCTCGGGAAGCGCCATCAGCAACGGCGTCTTGAAGAGACCCGGCGCGATGGTCATGACGCGCACGGCGTTCTTCGAGAGGTCGCGCGCCGCGGGGAGCGTCAGGCCCACCACGCCACCCTTCGACGCGGCGTAGGCCACCTGCCCAATCTGACCGTCGTAGGCCGCGATGGACGCGGTGTTGATGACCACGCCGCGCTCTTCGCCGAGCAGCTCGTTCTTGCTCATGGAGGCCGCGGCGAGGCGCAGCACGTTGAAGGTGCCCACCAGGTTCACGGTGATGATCTTCTGGAACGCGGCGAGGTCGTGCGGCTCGTGCTCGCGGCCCACCACCTTCATGGCCACGCCCACGCCGGCGCAGCTCACGGCCACGCGCAGCGGACCCACGGCCTCGGCAGCGGCCACGGCGCGCGCGATGTCGTCGGCGTCGGCCACGTTGCCCTTCACGTAGGTCACCTTGCCGCTCAGCTCACTCGCGAGGGCGCTGCCGCGCTCGTCGTTGAGGTCGACCACCACCACGTGGGCGCCCGCTGCCACGAAGCGCCGCGCGGTCGCTTCACCCAGGCCGGAGGCGCCGCCGGTCACCAGCGCCACTGTCTCGCTCAAGTTCATCGCATGACTCCGTGTTGGAGCCCGCTTTACCCCAAGTCGCCCGAGAAGGGAAAATCTGTGGGTACCCGTTTGAGGACGCGACAGGCGTTCCCGTACAGGAACTTGGGCCAGACCTCGGGCTTGAACGACACCCGAGGAAGCTCGCCAATGATGCGCTCGAGCGTGAGCCCCGCCGGGAAGTAGCCGGCGTAGAGGATCTTGTCGGCCC
>CAZEAA010000452.1:0-4958 GCA_964510015.1 uncultured Sandaracinaceae bacterium
GGCCAGCCCCGCGCCGGCCACGCCGCCGACGCCCGCCAGCCCCGCGCCGTCAGGTCGCTGACATGACGGGGGGAGTGGCAGCCGGTCGACCTCTGCAGCTGGACCGCGTCGCACGGATCTTCGCGAGCGCGCTGGCCATCCCCGAGGGCAGCGGCGCGCGGGCCCTGCGCATGCTGGCGCTGATCTTCAGCATGAGCGCCGCGCTGGTGCTCATGAAGGCGGCGCAGTCCGGCATCTTCCTGTCGGCCTATCCGCGCTCCGCCATCCCGTGGGCCTTCGCGGCCAGCGCCGTGGTGCTCGCGCTCACCAGCTGCCTCTTGTTGGTGCTCACGCCGCGCATGAGCACCGAGGCCCTGGCGCGCGCCACCGTGAGCGGCAGCGCGGCCGCGCTCGTGGGCCTCTACGCCCTGCTGTGGACCGACGTGGCCGCAGTGCGCTTCGTGCTCTACGTGGTGATCGAGGCGGCCAGCGGCGTGCTGGTCATCCAGGTCTGGTCGGTGGCCTCGGCGGCGACCGACGCCCGCAGCGCGCGCAAGCTCATGCCCATCGCGGGCATCGGCGCGGGCCTCGCGTGGTCGCTCTTCGGGTTCTTGGTCACGCCGCTCAGCTCCTGGCTCGGCAGCGAGACGCTGCTGCTGTTCGCGCCGCTGCTGCTGGGCCTGTGCCTGGTGTTGATCCGCGCCATGCGCCAGCACGATCTCCACGAGTCGCGGCCCCGCGCGCGCGGGCACGGCTCGCTGCTCGACAGCTTCCGCGATGGCTTCCAGTTCGTGGGGGCGGACCCGCTCATGCGCTTGCTGACGGCGCTGGCGATCCTCTCGCTGGTCATCGAGCAGTTCATGGACTTCCACCTCATGAGCCTCGCGCGCACCACGTACCAAGACGCCGACGCCATCTCGTCGTTCTTCGGGACGTACTTCGCGGTGACCAGCCTCATCAGCCTGCTGCTCCTCGCGGGCCCCGCCGGGCGCATGCTCGCGTCGCTCGGCGCCACGCGCTCGCTCTTGCTCTTCCCGTGCTTGATCGTGGGCCTCGCGCTGATGGCCATCGTGGTGCCGGGGCTCGGCACCGCGGTCCTGCTGCGTGGCTGCGCGCGCGTGCTGAAGCAGTCCATCTGGTCCAACTCCACGGAGCAGCTGCACACGCCGCTGTCGGGGGTGCGGCGTGGCCAAGCGCGCAGCGCCATTCGAGGCGTGCTGGCGCCGGGGGGCTACGCGCTGACCGCGCTGCTGCTGACCGCGCTGCCCAATGATGCCGACCCGCGCATCGCGGCCCTGCTGACCGTGCTGACCGCCGCGCTGATGGCGTGGCTCATCGCGGCCTACGCGCGGGCCACCTACACGCACGCGCTGCATCGCGCGGTGGACGAGCGCCGCTGGGAGATCGGCAGCCCGCGCGCCCGCAAGACCGACACGCTGGACGCCGAGACCTACAGCGCGTTCCGCGTGGAGCTGCTCGGCGACGACCCCGAGCGCGCGTCGCTCGCGGCCGAGATCCTGGCGTCGACCGATGGGCAGAAGAGCGCCGAGGTGCTGAGCACGGGGCTGCGCCACTCGAACCCGGACGTGCGGCTCACCGTGGCGCGCGGCCTCTCGCGCAACACGCAGTTCGTGGGCGGAACGGTGGCGGCCCACGTGTGCCACGAGCCCGAGCCGGTGGTGCGCCTCGCGTGCGTGCGTGCGCTGCGGGCCTGCCCCAACCCTGAGCGGTCCGCGCTGACGGCGCTCGAGCAGCTGTCGGGGGACCCGGACCCCGAGGTGGCGGCCGCCGCCCGGGTGGGCGTGCTGGTGTGGACGCTCGAAGGCGAGGAGCTGGGCCAGGCGCTGCTTCCGTTCTTGAGCCCCACCGCGGACCCGGCCCGCCTGCGCGAGGCGCTCTTCGTGCTGGACGAAGACAGCATCGAGGCGCGCGGCGTGCAGAGCACGCTGTCGTTCATCTTGGAGAAGGGCGACCCGGAGGCGCGCACCACCGCCGCCTTCGCCGTCATCCGCGCGGGCGCGCTCAGCCTGCTGCCCGACGTGGTGCGCTTGCTCAAGGACCCGCGCGTGGCCCCGCCGGTGGCGCGCGCGCTGGTGGACCTCACGCTCGCCGATGGCACGCCCGCGAGCGCCTCGGGCCCGGACACGCTGGCGGCCAGCCTCAGCCGCATCGCCAGCCGCATGGCGCGCGAGAGCGTGGCCCCGCCCGCCGAGGCGCTGGTGCTGCGCCTGCTCGGGCACTCGGACCCCGACATCCGGCGCAGCGCCACGCAGGCCCTCGGGCAGAGCGTGCGCGACGGACGCCACCCGCCCCTCGACGTGAGCGCCGTGCTTCCGCTGGTGCAGCGGGATGCGACCCCGGCGTTTCAGCGCTTCAGCATCCTGGCCGGCCTCGCGCGTGACGACGGGAACGTGGACTGGGAGGTGGACGAAGCGTTCATGCCGCTGGTGCACGAGCTGGAGCTCGGGATCGAGCGGGCGCGCCAGGACGTGCTCGCGTTGCTCTTGCTGCGCGGCAAGCGGCGCCTGGTGTCGGCGGTGCTCGTGGCGCGGCGGCGCCCTTCGGCCGGGCGCGACGCCCAGGTGGCGGAGCTGCTCGAGATGGACCTCGACCCGGTGCTGGCCCCGTGGGTGGTGCCCCTGTTCGAGCGCCTCTCGCTGCGGGAGCGCGTGGCCGCCGCGCGCGAGCTCGAGGTGCTGGACCAGGCGGCGCTCGACGACCCGCTTTACGCCATCGTCGCCCTGGGGGATGATCTGCTTACCGGCGTGGCGCGCCTCTGTTACGGAGAGCGCTTCCTGACGCGCTTCTCTTCTGCGGTGAACGACAGCATGGTGCCTCTCTTCGAGAAGATGCGCTTCTTGCGCAGCGTGCCGCTTTTCCAGGAGCTGGCGGGGGAGGACCTGCGGCGCCTCGCCGAGATGGTGGACACGCTCGAGTTCCCGCCGGGCCACGTGGTCTTCGAGAACGGCGACCCCGGGGACGCCCTCTACGTGGTGCTCAGCGGCTGCGTGGCCATGCTGCACGGGGAGGTGGAGCTGGCGCGCATGGGGGAGCGCGAGTTCTTCGGCGAGCTGGCCCTCTTGGACTCGCAGCCACGCAGCGCCGACGCGCGCTGTCTCAGCGCCACGCGGGTGATTCGCTTGCGGGGCGCCGACCTCGACGAGCTGATGACGCACCGCCCGGCCGCCACGCGCGAGATCGTGCGCGTGCTGGTGAAGCGCCTGCGTGAGACCGGCAAGCGCATGCAGGGCTGAGGGACGGCCCGCGAGGTGCCCGCGTCAGCCGACCAACTTCTCGGGAAAGTACGTCGCGATCCACTCGACCGCCTCCTTGTGCGGGTGGAACAGGATCAGGTCCTCGCGATCGGCCGGCCTGCGCCACGAGCTGTTGACGAACGCGATGACGTCGCCGTCCTTCGCGGGGGCGTTGCTCACGAAGAGCATGGTGGTTCCGAGGGAGACCTGGTCGTTTCGGCGGGTGGCGTCGCCGAGTGAGACCAGCCGTCGCTCCACCACGTTCGGTCCGCGCGGTTCCGTGGTGATGACCGCGATGAAGTGGATGGCGTCCCGCGCGAACGTGCGCGTGACCTTCCTGCCGCGCAGCAGGCTGATGCTCTCGGGGGTCAGGCGGACGTGCTCACCGCGTGACACGTAGAGGTAGAGCCCACCGGCCGCCGCGGCGAGTGCCGAGACGATGACGAAGCCGATGACCTTGTCCACCGTCGCGATGGTGGCGCCCTGGGGACCCAAGAAGATGATGGCCAACAACACGTAGCAGAGGCCCAGCATCCCAAAGAGAGCGTAGAAGAAGAAGCCCGGTCCCCCGCTGGATGCGCTCACGCGAGGGAGCAGGAGGTGAGGAGCGTCCATGGTGGTGAATGGGAGGGTACGTCATGCGTCTCGACTTTTCCCTGCACAGCGCTCGGTAAAGGTATGTCCATAAACGGTGATTGCCGGGTACTTGCGCATCCGGCGAGAGCCGGCACACTTTGGGAGCTGGATGTCTGTGTTCCCCCTCACAACCCAAATTTCCCGTCGCCGGTTGCCCTCGTGGACCGCTGCGCTGGCTGTCGTCGTGACGCTCGCGCTGGGCGTTCCAGTGACAGCGTTCGCTCAGCAGGATCTGTCTGCAGCGGAACGCGCGCGGCTGCAGCGGGGTGAGCTGGTCACGCGCCCCGCGCTGCGTCGCGTGGGCGAGCAGGTCACGTTCGGCGGCACCAGCTACCAGGTCATCGCCGCGCCGCTCCAGCACGTGTGGCGCGCGCTCTCCGATCCGCGGCGCTACACCGAGATGCTCCCCCAGGTGCGCAGCGCCCGTCAGGTGGGCCAGGTCGGCACCAGCCGTGTCGTCGCCCTGCGGCACCAGCGCGGCCCGGTGGACATCAGCTACTTCATGAACTTCCTCTTCGAGCCGGGCACGCACACCGTGCTGTTCAACCTCGACGAGACCCGCCCGCATGACATCCGCACCGGCTGGGGCTTCATCCGCCTCGCGCGGCGCGGGCCGGACCACACGCTGGTCAGCTTCGGCGCCATGGTGGGCATCGACAGCGGCGTGGTGAGCGTGGGCCTGCGGCCCACCCTGCAGGAGTGGATCCTGAAGGTGCCGCTCACCATGAAGTGGTACATGGATCGTCAGCGCCAGCCGGCCTGACCCAAAGCCGCCAAGGCCTCGTCCTCGTTGACGTGATGGTTCCGCGGGGCTCGAACGCGCCGCGACGCGTCAGCCACCATGTCGTCAATCCGCACTGGGCACGCACGTGTCCCGCACACCGCCATCTCCGCTCGAGGTGGTGGCAGCGCTCACGCACTCCACGCGCACCGTGGACCCCGGCGCATAGAACACGCTCCCCGTGTAGCGGATGCCCGGACCCTGGCGCGGCCATTCGGTCGGGTTGAAGTCGTCGTAGTACCAGCCGTCGCCGGAGACGTCAGCGCCAGGGACGCGGAGCTCGGTCGGCACACGTACGTGCTCGACGG
>CAZEAA010000453.1:0-1215 GCA_964510015.1 uncultured Sandaracinaceae bacterium
GGGCGAGTACCGCGTGGGCATCTACAGCCTCTTCATGGGCATCACGCTCGGCGGCGTGCCCGTGGTCTGGGGCCTGGCACGCCCCACCGACGGCCGCGTCTTCGCGGGGTTCTTGGTGGCCTTCGTGCTGAAGGTGGTGCTGGCCTTCGTGGAACCGGGCGAGGCCGCGGCCGACCCCGGCAACGGCTTCCTGCTCGTCGCTGGCGTCACGGCGGGAGCCGCCATGATGCTGCCGGGCATCAGCGGCGCGAGCATCCTCGCGCTGGTGGGGGCCCCTGCCCTCGGCGCCAGCGCTTCGTCCGTGAGCACCGCGCAAGAGGCGACGCTGCCCGTGGCCCTCGGGGCGCTGGTGGGCGCTCTCGGGATGAGCAACGTGATCGCCCGCCTGCTGGTCCGGCACGAGAAGGTGACGCTGGGCGCCATGCTGGGCTTCCTGTGCGGCAGCGTGGTGGACATGGCGCGCTGGCCCACCTTCGGCGAGCCCTCCACCCTCCAGCTCGTCTGGGCGGTGGGCATCGGCGTCCTCGGCTTCTTGCTGACCGCGCTGCTGGCCAAGTACTCGGGCCCCGAGCCCAGCGAGCGCGCCATCGACTCGGGCGCTCAGTCGTAGAGCGCCAAAAGGGCCGGCCCGTGCACGGCCAGCACCTCGGCGCGCTTGATCTTCAGCGTGGGCGTCAGCATGCCGTTCTCGGTGGTGAAGTCGTCGGTCACCAGCACGAACTTGCGGACCTTCTCGTAGACCCGGAACTCCCCGCTCTGCCGGTCCAGCTCGCGCTCGAACAGGTCGCGCACGCGCGGGTCACGCACGGCTTCGGCGGCCGTGGCCGGGACGCGGTGCTGCGCACACCACGGGAGCAGTAGGTCGAAGTCCGGCACGATGACCGCCACGTTGTACTCACGGTTGGCGCCGAAGAGCATCACGTTCGAGATGTACGGGCTGAGCTCGAGCTGCTCCTCGAGCGGCGTGGGGACCACGAACTTACCGTTCTCGAGCTTGTACTGCTCCTTGATGCGCCCGCTGAGGTGCAGGAAGCCTTCCCCGTCCAGGTAGCCCATGTCGCCGGTGCGCAGGCCGCGCTCGCCCTTGCGCTCCACGAACACCTCGGCGTTGGCCTCCGGCAGCCCGTGGTAACCCAGCATGACGTTGTGCCCGAACACCAGCACCTCGCCGTGCTGCGGGTCACCGGTCACGCTGCGGTCGATCTCCACGCGCAC
>CAZEAA010000453.1:1315-4956 GCA_964510015.1 uncultured Sandaracinaceae bacterium
GCCACGCCGCTGAACTCGTTGCGGCTGGCCAGGTCCTTGCGCAGCTTGCCGTTGGCGAGCGCCGCGCGGAAGAGCTTCTGCTTCCGGCCGCCCTCCTCGGCGACCTTCTTGTGCACCGTGTCGTAGATGAGGTTGAAGATGCGCGGCACCGCGAACAGCAGCGTGGGCTGCACCTCGCCCAGGTTCTGGAGGATGCGCGGCACGGACTCGGCGATGGCGATGGAGGCGCCCATGGAGAAGAGGCCGTGCAGCTCCACGGTCTGCCCGAACGTGTGAGCCCACGGCAGGAACGAGAGCGAGCGGTCTTCCGGCGCCATGGGGAACACCTCGTGCACGGCGCTCACGTTCAGCGCGATGTTGGCGTGCGAGAGGACCACCCCCTTGGGCTGTCCGGTGGTGCCCGACGTGTAGAGGAAGGTCGCTGGCGTGTTCGCCTCGGCAGCCAGCACCGGCACGGCCTTGTGGCGGCCCTGGTCGCGCACCGCCTCGTAGGTCGTGTCCGCGCTGCCGGCCTTCGCGGCGAGCGACACCAGGTGCACCACGCTCGGCAGCTCGGGGCGCAGCTTCGACAGGGTCTGCGCGATGCCGTCGTTGGCGACGAACACCACGCGCGCGCCGCAGTCGCTGACGATGAAGCGCCACTCGTCGGCCTGCTGCGCCTCGTACATGGGCACGTAGGCGGCGCCGAGCCCGAAGGTGGCATACGCCAGTGCGGCCCACTCCACGCGGTTGTTGGCGATGATGGCCACGCGGTCACCGGCGCTCACACCGAGGCCGGCGAGGCCCGCGCGGACAGCATCCACCTCGCGGGCGAAGTCGGCGTAGGTGATCCACGACCAGGCGCCCCCACGCTTGGTCCCGAACAGCGGTCGCTCGGCGTACTGCGCCACGCTGCGCTGGAAGAGTTCGTTGAGGTCGCGGAACAGCGGTTCGAAGGGCATGCGGCCGCCATGGTAGCAGGCCGCTCCTCTGCTGCGGGGACGTCAGTCCTCGATCGCGTAGCGCATCTGCTGGGGCTCGCCGTCGCGCTGGAAGTCCACCACCAGCTCGCTCGCCACGCGCAGGCCGTCCCACACGCGGAACGCCTGCTCCGGTCGCTCGATCGGCTGTGCGTTGACGCGCGTGACCACGTCACCGGTGTGCAGCGCGATGCCCGTGAAGCGCGGGTCCTCGGGGAAGAAGCGGGTGATGCGCCAGCCCACGAAGCGGCCGGCCTCCACCTCGGGCTCCGTGCCCACACCACCCAGGAAGCGCCCGAGGCCGCCTTCCAGCACGGGGAGCAGCTCGGCGCGCGTGATGGTGCCTTCGCGCCGCGGCTGCGGAGGCTCGGCCGGCGTCGCCTCTGCCAAGGGTGCCTCGGCCGAGGCCGTCTCGGGAGTGGTGGTGCTGCCGCCACAGCCAGCGAAGACGAGCGAGAGGATGCCGAAGGAGAGCAGGGCCGAGGCGCGCATACCCGTTTCTGCCCCCGCCGCGCCCCGCCGGTCAAGATTCCCGCCGCCGTCCGAAAGCCGCGCACGGGCGAGTTGGACGCAGCCCGCCCCAGTGCTAGCCCTTGGCCCATGTGGAAACACGCGCGCGTCGCCGTGGTCATGCCGGCGTACCTGGAAGGTCGCATGATCGAGCGTGCGCTCGCCGCCGTGCCGGCCTACGTGGACGACGTGGTGGTGGTGGACGACGGCAGCCCGGACGACACGTTCGCGCGCGCCGAAGAGGTGGCCCAGCGTGACCCACGGGTGCGCGTGGTGCGGCACGCCGTCAACCGCGGGGTGGGCGCCGCGCTGGTGACCGGGTACCGCGAGGCCTTCTCGGCGGGCTGCGAGGTGGCCGTGGTGATGGCGGGCGACGGGCAGATGGATCCCGCCGACCTGCCCGCGCTGCTGGACGCCGTCATCGAGGGCGGGGCCGGCTACGCCAAGGGCAACCGCCTGGCCTGGCCCGGCGCGCGCGAGCTGATGCCGCCCCAGCGCTTCGCCGGAAACCACGTGCTCTCGGCCATGACGCGGCTGGTGACGCAGACGCCAGTGGAAGACTCGCAGTGTGGCTACTGCGCGCTGCAGGTGGACGCCGCCGCGCGCCTCGACCTCGACGATCTGTGGCCCCGCTACGGCTACCCGAACGACCTGCTCGCGCAGTGCGCGTCGCGCGGCGTGCGCGTGGTGGACGTGCCCGTGCGGCCGGTCTACCGCGACGAGGTCAGCGGCATCGGCTGGCGTCACGCGCTGTTCGTGGTGCCGTTCGTGCTCGGCCGGGCCGCCGTGCGGCGCTTCATGGAGCAGGCCAACGACGTCGAGGCGCCGGTCTCGCACGGCGCACCGCTCGGCTCGCTCACGGCTCGCGCGACGCTCGCGCCGCCTCCGTGAGCACGGGTGCCCACCGTGGTCTGCGGGTCCTGCTGCTGACCACCAGTTACCCGGCCGGGCCCGAAGACACAGCGGGGCTCTTCGTGCAGGGCTTCGCCGAGACGCTGCTCGCCGCCGGACATCACGTGTCGGTGGTGGCCCCCGCGCTCGCCTCGCCGCCCCACCTGCCGCTGCGTGAACCCGACGCGCCGAGCGTCACGCGACTCACGTACGCATGGCCGCCTGCATTGCAGCGCACGTTCCACCGCGCGGGTGCCCCCGAGAACCTGCGCTCCGATCCGCTCGCGTGGCTGGGCGCGGTCACGTATCCGCTCGCGCTGGCCCGTCACCTCGCACGGCAAGCACGCTCCCACGACGTGCTGGTCTCGCACTGGGCCGTGCCGAGCGCGTTCATCGCGACCCTGCTGCCGAAGCGCTTGCGAGCGCGCCACGTGGTGGTCACCCACGGCGCCGACATCCACCTGCTCGAGCACATGCCGCTTGGAGCCCAGCTCGCCCGCCGCATCGCGTCGGGCTGCGACGCGATCACCTTCGTGTCGCACGGACACCGGCAGCGCTTCGAGGCCCTTGTCGGTGAGGCAATCCCGCATGCGTCCGTGCTGGCCATGGGCATCGACGCGGTCACCCCGCTCGTGGATCGCGGCGCCACACGCGCGGCCTTGGAGCTCCGCGGCCCGGTGCTGCTCACGCTCGGGCGCCTGGTTCCCATCAAGGGCCTCGACGTGCTGATCCGGGCGCTACGTGGGGTTCCCGAGGCCACGCTCGTGGTGGCCGGTGAAGGTCCGTCGCGTGGCGAGCTCGAGCGCTTGGCCGAGCAGCTGGGCGTGACCGTGCGCTTCGTGGGCGTGGTGCTCGGAAGCGAGAAGGCCGCCTGGCTGCAGGCTGCCGACGCGTTCGTGCTGCCCTCGCGGCGGCTCGCGGACGGGCGCGAGGAAGGCACCCCGACCGCGCTCCTGGAGGCCATGCAGGCGGGGCTGCCGGTGATCGCCAGCGACACGGGTGGTGTCGCCGAAGCGCTACGGGGCCGCGAACTGGGCCTTCTGGTGCCTCCCGACGACGAGGACGCGCTCCGCGCGGAGGTGGTGCAGCTGCTCGCGGATCCCGCGTCGGCCCAGCAGCGTGCCGCGCGCGCAAGGCAGGCGGCCGAGGCCCAGACGTGGTCGGCCCTCGCTCCGCGTCTCGATGCACTGATCCAAAGCCCGCGATCAGCGCGACGTTGACGTAGTCGTGGGCGTCTATCGACTGGTCACAAGTCCGACGGGAAGACTTCGATGGCGAAGC
>CAZEAA010000454.1:0-4953 GCA_964510015.1 uncultured Sandaracinaceae bacterium
GGCCCCCATCTGCTCGGCGATGGACATGAAGCGATGGTGGAAGATCTCGAGGCGCACCGGGTCGACCTGCGTGTCCTCCGCGGCGAGCCCGCGCTCGAGCAGCGCGTCCCGCTCGTCGGTGGCGACCAAGATGTCGTCGGGTCCGCGGCGCACCACGAAGCCTGGCTCGATCACCAAGGTGGCGGTGGCCTCCGCGATCACGGCGGGGCCGGCGACCTCGTCGGGCAGCTGCTCACGCGCGTAGAGGGGCACGTCGTGGAACGCGCCGTCCACGAAGAGCCGCGTGGTGCGTGCCGCCGAGGCGCTCCCCAACGCCTGAGCCAGGAGGGCCTCGTGGGCGGCGGGCGGCGGACCGCTCGCCTGCCCAGCGCTGGGCGCGCCCATGATCACCGAGCGTCGAACCACGCGCACGCGCACGGCGGCGCACACCACAGGCTGGTCGCGCACGTAGCCGAAGAGGCGCCGATGGTCCCGCTCGAAGGCGGCCTGCATGGAGGCGGCGTCGGCCATGGGGATGGCCAGCGACGTGTCCGTGCCTGCCGAGCGCAGGTCCAGCTTGAGCTCCACGTCGAAGCGGGGGGCCGCCGCGTCATCACCGTCACCGCCACCCTTTGGGTCATCACCGTCCTCCGCCGTGAGGACCGCTCGCCCAGCGGCCACCAGCTCGGCGGCCACCGCGCGCAGCGCCGACACGTTCGCGTCGTGGAGAGGCAGCCCGCCCGCGTCGCGCAGCCCGTGCCACGCGGTGTCGGCCACGCCCATGCCGTAGGCCGAGAGCACGCCCGACAGCGGATGGAACACCAGGGTGCGCACGCCCAACGTCCGCGCCATGCGGCAGGCGTACTGCCCACCCGCGCCACCGAACACGATCAGCGTGTGCTCGCGCACGTCGTGCCCGCGGGCCACGGAGACCTTCCGAATGGCTTCTCCCATGGTGGCGGCCGCGACCTCCAAGAACCCCTCGGCCACGCGGGCGGCGCCCTGCTCGCCCTGCCCGTAGCCCAACTGGGAGCTCAGCTCGGTGAGCTTCTGCGCCACGCGCCCGGCCTCGAGGGGAAACGGGAAGCGGCCATCCGGCACGCGGCCCAGATAGAGCGCCACGTCGGTGAGCGTCAGCTCCGTGGCGAGCGGGTCGCCGTAGCAGAGCGGCCCCGGACGGGCGCCCGCGCTCTCGGGGCCCACCACCAGGCGCCGCCCGATCAGGCGGCAGAGGGAGCCACCGCCGGCTGCCACCGTGTGGATGTCCAGCATGGGGACGCGCAGCCGCGCGCCGGCCACTCGCGCTTCGTAGACCCGCTCGAGCTCGCCCGCGAAGCGACAGACATCCGTGCTGGTGCCGCCCATGTCGAAGCCGATGGCCTGCTGCGCGCCCACCCGACGAGCCACGTCGGCCACCGCCACCGCACCGCCGGCGGGTCCGGAGAGCACCGCATCGCGTCCGCGGAACTGCTCGGCGTCCATCACGTCGCCGCCGCTCTGCATCATCTCGAGGCGGCTGCCGGGGAGCGCTCTGCGCAGCTCCGCCACGTACGTTCGGATGACGGGCGTGAGGTACGCGTCCACCACGCAGGTCTCGGCGCGCGCCAAGAAGCCGAGCGTGTGGGCCACCTCGTGCGAGAGCGTGACCCAACGAAAGCCTGCGTCCCGCGCGAGCTCCGCCACCGCCAGCTCGTCGTCTGGCGACGTGGGCGCGTGCAGCAGCGCCACCGCGAGGGACTCGATCCCGCGCGACCGCAGCGCAACGAGCTCGCTCAGGAGCACCGGGCGATCGAGCGCGTGCAAGCGCTCCCCAGCCGCCGACACACGCGCGTCGAACTCGACCACGGCTTCGTACAGCGGGGCGGGCTTCACGATGTCCAGCTCGAAGAGCTTGGGCCGCGTCTGGTCACCGATGCTCAGCAGGTCACCGAACCCGCGTGTGATCACGAGCGCCGTGCGAGCGCCCCTTCGTTCGAGCAGCGCGTTGGTGGCCAGCGTGGTTCCCATGCGCACGTGGCACGCTGGCACGTCGGCGTCCGGCGCGAGCTGCAGCAGGTCGCGGATGACGTCCAGCGGGGCAGCGTCGGTCGACAGCCTCTTCGCGGCCCGCAGCGTGCCGCTGACCGGATCACGAGTGACGCCGTCGCAGAACGTGCCGCCGCGATCCAGGAAGATGGGATGGAGAAGAGGCGTCAAGACGGCCGGAGCCTAGAGCGAATGAGCGAGGGTGGCGAGCGCCAAGCCGTCACAAGACCCCGAACGATCGCGGCTTTCGGACGAATCGCCGATAATCGGCACATTGAAATTGTTCGCGTTTTTGAAATGCCCCGTTGCAAAGTTGGTGGGCTAGTCAAGGTTTTTGTGGACTTCTTTCTCGTGACACGCGACGGATCAGGACCGCCATGTCCCTCGAAGAGGTTCAAGTCTCATCTCTGATACCGGCCAGCCCGAACGCCATCTACGCTGCGTGGATGGACTCTCGGCGCCACAGCGCCATCACGGGCTCGGTCGCGGTGATCAATCCGTGGGTGGGAGGTCGAGTCACCGCGCGGGCTCGCTTCATCGAAGCCACGCACGTGAAGCTCGAGACGGGCAAGCGCATCTTGCTCGCGTGGCGCACGCAAGACTTCCCGCCCGACGCGCCGGACTCCACGGTGGACGTCCTGCTCCAGCCGGCGGCCGGCGGCACCAAGGTCAGCATCCAACACTCGCAGATCCCGGCGGGCCACTCGGCCGCCGCGCGCGAGATCTGGCGGACGCTGTACCTCGACCCCATGAAGAAGTACTTCGGTAAGACCGGAGCCATGGAAGCCGCGCACCGGGCCGCCACGCGTGCCGGTCAGATGCCCACCGCCGACATGGTGGGCATGCGGCACGCGCGCACGCCCATCACGTCCGCGGGCACCGTCAGCGCGCCGGTGGTCACCGGGAGCCCAAGTGACGAACCGCGCGACAAGCCGCGCCGCGTGATCCTCCGCAAGAACAAGGACGGGGTCATCTTGGGCAAGGACGGCGCCCCCGCTCGTCCCAGCCGGCTGGTCGCCGCGATGGCCGCCATGGTCGCGTCCTCCGGCGAGAAGGCCAAAGCGGCCGCGGCCAAGGTGGTGGGCCCGTCGAAGGGTGCGCCGGCCAAGCCTGCCGTGCCTGCGAAGCCCGCCTCGAGCGTCCCCGCCAAGCCCGGTGTCGCAACGCCCGCGAAGGCCGTGCCTGCGAAGCCCATGGCTCCGGCCAAGGCGCCGCCCAAGCCTTCTCCCGCCAAGCCGGCCGCCGTGGTGAAGCCAGGGTCCGCCAAGGCCGCGCCCGCGAAGGCTACCGCTGTGAGCGCCGACGCGAAGAAGCCTGAGCCGGCCCCCGCGAAACCCGCGCCCAAGAAGCCGGCACCCAAGAAGCCGGCACCCAAGAAGCCAGCACCCAAGAAGCCGGCACCCAAGAAGCCAGCACCAAAGGTCGCGCCCAAGAAGCCGGCGCCCAAGGTCGCGCCCAAGAAGCCGGCGCCTCCCGCGAAGAAGCCTGCTCCCAAGGCGCCCGCCGCGAAGAAGCCTGCTCCCAAAGCCAAGGTGGCTCCAAAGCCCGTGGCCAAGAAGCCCGTTCCCAAGAAGCCCGCGAAGAAGGCCCCGGCTGCCAAGGTCAAGCCTGCGAAGAAGCCCGCGCCCAAGAAGGGCCGGCGCTGACAGCGCCGTCGCCGGGAACCTCTGCTCGTGAACTCGACTCATCTGCGAGCGACGGTTGCAGATTCTCCAACCGCAGCCGCGCGATGATCGCCCGCCTCGACCAGCAGCTCTAGCGGCCCGAGCGCAAGTCCGCTTCCGCGCTGACCAGCGCCGTCAGCACCTCGTGCGAGATGCGCTGAGCCGAGGCCGAGCCGCTGCCCTGGAAGCGGTCGGGGTGCAGGCTCTTCGCGAGGCGTCGCAGGGCGGCCCGCGCTTGATCGGGCGCCGCCGTGGAAGGTAGGTCCAGCAGCGTCCAGGGGTTCGCGTGGCGCTGCACCTCGCGGTGCTTGCGGAGCAAGAGGCCGTAGGAGTCGGGCCCGCGCGGGGCCACGGCGCGCACCAGCTTGAGGCTCGCCAAGGTGCGCAGCGCGCGCATGCTGCCGCTCGAGGCGCGCAGCACGGCGTCCACCTGACAGGCGCTCGCGCGCAGCATGGACACCATGGCCAGCTCGCTCGGGTCGAGCGCAGCCTCCTCCAGCATCTGCTCGCCCAACGGCGTGAGCTCCAGCAGGTCTTCCCCCAGGCGACGGCGCAGCTGGGTGGGGCTCTCGTCGGAGAGCGCCTCGCGCATGGCGCCCAGCACCAGCTCAGACACGTTCACGGGCGCGTCGATCAGCGGCACGCCCACCTCGGGGGTGCCTGCGGTGAAGCGATAGTCCGCGTCACGAAACGAGAAGAGCCGCATGAGTCGGCGGCGCAGCTGCAGGGTGAGCGCGCTGGTCACGTCGCTCTGCGAGACCAAGCCGCTCGCCACCAGCCACTCGCCCACCGGTCGCAGGCTCGCGGCGTCACCTCCGAGCGCCGCCTCGATACCCAGCGCACTCGCCACGCGCAGGGCGCCGCTAGCCACCAGCAAGTCGCCGAGCGAGTCGCCATCCGGCTCGGACAGAGCGATGGCGCGCGGTGTCCCGGCCACCACACTCACGCGCGCTTGCGACGGTCCTCGCTCCACGCCGCTCGCCACCACGTTCAGCACGCCCGTCGCCGACGAGCGCGAGAGGGTCAGGAGTGCACGTGAGAGGGAGGTGGCGGCAGGCAGACTATCCACACCCGGACGCATACGACAGAGCAGCGATCGCCGGCAACTTTCCGACCAGCGCGTGACACGGCGCTCCCAGAAACAGGCGCGATCAGCGCGTCTGGGGGGTGAGCGACAGCGCGGTGCGGATGTCCCGCGAGCGATGCCCGAGCGCGTTGCGGGTCACGCCATAGCGGTCCGCGATGTTCTGCTGGCTGCGTCCCAGCCCGCGCAGCTGCGACACGG
>CAZEAA010000455.1:0-4929 GCA_964510015.1 uncultured Sandaracinaceae bacterium
CAGTTCCACGAGGGCGAGAAGAGCAACATCCATATCCAGCTGGTGGGGAACCGGGTCATCCTCGTGGTGATCTTCGACAACAAGACCAGCTTGGGGCTCGTGCGCTTGCGCGTGAAGAAGGCCAGCGAGCAGCTGAACCTCATCTTCGAGGCGCTCCTGAACAAGGTGCAAGACCCCAATCAGGAGACTCCCTTCGCCGAGATCACCGATGACGACATCGACAACTTGTTCAACGATTAGGAGCTGATCGTGTCGTTCATCAACTACATCAACCGCGAGATCAACTGCAAGATCGTCTTCTACGGGCCGGGTCTCTGTGGCAAGACCACGAACCTGCAGCACATCTATCAAAAGACCAATCCGGAGGCCAAGGGGAAGATGATCTCCCTCGCCACCGAGACCGAGCGCACCCTCTTCTTCGACTTCCTCCCTTTGGCGCTGGGTGAGATTCGAGGCTTCAAGACGCGCTTCCACCTCTACACCGTCCCCGGACAGGTGTTCTACGACGCCAGCCGCAAGCTCATCCTCAAGGGTGTGGACGGCATCGTGTTCGTGGCGGACTCGCAGATCGCCCGTATGGAGGCGAACATCGAGTCCATGGAGAACCTGCGCACCAACCTGGCGGAACAGGGATACAGCTTGGACAAGCTCCCCTACGTCATCCAGTACAACAAGCGCGACATGCCGAGCGTGGCGTCCGTGGAAGAGCTGCAAGAGCTGCTCAACCCCAACAACGTCCCGTACTACGAGGCGTGCGCGGCCAGCGGCGAAGGCGTCTTCGACACCCTGAAGGGCATCGCCCGCCTGGTGCTCGGCGAGCTGAAGCGCGGCGGCGCCGGCGGCACCTGAGTCAGGCACGCTCCTGATGCACGCGAGAGGCGTCGACGAAGGTCGGCGCCTCTTTCAATTTGGGGTGGAGGCAGGCTCTTGGGCTCTGGAATCGGCTTGTTTCAAGGGTTTTGGCCACCCCGGCTTAAAAGCCGGGGCAAGGAGTCCTGGGCCTCGATTCCTGGATAATGTCCCCCCTCTGGGAGGGACTGGGCCTCGCTTGCTCCCCCGGCGCTGGATGCCTCTTCCCCACCTCTTCAGCGCTTCGACCGCGAGTTCACCCTCTTCCATGGGTCGACTGATGCGCCTCGGTAGCTGTGCAGCTGGTGGTGTGCCGCGGACTCCTTGCCCCGGCTCTCGAGCCGGGGTGGCCAAACCCAATGAAACAAGCACGGTTCCCAGCATCGAGAGTCTGCCTCGAGTGCTGAGTCCGCCCGTTCGCGAGCCCGCGACCACCCTCAGTTCGCCATCGGATCCACCGCCACCGGCGTCAGCGCCGCGCACAGCCTACGGATCTGCGCGGACAGCTCCCCGCTGCGGCCCACGCTGCGCCGCTCGGCCGCGGTGAGCAGGGGCACGAGGCGCACGCCCACCTCGAGCGGGCACCACGGGTTCTGCACCAGCGCGAGGCGCACGTCGTGGCGGGTGGACCAGCGCAGGGAGCGGTAGACCTCGCGCAGCACGGCGGGGTTCACGGGGCGGCGCGCCGCCAAGCGGACCACGTGGGCCTCCACCAGCGACGGGTTGCCCAGCAGGATGGCGACCACTTGCGGGTCCGGATCGCGCAGCACGCGGGCGATCAGGTTGGGATCGTGCCCTCGGGCCACCGACTTGCGTTCCCCCAGGGTGAGCGGACGCCCCTTGCCGAAGTCGGGGACCGCCATCGGGACGCCCTCGGGCGGCGGCTCGGGCTGCGGCACCAGGTACTCCGCCACGCGCGCGTCCCCGCGTCCGAGGGCGCTCAGCGCGGCGCGGCCACGCAGGCCGTCCCACTCTCCGGACTCGATCGCCAAGCCGAGCGCCATGAGGACATCCTGCGCGGGAGCCAGGCCGTCCACCACGGCCGTGAGGGCCTCGGCCACCAGGGCGTCGAGGCGCACTCCATCCAGCTCCCCGAGGGCGGCCCGGCAACCGCCCACGCGCAGCGCAACATCCTTTACACCGCGCAGTCGTCGCGCGAGGCTCTGGAAGTCGCTCTGGTCCGGGGCCGCGAAGTCGCCCATGCTGGAGAGAGTGACGAACGCCCACGGTTTGCGCCAGCTTGACGCACTGCATTACTGCGGGCTATTTGCACACCCGAGTTGTCGCCCGCCTTTCCTTAGAACCTACGAGTCCGAATGAACGAGACCGTCGTCGGCACCCCGCGTGTCATCAAGCGCTACGCGAATCGTAAGCTCTACGATACCCGCGAGAGCCGCTACGTGACGCTGCAGGACATCGCCGAGTTCGTTCGGGTGGGCGAGAACGTGCAGATCATCGACAACAAGTCGAAAGAGGATCTCACGCGCGTCACGCTCGCGCAGATCATCTACGAGGAAGAGCGCAACGGCGACGAGCGCCGCACCCTGACGAGCCTGCGCTCGTTCGTGCAAGAGGGACGCGACCGCTTGATGAACACGTTCATGGAAGGTCCCATGGGCAAGCTCGTGCGTCGCGACGAGGACGAGCCGCCGCACCGTCCGAGCGAGCCGCCCCCGCGTCCGCTCACCACGCCTCCGCCGCCGGCCGAGCGCTTCGACCGCAAGATCATGGCGGACACCAAGGAAGCCCTGGACGAGCTGCAGCGCAAGGCCGACGACCGCGTGAAGTCCATCGTGCAGAGCGCCATGGGCACGGTGAACCAGCTCCAGACCGAGGTGCGGCGCCTGCAGTCGCGCATCGAAGAGCTGGAAGATCGCCTGGTCTCCGTGACCCGCCGCGGGGGGCGCGAGCCTGACGACCAGGACGAGCCGTCCGAAGACGACCACTGAGGGGGCGTCGCCAGGCCGCCCTGGCCCAGAATCGTGACGGTGTGGCATGCTGAGGACGAATAGAAGTCGTCCCTCGGACGTTCACCCCCTGTCATGGGCATTTTCACCAAGAAATCCAACACGAAGGCCGCCGACAAGCTCCGCTTGGAGTTCGAGCGGGAGGCCCTTCCCCACTTGGACACGCTCTACGGAGCTGCACTGCGCCTGACGCGGGCCCCGGCCGAGGCCGAGGACCTGGTCCAGGACACGCTGCTGAAGGCCTTCCGCTTCTACGACCGCTTCGAGGCTGGCACCAACCTCAAGGCCTGGTTGCTGAAGATCATGACCAACACGTTCATCAACCGCTACCGCCGCACCGTGCGCGAGCGGGCGGTGTTCGACGGTGAGATGGCCCGCCCCGTGGGCGAGGCCACCATGAGCCGCGCCACCATGCGCCGCCTGCGCAGCCCGGTGGACGACGTGGAGCGCAAGATGCTGGCGGATGAAATCGAAGCCGCGCTCGTGCGTTTGCCTGCCGAGCACCGAGTCATGATCGAGCTGGCCGACATTCAAGAGCTCTCCTACCGGGAGATCGCAGACATCGTGGGTTGCCCCATCGGCACCGTGATGTCGCGCCTGCACCGCGCCCGCAAGACCATGCAGGGCGAGCTGGTGGAGCAAGCGCTGGCCATGGGCATCATCCAGCCCGCAGCAGTCGGGGCCGTGGACGCGAGCGAGGCGCCCATCTCGCTGGCTGAATTCCGTGAGCGGCAAGCCGCTCGTACCTTGGCCGAGCAGGCCGCCGGCGAAACCGGACGAGGAAAGGACGTGGGGCACGTATGAAGTGCGAGCTGGTTCAGCGGAACATGGGAGCGCTCGTCGATGGCGAGCTGGACCCCGCGACGCAGATCGAGTTCGAGCGTCACGTGGATGCGTGCGCCGACTGCCAGGAGTTGCTGGAGCTCGACCGCCTCATTCGGCACGAGCTCCGCGCCCGGGCGCTGACCACCGTCACCCCCACCAGCCTCGAGGAGCGCGTGCGTCTGGCCCTGCAGCAGGCCCCTGCGCAGCGTCGCACCCCGTTCATCACCGTGTCGCCCGTGCCGCTCAGGCAGGCCGTGCCCATGGTGGCCGCTGCGGCGGTGTTGTTCGTGGTGGTGGGCAGCACCGGCGTCACCGATGACGCCAACCTGGCCTCCGCCAGCATGCTGGAAGACGTGGTGCAGCTGCACTCGAGCCAGCTCCCGTCGGACATCCCCGAGGCCGAAGCCACGCAGGTCCAGCGCTACTTCCAGGGCCGCGTGGCCTTCCCGGTGCGGCCCGCCCGCTTCGACCGGCAGGACGCCCGTCTGGTGGGTGCGCGCGTGTCGAACGTGCAGGACCAGCGCGCCGCCGCCCTTTTCTACGAGGTGCAGGGACGCCGCGTCACCGTGGTGGTCTTCCCCTCCCCCGAGGTGCCCGCGGGCGCGCCGGTGCGGCTCGGCAACCACGACATGTTCTACGGCAGCGCGCGGGGGTACGCGGTGCCCGTGCGGCGCCACGCTGGCCTGTCCTACGCGTTCACCGGCGACATGGATCGCGAGTCGCTGATGCGGTTGGCGGCGTCGGCTCGCGTCAGCCCCTGATCGCGGCTCGACGCGTCCCACGCCCTGCTACGCTCTCGCCATGGCCAAACCGATCGAAGATGACGGCGACGTCGTTGTCGAGACACGCACGCGGGAAAAGACCAAGCGGCCCCCGATGTACCGGGTGCTCATGCACAACGACGACTTCACCACGCGTGACTTCGTCGTTTACGTGCTTATGAGCGTATTCCGACACAGCGAAGCGAGCGCCACACGCGTCATGCTCCACGTGCACCACAACGGCGTCGGTGTGGCGGGGGTCTTTACGCGGGAGGTGGCGGAGACCAAGATCGACACGGTAGAGAAACTGGCCGCTGAGCACGAGTTCCCCCTCCGGCTGAGCATGGAGCCCGAAGAAGGGCCCAAGGAAACGGACGACTGATGGCTGGACCAAGCATCGCCAAGGACCTTCAGAACACGCTGCGCGAAGCCTTCGCGACGGCCGAGCGCATGCGCCACGAGTACGTGACGCTGGAGCACCTGCTGCTGGCGCTGCTGGACGATCGCACGGCCGGCAAGGCCATCAG
>CAZEAA010000456.1:0-4919 GCA_964510015.1 uncultured Sandaracinaceae bacterium
TGCTGCCCTCGGCTTCAGCCGGGGGTGCCCAAGTGCCTTGAAACAGGCTGGATTCCTCGACAGCCAGCGCTCACCCAACACCTCCCCTCAGAGGTGCTTCGTGTTCAACGTCCCGTCCGGCTTGAAGCGCCCCCGTGCGCGCGCTGGGTCCCGCGTGAAGGGCTGGAGACCGAGGTCGTCACGCTCACCCTGCACCAGACGGCAGGCGCCGGCATACGCAATCATGGCGGCGTTGTCCGTGCACGACGCCCGCGTGGGGATGTGCACGGTGACTCCTGCGGCGGCACCCAGCTCTTGGGCGCGTGCGCGTAGCCCGCTGTTGGCGGCCACACCGCCGCCCAACACCAGGTGCTCGACGCCCTCGGCGGCGCAGGCGGCGAGGCTCTTGCGCACGAGCGTCTCCACCACCACGTGCTGGAAGGACGCGCACAGGTCGGCGAGCGCCTGACCCTCGGGGATGCCCTCCCGCTCCACACGCCGCGCGATGGCGGTCTTGAGGCCCGAGAAGCTGAACTCGAGCGAGCTGCGCTGCGCCATGGGCATCGGCAGCTCCACCGCGCGCGGGTCACCCGTGGCCGCGAGCCGGTCCACGATGGGGCCTCCGGGATAGCCGAGGCCCAGCAGCTTGGCGCACTTGTCGAACGCCTCGCCCGCCGCGTCGTCGCGCGTTTGGCCCAGCAGCACGGTGTCCATGGGCGCGTCCACGCAGTAGAGCGCCGTGTGCCCCCCGCTGGCCAAGAGCGCCACGAAAGGAAACGGGGGCGCGTCCGGGTGCGGGCCATCGCCGCGCCGCAGGAACGCCGCCAAGAGGTGCCCGTCCAAGTGGTTCACGCCCACGAACGGCTTCTGCGTGTCGAAGGCCAGCGCCTTGGCGAGCTGGATGCCCACGAGCAGCGCCCCCGAGAGCCCCGGCCCGTGCGTGACCGCGATGCCGTCCACGCCAGCGAGCCCATCGGGCAGCACCGCCAGCGCCTGCGTCACCACGGGGACGATGCTCTGCAGGTGAGCGCGCGAGGCGAGCTCGGGCACCACACCACCGTAGGGCGCGTGCAGCGAGATCTGGCTCGCCACCACATCCGACAGCACGGTTCCGTCGTCACGCACCAGCGCCGCGGCGGTCTCGTCGCAGGAGCTCTCGATGCCGAGGACGATCAAAGGGCCTCGCGTTCCAGCGAGAAGACGCCGAAGTAGTCGCAGCCCCCCGCGTCGATCTCCGCGCAGTTGGTCGGGTCGCAGGCGTTTTCGCCAGAGCCGGCCAGGATGCGCACTTCGATGCGCTCGGAGCGCAGCAGAGAGACGAAGGCCACCACATCACGTCCGGCCAGCGGCCCTGTCACGGGCGACAGGGCGAAGATGTAGTTCTTGGCGCGCGCGCCGCCCGGGATCTCCAGGAGCGAGAGCTGGTCGTGCAGCAGCGGCTCGATGGCGATGAGCGGCACGTCCGTGAACGTCGCGTGTTGCGGGCCGCTTTCTCGGACGCAGAGCTCGCCCGTGGTGGACAGCGAACCCGCGACGCCCTGGACGCTGTCGGGATCGAAGCGCATGTGCAGCACGGTATCACTGCCGAAGCCGCGGCGAATGAAGGAGCAGCGCGCGCGGTCGACGCAGCCGTCGGCGTTTTCCGCGCCGAACACGCGGCCCACGTACTCGCTCTCTTCGTTGGTATCGAAGTTGTCGAGCTCCACGCAGCTGGTCGTCAGCAACCCCAGCGCCACGGCCACCCCCCGCCAAAGGCGCGCGGAAAACATGACGTTCAGGGGGCGGAAGGCGGTCGGCACAGCCCGCATGGTAGCAGGTGTTCAGAGCGAGGCTGCGAACCCTGCGTAGCGGTAGACGCCCTCGGCATCCCCGGCCTCTGCCGCCAGCCGGCCCGCCGCGCGGAAGCGACTGGCCGCCGTGTGGGCGTCGCCGCGCTTGGCTTCGAGCGTTCCGAGCACACCCAGCGCGCGGGCCGCCAGCGCCGAGAGCGAAGCCTCGCGCGCCAGCTGCTCGGCCTCCGTGAGCGCCAGGATGGCCTCGGCCAGCTGTCCATTCTCGGCCAGCGCCTCGCCCAGCTCGATCTTGGCACGCAGCACGATGGCCGGCGCGGCCTTCCACTCGCCGTAGAGCTCCACGGCCCGCCGGAACGCGATGACCGCGTGCGTGGCGTTGCCGTCGGTGCGCCGGATGCGACCGATGGTCAGCTGCACCTCGGACTCCACCTCGGGGTTGACGCCGGCCACACGCTCGAGCGCCAGCCCGCAGTGCCGCATGGCATCACGAGCGCGCTCGCGACGCAGCGACACACGCGCCAGGTCCACCAGCATGCGCACGTGCTCGGGGCTGCTGGGCGCCACCAGATCGAGCGCCTCGCGGAGCACGCCATCGGCCCCCGACAAGTCGCTGACGTTCTCGAGCGCGCGCCCCAGCTTGCGGCTGAAGGTCACGAGCGCCGCGTCCATCATCATGTCGCCGGTCTCGAGCACCTCGCGGCGAGCCACCTCGAGCGCACGACGGTAGCCGAGCACCGCGCCCACACCGTCGCCGCGGGAGAGCGACGCGTCGCCCATGCGCTCCAGCACCATCAGCGCCATCATGGCCTCGCCGGTGCGGTACGCGTGCTCGGCCAGCACCTCGGTGGGGCTGCCGGACGCTTGGCGCAGACGCAGCGCGGCGCGATGCAGCTCGCGGCGTGCTTCGGCCGGGATGAACGCCTCGGCCAGGTCGCGCAGGAAGACGTGCGGGAAGCGCACCGTGTCGCCCACCAGCGTGAGCAGGCCCGCTTGCACCAGCTCGCCGAGGGCTTCGTGGTGAGCCGGCTCGGTGATGCCCTGCACCTCGCTCACCAGCGATTCGGTGCCGAGCACCGCGGCGGCCTGCAGCATGCGTCGCGCCGAGGCGCCCACGCGGTCGAAGCGCAGACCCACGGCGTCCGCCAGACGGGGAGGCAGCGTCTCTTCGTTCTTGTTGCCCCCCAGCGCCAGGATCTGCTCGAGATAGAGGGGCAGCATGCGCTTGGCCAGCACGCCCTCCGAGGCCCGCGGCGCGATCGACGTGGGGGCCGCCTTGCCCGCGAGGAACAGGCCGGTCTCCTCCACGCTCAGCCCACGCAGCACGATGGGCTCCGGCTCGCCGAAGCGCTCGCGCCCGATGGTGACCAAGAGCGAAGACACGCCCTCGAGCGCCGTGGGGAGCGCGGACGCGCAGAGCTGCGTGAGGCCATCGCAGCGCTGCAGGTCGTCCAGCACCAGCATCGCGCGGCGAGCGTCGTTGCGGGACATGGCGAGGACCAGCGCGGCCGCCACCGCCGCCGCCGCCGCACCGCTGCGACCGGCGTTGTCGGCGCCCTCGAGGCCCTTCGGCTCGAGCACGTCGTCGATGCCCGCCTGGGCCAGCGCGTCGAAGCCATTGCCCTCGGTGGCCAGCTCGCGGAAGCGGTCGCGCGGGACGCCCAGCAGCCCGGAGAGCAGCGCGATGATGGCGTGGTAGGGCACGGGTGCGCCGCTCGGGTGCGGGCCGCCGGTCGCGATGACCACGTCGCCACGCTCGGCCAGCGCGCGCGCGGCCTCTTGCACCAAGCGAGACTTGCCCACGCCGGGCTCCCCGTCGATTCGCATCCACAGGGTGCGCCCGGTAGCGCGGTCGCACGTGTCGATCAGGCGCGCGAGCTCGACGCTGCGGCCCACCAGCGGACGTTGATCCAGCAGCACCGGATACACCGAGCGCCGCGCGTTGCGGGGCGGCGTGGCCGGCGGAGGTCCCAGCTGGCTTGGCAGGCGTGCGCCGCAAGCCCCACAGAAGCGCATGCCCGCGGGGTTGAGCTCGCCGCAGGCCGCGCAGCGCGTGGAGCCCTTCGCCGTCTTCAGGTCTTCCATGGCCGAGCGCAGCGCGTCCTGCATGGCCACCGCGTCGGCGAAGCGGTCGTCCGGGTCCTTCTCGAGCGCGCGCATCACGATCTCGGCCAGCGAGTCCGGCACGCCACGGTGCGGCACCACCACGCGGGGGTCGGGCACCGGGTCGTTCAGGTGACGCAGCACCACCTTGGTCGGCGTGTCGTCCACGAACGGCAGCTGATCGCACAGCAGCTCGAACAGCATCACGCCCAAGCTGTAGAGGTCGCCGCGACCATCCACGGCGTCGCCTCGGCCCTGCTCGGGCGACATGTAGTCCGGCGTGCCGCACACCAAGCCGGGACGCGTGATGGACGTGTCGCCGCCCACGATGGTGGCGAGACCGAAGTCCACGACCTTCACGAGGTCGCTCCCCGAGCGCGTGCGCGTGAGGATGATGTTCTCGGGCTTCAGGTCGCGGTGCACGATGCCCAGCTGGTGGGCTTCGCCGAGCGCATCCAGCACGGCGATGAGGATGTTGCACACGCGCTTGAAGGGCAGCGGCCCCTCCTCATGCATGACCAGCGACAGGTCGCGCCCCGTGAGGTGCTCCATCGCCAGGTACAGGATGCCGTCTTCGGTGCGCCCGAAGTCGATGATGCTCACGCTGTTCGGGTGGTTCAGGCGGCTCGCCGCGCGGGCCTCCTGATAGAAGCGCGCGACGGTCTGGTCGTCCCCCAGCAAGTGGGGGTGGATGACCTTGATGGCGACGGTGCGCCCGAGGGTGCCCTGCTCCGCGCGATAGACGCGGCCCATGCCGCCGACGCCCACGATCTCTTGCAGCGTGTACGAACCACCGACGGTGCGCCCGATCAGCGGGTCGGACGAGCCGGAGGAGCCCTCCTCGGGGAGGCGGGCACCGCAGACCGCGCAGAAGCGATCGGATTCATCGGCGGCTGTTCCGCAGTGCTGGCAGACTCGCACCCGCGGAGGATATAGGATGCGAGACGAACCACAAAGATTGATGTGAATGATCTCACCGCACTTCTCCAGCGCTGACGCATCCGCGTCGCCCGCCGCCGAGCCGCCCAGTCCGCTGGGGCTGCGCGC
>CAZEAA010000457.1:0-4872 GCA_964510015.1 uncultured Sandaracinaceae bacterium
TGCTCGTGTGCAACGTCGCGCTCGCTCACCCGCTCGCCCCCGCCGCGCTGATCTTGCACGAGGCCGAGGGGCAGCCCGCCGGCACGCTCGAGGTGACCTGGCGCACGTCACGGGTGCGTCCGCGCGGCGAGGCGCTGCGGCCCATCCTCCCAGCGCGCTGCACCACCGTCTCCGACAGCGAGCACGAGGAGCTGCGCGAGAACGTGCTGGCCGTGACGTCGCTGGTGCGCTGCGGGGCAGGCGAGCAAGGAGACCTGCTCGGCCTCGCCGGCCAAGAGCTGCGCATCGAGGGGCTCGACCGCACCGAGACCAACGTCTTCGTGGAGCTCCGGCTGCGCGACGGACGGCAGCAGAGCGCGCTGCTGCATGCGCGCAGGCCCACCATGCGCTTCGAGGAGCAGCAGGCCACCGCCCGCCCCGCCGACACGGGCTTCGTGCGCCTCGGCGTGGGCCACCTGCTGAGCGGCGCCGACCACGTGCTCTTCGTGCTGGGCCTGGTGCTCCTGGTCAGCGGGCTGCGCCAGCTGTTCTGGCTGGTGAGCGCCTTCACCGTTGGCCACAGCGTCAGCCTCGCGCTCAGCGCCACGGGCGTGGTGCAGCTGCCGAGCGCCCCGGTCGAGATGATCATCGCGCTGAGCCTCTTGTGGCTCGCCCTGCGCGTGCTCCACCGGCGAGAACACCTCGCCGAACCAGCACCCCCGGTGCGCCGCGCCGCCCTGGTGTGTGCCGCCTTCGGCCTGCTGCACGGCCTCGGCTTCGCGTCCGCCTTCGCCGAGACCGGCGCCTCCGGTGACACCCTGCCGCTCGCCCTCCTGGGCTACAACGTGGGCGTCGAGCTCGGCCAGCTGGCCATCGTGGTGCCCGCCACGCTACTCCTGGGCCTGCTGCGCAAACGGGACACCGAGCACCGCTGGCAGCCCCGGGTGATGCTGGCGGGGGCTTACGTGATTGGGGTGGCGAGCGCGTACTTCACGCTCGACCGAGTGCCGGGCGTGGTGGCGGAGCTGATGGTCGCGCTGGGCTAGGATCAGGCAGCCATCCACCGCCTGAATCCGCTCAGAGCGCGATGCTCCCCGGCCCGCTCTCCGGCGCAGCAGGCGCCACCAAGTCCGGCGTGGGCATCTCCTCGAAGACCGCGTCGAAGACCTCCGACATGTCCTCCGCGAAGATGAACTCGAGGTCGTTGCGAGCCGCCTCGGGCACGTCCTCGATGTCCGGCTCGTTGGCCTTCGGCAGCACGATGCGCGTCATGCCCGCGCGGTGCGCCGCCAAGACCTTGCTCTTGATGCCACCCACCGGCAGCACCCGTCCACGCAGGGTGGCTTCACCCGTCATGGCCGTGTCCGTGCGCACCACCTTGCCGGTGAGCAAGGACGCGAGCGCGCTGAACATGGTGACGCCCGCCGACGGTCCGTCCTTGGGCACGGCGCCCGCCGGCACGTGGATGTGCAGGTCGTGGTTCTCGAGGAACGTGGGGTTCACCCCATAGCGTCCCGCGTTCGCCCGCAGGTAGGCCAACGCCGCGCGCGCCGACTCGTTCATGACCTCACCGAGCTGGCCGGTGATCTCCACCTTGCCCTTGCCGGGCATGGAGGTGGTCTCCACGTAGAGCAGGTCGCCACCGACCGGCGTCCACGCCAGGCCCGCCGCCACGCCGGGCACACCCAGCCGCTCGGCCTTCTCGCGGTGCATCTTCTTGCGCCCGAGGATCTCGAGCAGCTCGTCCGCGCCGAGGGTGCGGCTGGGACGCTCGTGCTCGTCGAGATCCGCGTTTCCGCCACGCGCCACCTCGAGCGCCATGGCGCGGCACAGCTTGGCGATGCGCTGCGTCAGCTGACGCACGCCGGCCTCGCGGGTGTAGCTCTCGATGACCATGCGCAGGGCCTCGTCATCGAGCGTGATGGCGTCGTCCTCGAGCCCGTGGCGCTCGAGCTGCTTGGGCAGCAGGTGCTTGCGCGCGATCTCCACCTTCTCGTCGGTGGTGTAGCCGCTCAGCTCGATGATCTCGAGGCGGTCCAGCATGGGCGGGGACAGCTTCGACAGGTCATTGGCCGTGGCGATGAAGAGCACCTCGCTCAGGTCGTACTCCAGCTCGAGGTAGTGGTCGGTGAAGCTGACGTTCTGCTCGGGGTCGAGCACCTCGAGCAGCGCCGCCTCGGGATCGCCCTGGAAACCACGGCCCATCTTGTCGACCTCGTCGAGCAGGATGACCGGGTTCTTCACGCCCGCCTTGCGGATGGCGCTGATGATGCGGCCCGGCAGGGCGCCCACGTAGGTGCGGCGATGACCGCGCACCTCGGCCTCGTCACGCACGCCACCGAGGGCCACGCGCTCGAGGGGACGACCGGTCGCGTCCGCCACGGACTGCGCGAGCGACGTCTTGCCCACGCCGGGAGGTCCGGCCAAGCACAGGATGGTGCCGCGCGCGTCCGGAGCGAGCTTCAGCACGGCCATGTGCTCGAGGATGCGCTTCTTGACCTCGTCGAGGCCGAAGTGGTCGGCTTCCAGCACGGCCGACACGTCGTCGATGCTGGGGTGCGTGTCCACGCGCTCGGTCCACGGGATGTCCGCGATGAGCTCGAGGTAGCGCCGGATGACCGACGCCTCCGCCTGCTGCGCGGGGAGCGTGGACAAGCGGCTCAGCTCGCGGTCCACCACGCGCTGCACGTGCGGCGGGAAGACCTTGGCCTCGAGCTTGTTGCGCAGCTGCTCCAGCTCGTCGTCCTCGCCTTCGCCGAGCTCCTTCTGGATGGCCTTCAGCTGCTGACGCAGCATGGCCTCCTTCTGGCTCTCGTGGATGCTCTTGCGGACCTCGCCGTCGATCTTGGAGCGCAGCTCGGCGCCGGCGCGCACCTTCTGGACGAGGCTCGCCACCAGACGCAGCCGCGTGGCCACGTCGAGCGTGTGCAGGATCTCGGCGCGCTCGTCGTCGGCGATCTCGAGCCACGCACCCGCCAGGTCCGCCACGCGGCCCGGGTCGTTGGTGCTGGTGAGCGACTGGTGCAGCGCCTTGTCCTTGGGCACCAGCTCGATGAGCAGGTTGCGCAGGCTCTCGGCGAGGTGCGGCACCTCGGGGTCGTCGATGCCCATGTCGCTGATCAGGCGCACCTCGGCCTCGTGATACGGCGACGTGCCGACCACGCGCTCGAAGCGCACGCGCTCGAGGCCTTCCACCACCATCAACATGCCGCGCTTGCCGCGGTCCGAGATCTTTCGGACCTGGGCGCGCACGCCGATGGGACGCAGGTCGGCGATGCCGGGGACGGAAACGGAGCGGTCGTGCTGGGCGCCGAGCACCAGCAGATCACCTTCTTCGAGAGCACGGGCCAATGCGACCGAGCGCTCACGCCCGACCGGAAACGTACTGATGCGACCGGGCAGGGGAACGCCGAGGCGCAGTGGGAGGAGAGGGAGGATCTCGGTGGGACGAGGGTCGGACATGGGAGAGAACGTAAGAACGAGTTCCCTCGCGTCAATGCTCAGGTCGTGAACCACGGATGGGCAAGAGCGCCACGGCCACCGCGAGCCCTGCAGCAAGCGCGAAAGCACCACGGTAGGCGCTCGGCTCGCCGTCGCCGCCCAGCCACTCGAGCGTCCCGAGCAGGAGCGCCATGCCCCCCGCGTTGGCCAGCGCCGCGGTGAGTCCGAGGGCCGCCGACGAGGCACCGAGATCGCGTGCATCACTGTCCGAGGTGACCGCGGCGGCTGTGGACGTGGACACCAGCGCGAGCCCCCCGCCTTGCGCCATCAGCGCGAGCGCCAGCCACACATAGGGCATCTCGGGCGAGAACCACGCGTGATAGGCGCAGCCGGCGGCCACCAAGGCAGCGCCCAGCTGACAGGGAAACGACGCCCCGGTGCGCCGGATCACGTAGCCCACGAGCGGGCCCACCACGCCCATCGCGACGGGGCGCGGCAACAACGCCGCCGCCACCACACCGGGGGACCAGTGGGCGATGCGCGTGAGCAACACGGGCGTGATGAGGAAGCTGCCCATGTAGACGGCCTGGATGACGGAGCGTGACAACAAAGCTCGCCGCGTGATCTGGCGCTCGAAGAGCGGCGGCGGCAGCACGGGCTCTTCGGCGGTCTTCTCGATGCGCCAGAACCAGGAGAGGGTGAACACCGCCACCGCCAAGGTCAGCAGCGCTTCGAGGGACAAGAAGCCCACCTCGGGCATGCGCACCATCCACAAGAGCGCTGCCAGCACACCGGCCGCGCCCACCGCTGCGCCCTGGTAGTCGAAGGCGCGCTCGTCGCCCGTGGAGGCCACGTCGGGCGGCAGCACGCTGATGGCCATGACCAGCGCGATGATGGCGATGGGCAGCTGCGCGAAGAACAGCACCCGCCACGACGCGTACTCGATGGCGAAGCCGCCCAGCACGATGCCGAGCGTGGGCGAGAACGCCATGGTGCTGGTCCAGTAGCCGAGCGGCACCGACTGCTCCTCACGCGACCAAGCCGACGACGCGATGGCGAGCCCGCTGGGCATGACCAGCGCGGTGCCAGTGCCCGTGACCACGCGCGCGATGATCAGCCACGGCAGGCTGGGCGCGAGCCCGGAGGCCAGCATGCCCACGGTGGCCACGCTCACCCCGAGGAACCACGTCTTCTTGCGGCCCCAGCGGTCGGCGATGCGCCCCGCGGCCGGCGTCACCACGGCGCTCACCACCATGGGCGCCAGCGTCACCCAGGCCACGTCGCTGATGCTCACGTGCAGGTCGAGCGCGATGGGCGCGAGCGCGATGGTCAAGATGGTAAGCGTCAGGTTGGTGCTGAACGCCGCCAGCAAGACCACCGCCAGCACGGCCTTGCGCGACCACTCGGGCCGAGCCGGGAGCGCGACGCCAGCGAGCGACTCGTCTTGCACGG
>CAZEAA010000458.1:0-3124 GCA_964510015.1 uncultured Sandaracinaceae bacterium
GTCGTGCTCGTCGTCGTGATGGTGAAGGTTGGGATGCGCGCCAGGCAGGGTCGCCTTGAGTTCCGCGATGGCGATCATCGGGATCCAGCGCACGAAGAGGAGGAACAGCGTCAGGAAGAGCCCGAAGGTCCCGAGGTAGAGGCCCACGTCGACGAAGGTCGGGTGGAAGTTACCCCACGAGCTCGGCAGGAAGTCCTGGGTGAGCGAGGTCACGATGATGACGAAGCGCTCGAACCACATGCCGATGTTGATGAGGATGGTGGCCACGAACATGATGGGGATGCTCGTGCGGGCGCGCTGGAACCAGAAGATCTGGGGGACGAGCACGTTGCAGCCGATCATGGCCCAGTAGCTCCACCACAGCGGACCCCAGTTGCCCAGGCTGTCCAGGCGGGCGAAGCCGGCGCGGTTGTGGAGGAAGACCCACTGCTCGTACGGGTTGCCGGAGTACCAGGCGATGAAGAACTCCATCGCGTAGGCGTACCCGACGATCATCGAGGTCCCGAGCATGAACTTGTTCATCAAGTCGAGGTGCCGGATGTTCACCAGGTTGTGCATCCCGAACACGGTCCGCACGATGAGCATCATGGTCATGACGAGCGCGAAGCCCGAGAAGACGGCGCCTGCGACGAAGTACGGCGGGAAGATGGTGGTGTGCCAGCCGGGGATGACCGAGGTCGCGAAGTCGAAGGACACGACCGAGTGCACCGAGAGCACGAGCGGCGTGCTGATGCCCGCGAAGATGAGGTACGCGCGCTCGTAGTGCTGCCAGCCGCGGTGCGAGCCGCGCCAGCCCAGCGCCAAGAACCCGTAGATGCGGCGGCGCAGCATGGTGTCCGAGCGGTCACGCAGCGTGGCGAAGTCCGGGATGAGGCCGACGAACCAGAAGATGACCGAGATGGTCAGGTACGTGTTCACGGCGAACACGTCCCACATGAGCGGCGACTTGAAGTTCGGCCACATCTGCATCTGGTTCGGGATCGGGAACAGGTAGTAGTCGAACCAGGGCCGGCCGGTGTGCAGCGCCGGGAACATGGCGGCGCAGAGCACGGCCATGACGGTCATGGCTTCGGCGAAGCGGTTGATGCTGGTGCGCCACTTCTGCCGGAACAGGAAGAGGATGGCGGAGATCAGCGTCCCGGCGTGGCCGATACCGATCCACCACACGAAGTTGGTGATGTCCCAACCCCAGTAGGCCGGCGCGTTGTTACCCCAGACGCCGATACCCATCGCGAGCAGGTACGCGATGACGGCGGTCATGAGACCGAGCAGAGACACCGAGGGGAGGAAGCAAATCCACCAGCCACGCGGGGCCTTGGTCTCGGTCACGCGGGCCACGGCCTCCGTGATGTCGTGGACCGTGGTGCCTTGCGGGAGGAGATAGGTCTCGCCAATCTCGACAATGGGCTTGTCGTCGCTCATCCGTGCGCCTCCTGGCCTTCGCCAGCTGCATGTTCGCCATCACGCCCGCCAGCGGCAGGGAACGCGGGGTTCGGGTTGCGGATCTTTCCGAGGTAGACCGTGCGGGGCTGCGTGCCGAGCTCGGCCAGCAGCTTGTAGCGACGGTCGCGGCCGGCCAGCTGCGACACGCGGCTCTCCGGGTCGTTGAGGTCACCGAACACGATGGCCCCCGTGGAGCAAGCGGCCTGACATGCGGTGGTGATGTCCCCATCGCGCAGCTGACGCGCCTCGCGACGAGCCGCGATGCGGGCCGACTGGATGCGCTGCACGCAGTACGTGCACTTCTCCATGACGCCGCGCATGCGCACCGTGACGTTCGGGTTGAACGCCAGCTTGCGCTCCTCGGGGAAGTTCGCGACGTCCTGGCCGGCGCGGAAGCCGAGGCCGGGGATGGCCGAGTTGCCGGTCTGCTCGTCCACCAGCTCGTCCAGGCGGACGTGCCAGTCGAGGTAGTTGAAGCGGCGCACCTTGTAGGGGCAGTTGTTGGCGCAGTAGCGCGTTCCGATGCAGCGGTTGTACGCCATGTCGTTCAAGCCCTCGGGGCTGTGAGCGGTAGCGTTGACCGGGCACACGTTCTCGCAGGGCGCCTCTTCGCAGTGCTGGCAGGCGACCGGCTGGAGGGCGATCTGCGGGTTCTCGCTGTCCTCGCCCACGAAGTAGCGGTCGAGGCGCAGCCAGGCCATCTCGCGGCCGCGCTCCACTTCGTACTTGCCCACGGCCGGGATGTTGTTCTCCGACTGGCAGGCCACGATGCAGGCGTTGCAGCCCACGCAGGAGCTGAGGTCGATGACCATGCCCCACTTGTGGAGCACCTCGGGCAGCGAGGAGTCGTTCGGCTGCACACGCTGGTCGTCGTAGTTGACCTGGCGCCACAGCGGGTCGGTGCTCACGAACTCGACCGTGCGGAACGACGCGAACTGCGGCTCGGCCTTGTACTGGTCGAGGGTCGCGTCGATGGCGATGGGGCGACCCTCCATGTTGTCGTGGGTCTGCGTCTGGACGACGTTGTAGTGGCCGCTGGTCTTCTCCACCGTGAAGCCCCCACCGAAGTAGAAGCTGTCGACGTCGCGCAGGGCCTCCACGCGGAAGCCACCGCCCATGCGGTCTGCCGGGCGCCCGTCGGCCACGGCGACGTAGCGCCCCGCCTGGGTGCGGCCGTAGCCGAGGGTCAGGGTGACGCTGTTGTTGGCGTGACCCGGGAGGATCCACACGGGCAGCTCGACACTGCGGTCGCCCTTGCTGATCTTGATGAGGTCCTGCGGGCGCACACCGAGCTCTTCGGCATAGGCGCGCGAGACGAGCGCGACGTTGTCCCAGACGATCTTCGTCATGGGGTCCGCCAGCTCCTGCGACCACACGTTGTTCGCGTGACGGCCGTCCCACAGGGCGGGGTCGGGCACGAACTGGACGACCACTCCGTCGGCCGCGGCGGGCGCTGCGGCGAGCGCGGCCGTGAGGCGGCTGGCGTCCACCGCCGGCGTCTCGGGGGTGAGCGTGGTGCCGCGCACCAGACCGGTGTGCAGCGCCGCGCGCCACTCGCGCTCCACGGACGCCTGGTTGGTGGCGCCACGGAAGGTGGTGCGCACCACGTACATGCCGCGCCAGTTGCGCTCACCCGACAAGCGGGCCATCAGCTCGAGGGCGCTGCGAGCCCCCCAGAGCG
>CAZEAA010000458.1:3134-4858 GCA_964510015.1 uncultured Sandaracinaceae bacterium
CTGCTGGATGGACACCGTGCCGTCGATGGCGCGCTGGTCGCCCCAGGTCTCGAGCTCGTGCGCGAGCGGCACCTGCCACGTGCACAGCGAGCCCGTCTCGTCGATGCCGTGACCGAGGTGGATGGAGGTCAGGCCCTCGCGACCCAGCAGCGCGGCGATGTCCACGTCCGCCGGCGCGTCGTAGACCGGGTTGCCGCCCAGCACGAGCAGCGTGTCGGCCCCCTGAATCTCGCTGACGAGGGCGCGGATGCTCTCGAGGCTGTTCGGCTGCGCGGCGTCCAACACCGCGCTGGTGAGGACGGTGGAGCCGATGGTGGTGAGGTGCGCGTTGATGGCCAGGCCGAGCGCGTGGACGTGCGGCGGCTGATTGCGACCCACCAGCACGGCGGCGCCGCGACCGGCCTCGCGCAGATCCGCGGCCACGCCGCGAATCCACTCGGTGGGGACACCGTCGGTGTTGCCAGCCTGGACACCCGGCACCTCGAGCGCCGCCGCGAGGGCGCGCGCGTAGGCGTCGATCCGGGACGAGGGCAGCGCGAGGCGATGGTCGGCCGCGCCACCCGTGATGGAGTGCGTCGCCTCCACCACGTACAGGCGGCTCATCAGCGAGTCGGGCGACGTGATGGCGCGGCTCGGGCCGAACCCGCGCCCGTTGCGCACCGAGCCGGTCTCGAGGCCCATGAAGTCACAGTCGAGGGAGAGGACCGTGCGCGCCCGCGAGAGCTCGTAGTACACGTGCAGCGGCTGCCCGAAGAGCGCCTGGGCGCCGGCCCGCGAGTTGTCGTCGTTGACCGCGTCGTACGTGTAGAACTTGGCCGCGGGGAAGCGCGCCGCCACGTTGTCGCGCACGCGCATCATGGAGGGGCTGTTGCTGCTCGGCGAGAGCACGCGCAGCCCGGCGCCGTTGCGCAGACCAGCGATGATCTCGTCGAACGCCGCGTCGAACTCCGCGTACGTCTTGGCCGTGCGACCGTCCGCGCTCTTCAGCGTGGGCTGGTGCGCGCGGTCGGGATCGTAGAGGTCCCAGATGGCGGTCTGGGCGCGCACGTCGGTGGCGCCGTGGCTGGACGGGTGCAGGGAGTTGCCCTCCACCTTGGTGGGGCGACCGTCGTGGCTCGTGACCACGATGCCGATGGCGTCCGCGCCGCGCTGGGTGACCGTGGCGAAGTGCGACGGGATACCCGGCACCAGCGACTCCGGCGCCTGGACGTACGGCAGGATGTTGCCCTCGGGGCGACGGGCGCAGCCTTCGAGGGCTACGGCCGCGGCGGCCGCGGTGCTGTACTGCATGAAGCTGCGGCGCGAGACGGGCGCCTTGAGCGCCTTCCCGGTCTTCTTCATCAGGCCATCCACGGCCAGGAAGCCACCCGGGCGCTCGGCCTCGGCTTCACGCTTCATCTGAGCGCGGGCCTTCGGCTCGTCGGCCGTGAGGGCGTCGAGCTCCTCCAGGCTGCGCCAGATCTTCAGCTTCCCCTGGGCGGGGGCGTCTTGGAACTCGTATGACTTGCGGCGACTCATCGGTGGCACCCTGAGCAGTGGGTCGGGGGATTGACCTCATCCACGTGGGCCACCCAGTTTTCGTCGGGCACCCAATCCATGTTCGTGATCTCGTTGCGGGGGCGGAGGTTGGGCCCGGGATCGCGGTGGCAATCCAAGCACCAGCCCATACCGATCTGCTGGTCCACCTGGACGACCTCCATCTGGTCGACGAGGCCGTGACAGGA
>CAZEAA010000459.1:0-374 GCA_964510015.1 uncultured Sandaracinaceae bacterium
CTTTTGGGCTCGCGGTGCTCCAGCTCTGCTTTCAGGAGCTGCTCCCAGGCGGTGACGAACAGCAGGACGAAAGCGTCCAGGCGGTTTGCGAGCTCAGGACGGTTGATCAGCTCGAGCGCGAGCCCGGCGTTCGTTCTAGAACGGTCGAGCAGACCGGACACGAGTTCCGAGACCCCGAGGTGCTCCCACGTGTATCGGTTCCCACGTTGGGACAGAGCGCGGCGAAGCTCACCGATGGTGAGCGAGAACGCCGGGAGGACATGGCACGTCGACTTCGCCGACATGAGAACGTGCGGCGCGAGCATGTTCTTGGTGACGTACGTGTGGAGCGTCTTCTCCGAATAGCCTGACTGCTGCGCAAGCCACGCCAACGT
>CAZEAA010000459.1:384-700 GCA_964510015.1 uncultured Sandaracinaceae bacterium
CCCTTCTTTTCGTGCAGGGCCGCATGCAGAGCCTCCTGCCTCTCGCGGGTGGCTTGTTTCATGTGGACCCCCGCACGGTCGCGTCGAGGCTCGCCAGCCGAATCCGGGCTTCGTCGGCCACTGCACGTAGCTCGGTCTGGACGCGCCTCGGTACGTCAACGTCGGAGAGTCCGCGGGCCGCGAGCCGTGCGGCCTCCCTGACGTCCCCCGTCTCCAGTGCCATCCACGCGGCGCTTCGGAGAAGGATCGCGCGGGATGGTTGTGTCGTCACGTGCTCGACCTCTTCAAGCTCCAGTTGGAGGGCGGTCGCGAACAG
>CAZEAA010000459.1:710-4848 GCA_964510015.1 uncultured Sandaracinaceae bacterium
GTAGGGGACCGGGCCTTCGCGCTTGGCCCGTTCGGTGGAGTTTACCGGCACTCGGCGGCTATCGAGGATCTCTACGACTTCCCCAAGAGGATGGGATGACCAATGGCTAGGAGTCACGCCACCAGCTCCCGGTTCAGCTCGTCCACGATCTTCTCCAGCTCATCACCAAACAGGCTCCATACCTTGCCCAGCCCGCCGCGCTCTGCAAACGGCGTCTCGTCGAAGTCCTGCATGCGCACCTCGAGGTCCACGACGATGCGGTCGCGGATCTGCTCGAGCCAGCCGCGCTGTTCGGCCGTGAACTGCCGGCCGTTGTTCGCCTGCTGGGCCAGCCAGTGGTCGAAGCGCGCGGACGCCTGGTCGGCGTAGCTCACCAGCTCGGGTTCCACGCCCATGGCGTGCTTGGCCAGGCTGATCAGGTCCGTCAGCATGCGGCCTCCCGAGGCCCCGCGGACGCGCCCGCGCTCCACGCGCTCGTAGGCCGCCCACAGCGCCTCGCTGGTCCACTGGCGCGGTGGGCGCTGGATGGCAGCCAGCAGCTCCATCAGTTGCTTGCGCGTGAGGCGCTGCGCGTAGGGGCGGCTGTACAGCACGCTCAGCGCGTCCAGCTGGTCGCGGTGCTCCTTGCAGAACGCCTCGAACTCGCTCACAAGCGCCTTGTCGGCGTCGTAGTCGAGCGCCAGGTCGGCGCGCGGGCCGGAGCGCGTGACCTCGTCCAGGGTCAGCGTGTCCACCAGCACCTCTTGCTCGTTGCGCACCTCCAGCAAGGCCTCGCAGAGCTTCGGGGCATAGGCGATGGGCGCGGCGGCCTCTTCGCGCAGCGCCACCCCGGCGGCCTTGCGCTGCTCGTCGCTGGGCTCGGCCTCGGGCCCCAGGCCGTGCAGCTGCCGGGCGCGCAGATCTTCGGCGTCGGGGTCGATGCGGTCCAAGATGCCGGCCACCAGGTCGCGCACGGACACGCCGCCGCTCACCTCTTCAATGTGCTGGCGCTGCGCGGGGGTCAGCTTGCGGTCCATGCGGTCCAGGCGCGCGGCCAGCGTGGCCAGCATGTCTTCATCGCGGTTGCCGGCGCGAATGAGCTCCAGCAGCTTGGGGAAGCTGATGCCGCGCTCGCGGTCGAGCGGCGGGTCGGACTTCTGCGCCTCCATGACGCCAACGCAGTCCACGATGACGAAGTGCGTTTTCTGGAGGGCGCCGGTGGTCACGGCTTGGAAGTCGGCGTCGGGGATGACGCGCACGCCGCGCCCCTTCATCTGCTCGAACAGCCCGCGCGACTGCACGGAGCGCATGAACACCACGCACTCGAGTGGCTTGATGTCCGTGCCCGTGGCGATCATGTCTACGGTGACCGCCACGCGCGGGTTGTAGCTGTTGCGGAAGGCCTGGATCAGCTGCTCGGGCTTGTGCGAAGCGCTCTTGCGCGCGGTGTCGCCCTCTTGGCGCTCGGGCTTGTAGGTGACCTTCACGGCCTCCTCGTTGGACAGCGGCCACTCCTCGCGGAGGATGCGCAGGATGTCCTCGGCGTGGTCGTCGGACTTCGCGAAGATGAGCGTCTTCGGGATGGCGGGGCGGCCCGGGAAGATGTCCGTGAGCATGCGCGCCTTGAGCTCGCGGATGACCGTGCGGATCTGGTCGGGCACCACCACGCTGCGGTCCACCTGCGGCGCCGTGTACGACACGTCTTCGTCCACCGTCTCCCAGCGCTCTTTGCGGGTGGCCCGGTCGCGCTTCTTGATGACGGCGCCCGGGTCCGCGATCACGCAGCCGCCGGTCTCGGTCACGCGCGTGCGGATGTCGAAGACCTGGTAGGGCACGTTCACGCGGTCGCGCACGGCGTTCACGTGCGTGTACTCGCTCACCACGTTCTTGTGGAAGAAGGCGTAGGTGTGGCTGGCGGGCGTGGCGGTCAGGCCCACCAGCGTGGCGTCGAAGTACTCGAGCACCTGGCGCCACAGCGAGTAGATGGAGCGGTGGCACTCGTCCACCACCACCACGTCGAAGAACTCCGGCGGAAGCGTGGGGTTGTAGACCACGCCGGGCGGCTCGCGCAGTAGCGCCGCGCCGTGGCCCGTGAAGGCCGAGCCCTCGTCCAGCTCGTCGTCGAAGGTGTCCTCGCCCTTGAGGATGCTGTAGAGGCGCTGGATGGTGGTGATGACCACCTTGTTCACCGAGTCCACCTTGTTGTGGGTGAGGTTGGTGACGTTGTACAGCTCGGTGAACTTCCGGCCGTCGTCCGGCGTGGTGTAGGCCTGGAACTCTTTCAGCGCCTGGCGCCCGAGGTTGCCGCGGTCCACCAGGAACAGCACGCGCCGTGCGCCGCCCTCCTTCACCAACCGGTAGATGGACGAGATGGCCGTGTACGTCTTGCCCGAGCCCGTGGCCATCTGCACCAGCGCGCGCGGCTTCCCGTCCCGGAAGCTGGCCTCGAGGTTCTCCACTGCGCGGATCTGCGCCGGCCACATGCCCGCCGTGTTGAGCGGCGGGGCCACGCGCATGGCGCCCTTCAGCGTGGGCGCGCGGCGAGCGCTGGGCTTGTTGGCCAGCCGGTCCAGCTCGGCGTCCAGCCAGGAGCGCAGCGTCTGCGGTTGATGAAAGCGGAAGACGCGCCGCGCCTGCGCGTCTGGGTCGAGCCCGTTGGTGAACCACGTCTCGTTCCCTGTGCTCTCGTACAAGAAGGGCAGCGGCCGCACCGGCACCTGCAGTAGCGCCGACGCACTCTCCGCATAGGCGGCGGTCTGTGCCTCCACGCTGGAGAGTGTGGTACCCGCCCGCTTGGCCTCGATGATGCCCACCAACTGGTTGCCCAAGAACAGCGCGTAGTCCGCCGGGCCCGCGCTGGTGCGGAACTCACGGACCGCCACGCCCGGGGCCGCCGCGAGGTTGAGTTCGCTCCGGTGTTGGATCACCCACCCGGCTTCAGTCAGCTGCGCGTCGATGGTGCGACGGGCAAGCTGCTCGGGGCTGTCGGGGTTGGGGACCAAGCGGCGTCCGGGGGGTCAGAGGGGGGACGGTGGGCGCGGCGGAGGTCCCTGGGAGTTGGTCCAAGTGCCCCGCCGAGCTGGACGGTGACGGTACCATCCGCAGGGCTGCGCGAACAACCTTCGGGTTGTTACGGTCCGTCGCGCTTGGGCTACCGCAAGATGATCACCTTGTCGTTGCGCACCTCGATGAACACGCGGCGGTCTCCGCCCGCGTTCGGTCGGTTGACCTCCATGAGGATGATGTTCATCGCCATGTCTGCGCGCCGCGCGGCCTCCACCTTCGAACAGGAGAAGAAGATGCAGCTGGCCTTGCGGAGTGTTGTCTCGCGCCGGTTCACGAGGCGCTTGAAGTCACGGCTGTTGAACGTGACCACGCAGGCGCAGGTGTCGTTGGCATACGCGGCAACGGCGCCGTCGGGCGTGGACTGGCCGAGCTCCTCCGCCACGTAGCGAACCACCTGTCCTTCGCGCGTGAGCGCGCGGGCCACGGAGTGGGGCACATCTTCGTCGATCAAGAAGCACGCGATGAAGGACTCATCATCCCTCCCGCGCGATCCCCTCCCAGGGCGCCCCTCACCGTGGCCGCTACGCGACTTGCCGGCTTCGCTCTTCTTCGATGGCCGCGCGGACATCATCCTCGGTGAGTCGTGGGTACTCCGCGAGAATCTTCTGCACGGAGTAGCCCGCTCGGTGGAACTCCCAGATGGTGGACGTGCGGACTCGCGTGCCGGCGATGCACGTGGCGTTGCCCATCACCTGGCTGTGCTTGGACACCTGTCCCACTTGGTCAGCCGAGCGGGCGGCGTCTTTCGCGGCAGCCTTGCGGACCGTGAGCTCAACGCGCTCCACCGGAAACGGCACCACGTCGGCGTACTGTCCAGGCTTCTTGCCCGAGATGAGCCGGCCGTCCGCGTCGAGCAAGACCTCGCTGCCGTACGTGGCGAAGCGAAGCTCCGACCACGGTTGGTCGTAGCGCTGGTCTAGCCACTTTTTGAACTTCTTCAGGCTCTGTAACGAAATCCGTCGCTCGTTCCTGAGAATGCCCAGCGTGCGAAGCGAGACGATGTCGCGCAGCGAGTAAAGTCCCGATTCGAAGTACGGCAGGAAGAAGCCACTCTTCGCCCACTCGCGCAGCTGGCCAGCGGACAGTCCCGACA
>CAZEAA010000460.1:0-4842 GCA_964510015.1 uncultured Sandaracinaceae bacterium
GCACGGCGTACTCGTAGCCCAGCACGATGCCTCGCCGCAGCAGCGCGTAGGGGTAGGCGAAGATGGCGTGGCGGTGCGGCTCGTGAACCACCTCGCTGCTCTCGTCTTCGTCATCTTCACCTTCCGCGGTGGCTGGCGCGGTGTCCGTGGTGGACTCGGCGGCGACCGGCGTGGCGTCGGTGGGCCGTTCGGCAGCGGGCGCGGCGTCGGTGGGCTGCTCGGCAGCGGGTGCCATGTCGGTAGCCTCGGTCTCCGCGGGCGGCGCGAGGTTGGGCGCTTCGCTCGTGGTGGGCTCGGACTGCGCGCTCGCAGCGCCCGCAGGCGCCACGATGAACACGAGCACGAGCGTGAACCACGACACCGCGCGGAGCAGCAGGGAACGGTGCGCAAAGCGTACGCGACTCATGGCTCACCGATGTGGCGGTCCAGGAAGCCCAGGATGGTGGCCCACGCCTCGGGCGAGTCGTTCGACAGCGCGATGCCGAGCGACGATGCGTCGTCGTTCGCGTTGATCACGTGTCCGGTGCCCGCGAGCTCGAGCACGCTGGCCTCCACACCCACCGCACGCAGTCGGTCACGCATGTCGCGGCTCTGGCTGACCGGCACGAACAGGTCCCAGCGGCCGTGCACGAAGAGCGTCGGGGGATCCTCGGCCGACGCGTGCTCCACGGGAGAGGCCAGCGCATACCGCTCGGGGATGTCCTCTTCGCGACCGCCCATGAATTCGCGCACCAATCGCGCATCGCGCAGGCCGCGCATGTCCATGGGCCCCGCGCCGCTCACGATGGCGGCCGGCCGCAAGGGCGGGCCCTCGGCGCAGTCGGGCTGCAGCATGGGGTCGTCCTGCACGGACACCAGTGTCGCGAGGTGCGCGCCGGCCGAGTAGCCCATCACCGCGATGCGCGTGGGGTCGAGGCCCAGCTCCTCGGCGTGGTTCTGGAGCCAGGCGAGCGCGCAGGCCACGTCGTGCACCGCGTTGGGGAAGACCCCCTCGGGGACCAGCCGGTAGTTCATGTTGGCCACCACGTAGCCCGAGCGCGCGAAGCGCCGTGCGATGGAGCGATAGCTGCGGTTGCTCGAGTATGCCCAGGCACCGCCGTGCACGGTCAGGATCCCCGGCCTGCCGACGGACGCGTCATCGGGCAGGTACAGGTCCATCTCCGTGCGATCGAAGCGCTCGTCGTAGGAGACACGCCGCTCCACCGGGGCTTCGCAGCCCAGCACAGACACGAGGCACGCGCCCAGCAGCGCGCGTCGCGGAGAGCCCACCAGTGAACGCATGCACCAGTAGAGCACGCGGACCTGCGCACGCTACTGCGCGATTCGCTCTGCAATTTTCCAGGCGATGGCGCAGATGGTGTGCTGCGGGTTCACGCCCAGGTTGGTGGGGAACAGCGAGGAGTCCACCACGTAGAGGCCGTCCACCGCGTGGCAACGCCCATCGGGGCGCACCACCCCAGCGCGCGGATCCCGGTGCATCGCCGCCGTGCCGAAGAGGTGCGCGGAGATGAAGTGATAGCGGCGCGGGTCGTTGTCCAGGGTGTCGAGCGCGCGCGCTTGGTCCGGTGACGTGAGGCGCGTGGGCAGGCCGTGCACGCCTGGCCAGACTTCCTTCGCTCCTGCCGCAAACATCATCTCGACCAGGCGCTTCACGCCCACGCGATAGCGCGCCACGTCGGCCGCGGTGAGGTCGTAGCTCACGCTCGCTCCGCCCGTGATCCCAGGGCGCACACGCCCATGGGCCTCGGCGCGCACCTGCACGCCCCACTGAGCCACGTGCCCCACGTTCGCGAGCCGCGCTTGTAAGTCCGCGCCGAAGCCGGGCAGGCGCGTGGCCGCGATCTCCGCCGGCACCGCCACGCTCTCGAACTTCATGCGCTCGTCCCAGAAGTGCGTGGTCTCGTAGCCCTGCGTGGCACCAAAGAACATGTTCACCTTGTCGTCGAACACGCCCATCACGCTGGTGCCCGGGTGCGACTGGAAGCGCCGCCCCACCTGGCCACCACGCACCCCGCTCTTCATCAGCAGGACGGGCGTCTGGATGGCGCTCGCGGCCAGCAGCACCGCGCGCTTCGCGGTCACGCGGATGCGAGGCCCGCGGGCGTCACCCACGGGGTCACGGAACTCGCCGTGCACCGCCACGGCCTTGCCACCCTTGATCTCCACCTTCGCCACGCGGCACGCCGCATAGACGCGCGCACCCGCGGCGATGGCCTGCGGGATGTAGGTGAGGTGCATGCTCTGCTTGCGCCCGTTGGGGCAGCCCTGGCCGCAGCGCGCGCTGCCCTCGCAGTCCTTCACGTTGCGCAGGATGATGTTGCCCTTGGCCCCGATGCCGGCGACGCCGCTGCGCATCAGCGCATTGTTCTGCCCCAGCACGGCCTCGGGCGCCGGTCCCACCGAGAGCTCGCGGTCCAGCACGTCGAAGGTCTGCTCGAGGCCCGCGAAGCTCAGCAGGCTGTCGATGGCGCCGTCGCGCTCCCACGCCGCGTGCACTTTCTCCGGCATCCGATGCATGATGGCGCCGTTGATCACCGTGGTGCCGCCCACGGCGCGCCCTTGCAAGATGGGCATCAGCACACGCCCGCGCGCGGCTTGGAAGCCGAAGTCGCGCCACAGGCCTCGGAACGCCGAGTAGGCGTCCTGGCGGAAGCCGCCCTCTGGGATGGCGTGGCCTTCCTCGATGACCACCACGTCGAGCCCGGCGGCGGTGAGCACGCGCGCTGCGGTGGCGCCCGCTGCCCCGGAGCCGATGATCACCACGTCGGCGCTGTCCTCGACCAGCGGCTTCCCGACCACGTCGGCGAGGCTCAGCAGGCCGCCGCTCACGACTTGCCCCGCGCCCACTCGGGGGGCGTGCTGTCCACGTTGGGCAGGCCCAGCTCCTGCTGCACGCTCGGCACACCCAGGTAGCCGAGGCTCGCCACCATCTTGAGCAGCATGGGGATCTCGCGCAGCAGATACAGCCGGCTGTGCGAGAGCGACTCGAGCACGTCCGCGCGCTCGGCGACCGAGAGCCCCGCGAACGTGCGCAGCCGCCCAGCCAGCAGCGGCCCGAACAGCGTCACCACCCACGCGGCAGCGCGCAGCCCCAGCACGAAATCGAAGGGCGCGCGCTTGCTCATGTCTTCGAGCAGACCCTCGAGCGGCACGTCTCGCGCACCAACGCGCAGCCCACCCTCCGTACCAGCCGGATAGATGGCATCGAAGATGCGCAGCAGCCAACGTCGCTCGAAGCGGAACATGTGGGTCCAGGCTGAAAAGGGGCGCCCCCTTTTCAGTCTTCGCGGCAGAGCGTGAAGTAGTGGTCGAGCGGCTTCTCGCCCTTGTAGGCGGCGCCGATGGACACGTGCTGGCTCACGCGGCGCATGAAGTCGCGCGTCCCGTAGTACACGAGGCGCTGCAGCCCCTCGCGGTTGGAGCGGACGCGCGGCCAGCCCGACGCCACGGGGCCGTCCGGATGCTGGAAGTAGTCCACCACGAACGTGCCGCGCGGCTCCCAGTTGGTGTTGCCCTTGGTGGCCTCGAGCACGAAGTAGCCTGGACCCACCAGCTCTTCGGAGGGCGCGTCGTTGTACCCGAAGGCGCGTGGCGTGCCGTCCGCGGGGCGCACCATGGGCTTGCGGAAGAACTTCTGCTTGTCGGGCAGGGGCAGCGTGTTGCGGCCGTGGTGCACCACCGGGCGCAGCGCCGGAACGTTGCTGGGCAGGAAGTGCTCGAGCGTGATGTGACCGGCTTCGCCCTGGGCCTTCTCCCACAGGGTGCGCTGGTCCGCGCGCGACGTGGTGCTGAGCTCGTGCATGCGCGAGCTGTGCGTGAGGCCGTCGAGGTGCGCCGCGATGTCGGCGATGGTGGTGCGCGGGGACTGGATTACGGACTTGAGCTTCGGCATCGTGGTCGGGTCTTTCGAGGTCGTTCGGCCGCCCCTCACAGGGCGGTGCGGTTCCAGGAGGAGGTGCGGTAGGGACGCTGCGGCAGCGTCAGGATGTGTGCGCGCAAGGCTTGGTGGTGAGCGCTGAGGTACGCCGCGTGGGCTTGTAGCAGCAGCTCGGCGGGGAGCTTGGTGGTGAGCGCGCCCTGGAACATGGTGCGCTGGGCTTGGCACTGCGCGCGCGGGTTCACCAGGTCGAACTGCAGCCGCGTCAGCTTGCGGCGGACGCCGCGGGTGGAGTTGGCCACGAGGCGCAGCGTGACATCGCCCATCACGTCCACCAGCCGGTCTTGCAGCGCGACCTCGAGCTCGGTCACCTGGTCGAGCACCCCGCTTGAGGGCACGCCGGGCAAGGCCCCCGCGCCTCCCGGCTCCGGCGCATCGAGCGCGCGCAGCTGGGCCTCGAAGAACGCGTCGATCTCGACCAGCTCCGCGGGCTTGGCTCGCGCGAGGGCGGTGGCCGCGAAGCGCGGCATCATCGCGTTCCATTGGTCGAGCGCCTCGAGCAGCAAGGCGCCGCCCAGCTCGAGGCCGGGCACCTCCAGGACGGCGGCGATGAAGTCGATGCCCGCATGGCGTCGGTAGTCCAGCACCGTGATGCCGGAGCCCTGGGTCGCCCGCAGCAGGTTCATGCGCGACAGCTGCCTCAGCGCCACGCGCAGGGAGGTGCGGTCGACCCCCAGCTCTTCGGCCAGCGCGCGCTCGGGCGACAGACGCTCGTTCGGCTGGAGCTCGCCCGTGAAGATGCGCGCGATCAGCTCATCCGCCAGCCGGTCCGGCAGCGTGCGGATGCTCGGCTCGAGGGGAGCCGTCGGGAGACGTGGAGACATATTGGATAAACCAATGTCCCGAGGAGAGCCCGGCGTCAAGCGCTCGCGTCCGCGGCACACAGGCGCGCGAGCTGCGTGTAC
>CAZEAA010000461.1:0-4834 GCA_964510015.1 uncultured Sandaracinaceae bacterium
CACGGAGGCCGCGCTGCGGGTCCTGGTGGCGCACACCTGGCCCGGCAACGTGCGCGAGCTGGAGAACGCCATCGAGCGCGCAGTGGTGTTGAGCGAGGGCGACGAGATCGACGTGGACGCGTTCCCCCAGCTGCACGCCGGTCCCAAGCGGTCCGTCGGTACGGGCCTCGACGACATGATCCCGGGCATCACCATGGCAGAGCTGGAGCGCATCGCCATCGAGCGGACGTTGGCCGCCGTGGGGGGGTCCACGGCCAAGGCCGCCGAGGTGCTCGACATGAGCCGGCGCACGCTGCAGTACCGGATGAAGCAGTGGCGCGAAGGCGGCAGTGAGGGGGGTGCGGACGCCGACGATGGGGATGTCGGAGCCGAAGGCGAGGACTGATCAGTCCTCGTCGCCGTAGGGAGGCTCACCGCTGAGCGCGCGCGGGAAGAGCTGCTCTTCCTCCACGCGGTGGTGCTCGGCCAGTTGCCCTTGGAGGCGGTCGAGCAGCCGGTGCAGGTCCGTCATCAGCGCGGGGTCGAGCGGCACCGAGTCGGCCAGCTCGGGGGAGGCACCGACGGCCTCGGCACACAGCGCGGCGAGCCTGCGGAGGCCCCGCCCGCGCTCGTGGCTCTGGTGATTGTCCACGTGCAACGCGGCCACGATGGTGGCGCAGCGCGCGCCCTGACCCGAGAGGATGCGCGGGAAGATCTCGTTCTCTTCACGGGTCATGTGGAGACGGGCGTCGTCCGCGAAGCGCCGAGCGAGCATGTGCATGGCCAGCGCGGCGGGGTGCTGACTGAGCGCTGCGCTCTCCGTGAGGTGCTCCAACATGCGGAGGTCCTGCCGGAGCGGGACGTGGAACGCGTCGTAGACGAAGGAGATGAGGCTCGCGAGCGTGCCCGTGGGGCTGGGGGCCGGGAGCCCTCCCAGGACCTCGTGGCCCGCGACATCCCTGGAACCCGACTGGACGTGAGAGGTGCTGCCCATAGTGCCGTTCGCGAGTTGCAAGCCACGTGCCCGCTAGGTGCGTCGTGAGATCACCGACGTTCTCGCGGGGCTCGGTCCGCCGTTTGGCGCGCCTCTCGCGCATCGCGCAGCGCTTGCGCCTCCCCTCCGCGCGGTCCTCGGGGTAGGCTTCCCTCGATGGCGACGCTTCTCGACGAGCTCTTCCGCTACGTGGGCTTCGGGCCCGAAGACGGCGCGCGCCTGATGGCCGCGTCCGGGATGATGACGCCCGCGTTCGACTCGATCGTAGACCGCTTCTACGTGGCCATCGACGCGAACCCCGAGGCCCGCGCGGTCTTCGAGGACGAGGCCCAGGTGGCCCGCCAGAAGAAGCTGCTGCGTGCGTGGCTCGTGCGCTTCTTCGCCGGTCCATACGACGACAGCTACTACGAGGAGCGAGCGCGCATCGGGCGCGCGCACGTGCGCATCGGGCTGCCCCAGCGCTACGTCTTCGTGTCCATGAACGTCATCCGCTCCGGCCTGACCGAGGCCGTGGCGCAGCACGGCGGACCGGAGGTGGACGCCGTTCTGCTGCAGTCCTCCATCCACCGCCTCTGCGACGTGGAGCTCGCGATCATGCTGGAGACCTATCGCGAGGACTACGACCGCGCCCTGCGCGCGGCCGAGCGCCTGGCTGCGCTCGGGCAGTTCGCGGGCACGGTCGCGCACGAGATGCGCAACCCGCTGGCCGTGCTCAGCACGTCGAGCCACCTGCTGCGGCGCCACGCCGGCGACCAGCCGGACCTGCTGCGTCACGTGGACCGCGTCGAGCGTCAGGTGGCCATCTGCGGACAGATCGTGGACGACCTCCTGGCGCTGGCGCGGGACCGTGCGCCCAGCTTCGAAGACGTATCGCTCCAGCCGCTGATCGAGTTCGCGTGGGCGCAGCTGCCGACCTCGCCGCACACCCTCTCGCTGACGATGGCCGAGAGCAGCCTCTCGCTGCGCGCCGACCCTGGGCAGCTCCGTCAGGTGCTGGTGAACCTGCTGCAGAACGCCACCCAGGCCATGAGCGACGGTGGGGTGGTCAGCGTCCACGTTGGCCCCGCTCCCGACGACGAGCTGGGCCGCGAGTCGGTGCGCATCCGCGTGGAGGACGCCGGCGCCGGCTTCTCGCCCGACGCGCTCGAGCACCTGTTCGAGCCGCTCTACACCACCAAGGCGCGCGGCATCGGCCTCGGGCTGCCGCTCTGCCAACGCGTCGTGGCCAAGCACCGCGGCAAGCTCACCGCGGGCAACCGCGAGCCCCACGGCGGCAGGGTGGACATCGTGCTGCCGCTGACGCAACCATCGCAAGGAGGTACGTGATGCGCGTGCTGCTCGTGGACGACAACGCCGAGCTCATGGACAACCTCGCCGAGCTGCTGGCCACCAGCGAGACACAGGTCTACGCCCACTCGGACTCGCTCGAAGCGCTGGCCTGGGCCGAGACGCACGACTTCGACGCCGCGCTGCTGGACGTGCGCATGCCGCGGCTGAGCGGGGTGGAGCTCATGCGGCGCCTGCGCGTTCGCCAGCCCTGCGCGCGCTTCATCTTGATGAGCGCCTACACCCAGGACGCCCAGCTCGACCCGCGGAGCGACCGGGTGGACGCCGTGCTGGCGAAGCCGCTCGACCTCACGCGCTTGGTGGAGACCCTGGGACGCTGCGCATGAGGCTGCGCGTCCTGGTCGTCGACGACAACGTCGAGCTCGCGGAGAACGTGGCCGAGCTCCTCCAGGATCTGGATGACCAGCTCGACGTGGTGTTCTCGCGAGGCACGCGCGGTGCCATGGACATCGCTGTGCGCGGCGGGTTCGACATCGCCCTGGTGGACATCCGGCTGGCGGAGGGTGACGACGGCCTCGCGCTCTTGCCGAAGCTGCGCGAGGTCTGCCCGCGCGGCGAGGTCATCCTGATGACGGGCCACGGCACGCTCGACTCGGCGATCACGGCGCTGCGGCAAGGCGCGTTCGCCTACGTGCTGAAGCCCTTCGACGCGCAGGACTTCCTCGAGCTCGGCGGGCGGGCCATCGCGCACGTGCGGCTGCGCAACGAGCGTCAGCGCCTGGCCGAGGAGCTGGCGCGCTCGGAGGCGCTGCACCGCGCCATCCTCGAGCACACGGAGGCGCTCTTGGTGGGGGTGGACTCGCACGGTGCCGTGGTGTTCGCGGGTCCTCACGCGCTGCGGATGCTCAGCGCGAGGAGCGAGCAGCGCGCGCACGTGGCCGGTCACCCCTTCCTCGACCACTTCGTGGCGGCCCCCGAGCGGGGCGTGGTGCAGCGCGCTCTCCACGTGGCGCTGGTGGGTGAGCGCGCTCAGCACGTGGACGCCACCCTGCGAAAAGACGACGGGAGCGCGCGCGTGGTGCGCTGGACGTTGACCCCCGTGCCGCGCACGGCGCACGCCGAAGCGAGCGTCGCCGTGATGGCCGTGGGGGTGGACGTCACCGAGCAGCTCGACGCCGAGCGGGCCGCGCGCGAGAGCGAGTCGCTCGCCGCGATGGGCCGGCTCACCGCAGGCCTGGCGCACGAGATCCGCAACCCGCTGAACGGCGCGCTGCTCCAGCTGGAGCTGCTGATCCGCGCGAACGAGCGCGCCGGCGACGACGCGTCCAAGCGGGTGGTGCGCGAGACCAGCGACGTGATCAAGCGCGAGCTGCGGGGCCTCGCCGGGCTGCTGGACGAGTTCCTCGAGATGGCGCGGGCGCCGGTCCCGCGGCTCGCCCCCACCGACCTCGTGGCGCTCGTGCACGAGCTGCTGGCGGCGCAGGCGCCCGTCGCCGAAGCCATGGCGGTGCGCTGCCACTTCGAGGGCCCCCCCTCGGTGCTGGTGATGGCCGAGGCGCCCAAGCTGCGCCAAGCGCTGCTCAACCTCTTCAAGAACGCGCTCGAGGCCATGTCGGGCGGGGGTGAGCTGGGCTTCGAGATCCTGCCGGCGGCGGACGCGAGCCCCAGCGGCGGGCAGCCGTCCCGCGTGGAGCTGCGGCTGACCGACAACGGCCCCGGCCTCGACGACGAGATGCTCCGTGAGGCGTTTCGCCCCTTCAAGACCAGCAAGCACGCGGGCACGGGGCTCGGGCTCGCCATCGTTCTGCGGACCATCCACGCGCACGGCGGCAGCGTCACCCTCGAGAACCGTCCCGAGGGTGGCGCCGTGGCGCGCGTGTGGCTCATGCCCGCGCCGACCGATCCGGTTTAGCGAGCCACGATCGCGACGTGCCGCGGAGGCAGGCCGCGCGGCGTCGTCAGCGCGACCACGGTGCCCTCGGTGGTCGTGGTCTCGGTCACCGCGAAGCGACGCAGGCCCTCGCTCGCGTCGGGCACCAGCAAGAGGCCGCTGGCGGGGTCGAACGCGCTCGTGCCGATCATGTATTGGCCCTCAGCCTCCGCGATCTCGGTCTGCGCGCCGGTCGAGATGACCACGCGGTAGGCCTTGTCGTTGGTGGGCGCCACGAAGTCGCCGTACTCGGCGGCCACGAACTCGTCCGCCGACAGGGCCACGATGCCGTTCACGGCCACGGCCGAGAGCGCGTCCGTCGCGGCCTCCCAGCGCGCCTCTTCCACGAGCACGTCCGCGTCGAGGTGCACCACCACGACGCCGGCGCTCGCGCGCACCTCGGCAGGGTCGAACGCGCCGGAGTGCCCGGTGCATGCCACCAGCGCGCGCGTGTCGTCGTCGGGCACGGGCACGATGGTGCCGCAGTTGCGCAGACCGGTGAGCGTGAGGCTCGTGACGGTTCCGTCCGACGGGTCGACCAGCGCGACCACGCCGTCGGCCGACGCGCTGAAGTCCGCGCTGAGCAGGCCGAGGCCCACGGCCACGTAGCTGCCGAGCTGCAGCATGCGCGAGGGGCGCGCGAG
>CAZEAA010000462.1:0-4804 GCA_964510015.1 uncultured Sandaracinaceae bacterium
CTTCACCTCGAGGACCACACGGATGCTCTGCGCCGCCGCGAAGGACAGGCTTCCCGACGCGTCGCTCGCGAGCTGAACTCGCAGACGCATGCGTTGCAGGCCCGAGATCGGCTTGTTGGCCTGCGCCTCGATGGCGTAGGCGGAGCCGCTCTGGCCGGGCGCCCGCCGGCGCTTGGCGACCAGCACCGGGATGACGCGCTCCTGGAGGCTGTTGCCGCCGTGAACGAACGCCCCGCCGGCGCCGGTGGCGAACACGGCGGTGTCGTCACGCATGAGGAGGTGCCCCTTCGCGTCCCCTTCGTAGCCGAGGCGCACGAGCGGGACCGACACCATCCCGTCCTCGCGCCACGCCGCCTGGTGCGGCACCACCTCGCGTTCCACGAACGACTTGAAAGCGGTGCGGAAGAGGTCGTGCTCCTGGGAGAAGATGTCGCGCTTCATCGGGTTCCTCGTGCGGGCGGAGTCGCGGATCGTAATAGACCGCTGGTGAATGAATCGTCGTTCAGTACCAGTTCGTGGCGCGCGTGACAATCCCGCAGCGGGTTGACAGGCCTCGACGTGCCTCTAAGACGGGCGCATGACCGACAGCGCGCCCGTCCTCCACCGCAGCGTCTCGAACCTCCGGCTCGTCGGCATCGCGGAGGGCATCTCCTTCCTGCTGCTGCTGGGCGTGGGCATGCCGCTCAAGTACATCGCCGGCCTCCCGCTGGCCGTGCGCATCATGGGCAGCCTGCACGGCTTGCTATTCGTGCTCTTCCTGATCGCGCTCTCGCACGCCAGCAGCAAGCGCGACTGGGCGCCGCAGACGTCGGTCTCGTACCTCATCGCGTCGGTGCTGCCCTTCGGCTTCCTGATGGTGGACGGCCGACTCAAGCGCGAGATGACTGCCCCTTAGCCAAAACACTTGGTCACGGCATCGTCGCTCAATGGCGATTGAACGGGCGCCCCGGTCCAATCGCGCGTCCAAGAAGTGGGACTCCTCCGAGTTCGGGGATGCGCGACGCGCCACGAAGCGCCCACGAATTTGCAGCCTGGCGCTTGAACCGGCAGGGGCTCCGCAAGTACCCTGCGGGCCGTTCGTTCCGAGAAGAAGTCATGCAGTCAGCCCCCCTCTCGACTCCCCCGATCTTCGAATGAGTCTCCCCAAGCTGACGCTCGGCCTCTTCGCCGCAGCCTTGCTCCAGGCCTGCGTGTCCCCGGTGGACATCACCACCGCGTACGACGAAGAGACCTACCTGTGTGACGACCCGGCGCTGTACGCCGAGCGCGTGGCGGCCTGCCGCGCGATCAACGCAGACGGTGGCTCGTGCAGCGGGGTGCTCTCGTTCGAAGGCACCATCGACACGGTGGACGTGGTGGTGGACACCGAGCTCACACGGGTCGACACCACCACCCTGCGCCTGGCCGACCTCTCGCTGCAGCGCGACAACGTGGACCTCGCGGGCGACGCCCCCTACTTCTCGTTCATCTTCCTCATGGCCGGCGTGGGTGGCCCGGACACGCGCGAAGACGGCCCCGTCACCGCGGACTTCGCGCCCTCACCGGACTGCATGGACGGCACCGAGGACGGCACCGTGCGCTTCTCCATGCGCGTGCTCGCCGCGGGCGCGAGCCAGGAAGCCGACCTGACGATGGGCTCCGTGACCTTCACGCGGCAGACGCCGGAAGAGCACGTCGGGACGTTCGAAGGCACCTTCCGGAACGGGAAGCCGCTGCGTGGCTGCTTCACGGCGTTCACGGACTCGGCGCTCATCGAACAGGCCGAGATATGCGAGTGACAGGAGCCTGCGCGGCGGCATGGCTCGCCCGGTGAGGGCCTGCTATGGCCTGCCGTGCTCGACGATCTCTCCCCCCTGAGCGGCGGCCTGCAGCGCGCCACGGCGACCACCGATGCAGCCCTGCGCGCGCTCGCGGGCGAGGCCCGGGTCGACCTGGCCGGACTACCCCCCGGCGCCGCGGCGTTGTTGCTGGTGAAGGCCAGCCGCGCGCACGCGGGGCCCATGCTGGTGGTGACCGCCGACACGGACGCCATGCGCCGCACGGCCGAGAGCCTGCGCTTCTTCCTGGGTGAGAGCGACGCGGCGCGCACCGAGGTGCTGCACTTCCCGAGCGCGGACACGTCGCCCTTCTTGGACGTGGCCTCCGACCGGCGCGCCACGATGGACCGCTTGGCCGCGCTGTTCCACATGGCGCAGGGGCTGCCGTGGCGCTTCCTGGTGGTCTCGGCCGCCGCGCTCATCCGCAAGGTGACGCCGCGCGAGGCCATCACCTCGCGCTCCAAGTGGGTGCGCGTGGAAGAGGAGCTCGACCGCGACGAGCTGATCCGCGTGCTGGCCGACGGTGGCTACCTGCGCGTGCCCGTCGCCGAAGACCCCGGCACCTTCGCGGTGCGCGGCGGCATCCTCGACGTGTACGCGCCGCATGCGCCCTACCCCGCGCGCATCGAGCTGGACGACTGGCTGGTGACCAGCATCAAGTACTTCGACCCGGACACCCAGCGCACCGTCTCGGAGACGCCCGGCATCTTCGTGCACCCGGTGCGCGAGACGCTGCTGGGCGACGCCGAGGTGGCCCTCGCCCGCCAGCGCATCCGCACGCTGTGCGACGACGTGAACTGGCCCACCAAGAAGACGCTCGCGCTCTTGGACGACATCTCCGCGGGGCGCATGTTCTATGGGCTGGACGGCCTCTTGCCCGCGTTCTATCCGGCGCTCCAGACGCTCTTCGAGTACGTCCCCGGCGACGCGCGCGTGGTGTACGTGGACCCGGTGGTGTGCCACCGCGCCATCCGGGACGAGCGGGAGCAAGCGCGCAACGACCACGGCGCCAAGGTGGCCGAGGGCGCGCCCACGTATGCGCTGCGCGACCACTACTTGGACGAGGCCGAGCTGAGCGTGCGCCTGGACGCGCGTCCTGTGGCGGCCTTCCACCGCATGGTCTTCACCGGCAAGCCGGACGAAGATGCCTCGCCGCTGGCCATCTACGAGCACTGCGAGGAAGACCGCGTGCTGCACCTGGGCGCCACGGACCACGCCGCGCTGGTGGGTGAACTCAAAGCCGCCAAGGGGGGCAGCGGCCGCGAGGAAGGCTTGGCTCCCGGGGCGCGCAACGCGCAGCGCTGGCTGGACGCGGGCATGCGCGTGCTGTTCGTGGCGCGCAACCACACGCAGGCCGAGCGCCTGCGCACGCTGCTGACGCAGTACGACGTGCCCACCGCCGGGAAGCCGGCGCCGTTCGAGCCCAGCATGATCGAAGGCCGCCCGCCGCAGGCTGCGCAGATCTGCGTGGGCGCGCTGGCCGATGGCTTCGTGATGCCCACCGAGGGCCTGGTGTGCATCACCGAAGGCGAGATCTTCGGGACGCAGACGCGCAAGCGCGCGCCCCGCAAGCAGAAGGGGCATGACAACGAGGCCTTCCTCGAAGACCTGCGGCAGCTCGAGGTGGGCGACTTCGTGGTGCACTCCGACCACGGCGTGGGCCGCTACCTGGGCATCGAGCGCAAGTCGCTCGGGCAGAGTCAGTTCGAGCGCTACGTGGGCGACGAAGAGCGCTACGTGGAGGTGCTGGTCGTCGAGTACAAGGACGGCGCGCGGCTCTTGCTGCCCGTCACGCGCCTGAACCTGCTGCAGAAGTTCGCGGCGGGCGACACGCACACGCCCAAGCTCGACCGCCTTGGCGGCAGCACCTTCAGCAAGACCAAGGGCAAGGTCGAGCGCGCGGTGAAGCAGCTGGCCGAGGACCTGCTGAAGCTCTACGCCGAGCGCGCCGCCGCCGAGCGCGACGCCGTGCCGCCGCCCGACCGCAGCTACGCCGAGTTCGAGGCCACCTTCCCGTACGAAGAGACGCGCGATCAGCTGGCGGCCATCGACGACGTCATGGCCGACCTCGACGCCGTGAAGCCGATGGACCGCCTGGTGTGCGGCGACGTGGGCTTCGGCAAGACCGAGGTGGCCCTGCGCGCCGCCTTCATCGCGGTGGCCGACGGCAAGCAGGTGGTCGTGTTGTGCCCCACCACGCTGCTCGCCGAACAGCACTACCAAACGTTTGCCGACCGCTTCGCCGACTGGCCGATCAAGGTGGCCGAGCTATCCCGCTTCAAGAACGCCAAGGAGCAGGCCGAGGCCATCAAGCAGCTGGGCGAAGGCAAGGTGGACATCCTGATCGGCACCCACCGGCTGCTGCAGAAGGACGTCACCTTCAAGCGCCTGGGCCTCGTGATCATCGACGAGGAACACCGTTTTGGCGTGCGCCAGAAGGAAGCCCTCAAGGCCCTGCGCAGCGAGGTGGACATCCTCACCCTCACCGCCACGCCGATCCCGCGCACGCTGGGGCTGGCGCTGGAGGGCCTGCGCGAGTTCTCGGTGATCGCCACCGCGCCCCAGAAGCGCCTCGCCATCAAGACCTTCGTGCAGCGCCACAGCAAGGGCGTCATCCGCGAGGCGGTGATCCGCGAGTTCAAGCGCGGCGGGCAGGTGTACTTCCTGCACAACGAGGTCGAGACCATCGAGAACATGCGCGAGGCGCTCGAGGAGCTGCTCCCCGAGGCCCGCATCGTGATCGGCCACGGCCAGCTGCCGGAGCGCGAGCTCGAGCGCGTGATGCGCGACTTCACCACGCAAAAAGCCAACCTGCTGCTGTGCACCACCATCATCGAGACCGGCATCAACATCCCGACCGCCAACACCATCATCATCAACCGCGCCGACCGCTTCGGCCTGGCCCAGCTGCACCAGCTGCGCGGCCGCGTCGGGCGCTCGCACCACCAGGCCTACGCCTACCTGCTCACCGACGCTCACGCCAAGCC
>CAZEAA010000463.1:0-4784 GCA_964510015.1 uncultured Sandaracinaceae bacterium
CCGCGTTCCTGGCCTGGCTGGCCTCGCTGTGTGCGCGCGGCGCCACGCTGGATGTAGACCGATTGGTGTCGCTCGACCGAGGCGGGCATGGGCCCAAGGGCGCGCTGTTCTCGGCGTTGGGCGCGGCGCTGTCGCTGCCTGTGCCGGAGGTGCGCGCCATGCACGGACGAGAGCTCCCCACGTGGGTCAGGCTCGCGCCGGAGGTGGCCGCATGGCTCGACGCGTTCGCGGGACCGAAGGTCATCGTGAGCAACGGAAGGGCCGCGCTGCAGCGCGCCAAGGTGGACGCGGCGGGGCTCGCCGCGCGCGTGGACGGCGTGCTCGTCTCGTCGGAGGTGGGCGCGCGGAAGCCGCACCCGAGCATCTTCGAGCGCGCGCTGTGCATCGCCGGGGTACGGGCGGACGAGGCGCTCATGGTGGGCGACCACCCCGTGGCCGACATCGAAGGCGCGCGGGCCGCGGGCATCCCGGCGTGCATGCTGCGCACGCGCTGGTTTCGTGTGCCCGACGGGGCTCGTGCCGTGAGCGCGCTGGGCGAGGTGCTGGCGTGAGCGTGTCGTTCAAGGCCGCGATCGGTGAGCGTGACTTCTTCCTGCTCACCCTGGACGCGCTGCGCTTCGACGTGGCGCGGGACACGCTGGCGGCGGGCCTCGCCCCCAACCTGGCGGGGTTGCTGCCAGGTGGCTTCGAGCGACGCCACACGCCCGCCACGTTCACGTTCGCGGCGCACCAGGCGTTCTTCGCGGGGTTCTTCCCCACGCAGGTGGACGGCGCGGCGCATGCACGTCCCTTGGCACTGCGCTTCCCCGGCTCGCGCACGGTGAACCAGAGCACGCTCATCCTAGACGGCCCGTGCATCGTGAGCGCGCTGCGAGCAGCGGGCTATCACACGCTCTCCATCGGTGGCACTGGCTTCTTCAACCCTGCGTCCGCGCTGGGCGGCGTGCTGCCAGCCCGCTTCGACGAGGCCCACTGGACCCACGAGATGGGCGTCACCAGCCCGCACGCTTCGCGCCTGCAGTTTCAGCTGGCGGCCGAGCGCCTGCGCGCGCTCCCGGCCCAGCAGCGCGCGTTCGTGTTCGTGAACGTGGCCGCCACGCATCCACCCACACGCATGTACCTGCGCGGCGCGGCGGGCGAGAGCACCGAGACGCAGGGCGCGGCACTTGCGAACGTGGACAAGCATCTGCCGCTGCTGCTTGACGCCCTCCGCGCGCGTGGAGGCGCGGTGGGCATCGTGTGCAGCGACCACGGCACCTGCTTCGGCGAAGACGGGCTGGTGGGGCATCGCGTCGCGCACGAGTCCGTGTGGTCCGTGCCCTACGCCGAAGTGGAGCTCGAGGCCGCATGAAGGCACGCCTCCGAGAGCTGCTTGAGAGCGGCGAGTACCTCTCCTACGCGTACTCCTACCCGCACAAGACGGCCTACCGTCCGCTCGAACCTGCGGTGGACCTGCCCACGCTCTGGTTGCACGAGGACCGGCGAGCGCTCTTCCTGTACGTGCACGTCCCGTTCTGCGAGCAGCGCTGCGGCTTCTGCAACCTGTTCACCCAGGTGCAGCCCGGGCCGGGCCTCGAGCTGCGCTACATCGAGGCGCTCGAGCGCCAAGCGCAGGTGACCCGTGAATTCCTGGGAGACTTCCAGGTGGCTCAGGTGGCCGTTGGAGGCGGCACTCCCTCCTTCTTGGAGGCACCGCTGCTGGCCCGCGCGCTCGGCGTGGTGCGCTCACTGAACGGGGCCACGAAGCCCACGTCCATCGAGGTGTCGCCGGCCACGCTCACTGGCGAGAAGCTGGCGGTGCTGCGCGAGCATGGCGTCACCCGCGTGAGCATGGGCGTGCAGAGCGTGCTCCCGAGCGAGACCAGCGCCGTGCAGCGCCGGCAGCAGCCCGCGCACGTCGAGTGGGCCGTGCGGGCCACGGCCGACCTCGGTGTGACCTGCAACGTGGACCTCATCTACGGCCTGCCAGGCCAGACCGCGGACACGCTGCGTGAGTCTGTCGACCGCGTGATCGGGTTGGGGGCCAACCAACTCTATCTCTACCCGCTGTACGTGCGCCCGCTGACCATCCTGGGGCGACGTGACGGACGGCGCGCGTGGGACGACCAGCGCCTCTCGCTCTACCGCGCGGGGCGCGACCACCTGCTGCGTCTGGGCTGGGTGCAGTCGTCCATGCGCATGTTCAGCGCGCCCGGGCGGCCTGGGGCCGAGCTCGCGCACGTGGCCTACCGCTGCCAGGACGACGGCATGATCGGGCTCGGGCCCGGTGCGCGTTCGTACGCCAGCCAGCTGCACTACTCCACGCCGTTTGCCGTGGGGCAGGCCGCCGTGCGGGAGCGCATCGACGACTGGCTGGCCACGCCTCCCGAGCAGCACGCGCTGGCGCGGCATGGCATCTGGCTCAGCGAGTGCGAGCGGCAGCGGCGCTATCTGGTGCTCTCGCTGCTGGACCGCGGCGTGGTGCGCGCCGAGTACCGCACGCGCTTTGGGGAGGACGTGGTCACCCACTTCCCGGAGCTGGAGGAGGCCGTGGAGTGCGGGCTGGTGAGCGTGAGCGACGCTGCGCTGCAGCTCACCGAGCGCGGCACCGAGCGGGCCGACGTGCTGGGCCACTGGCTGCAGTCTGACGACATCGTGCGCGCCCGAGCGGCGTGGGAGGCCGCGTGAGCCCACGCTTGGCGATCCTGTATCGAGGTCCGCTCGACAGCTGCAACTACGCGTGCGCCTACTGCCCGTTCGCCAAGCGACCGCCCAAGAAGGAGCTCCTGTCCCGCGACCGCGCGGCGCTCGAGAGGTTCGTGGCGTGGGCGCTCGGGGCGCGTGACTGGAGCCTCGAGGTCCTCTTCACGCCCTATGGCGAGGGCTTGGTGTGGCCCTGGTACCGCGAGGCGCTGGTGCAGCTGTCGCACGCGCCTCACGTGAAGCAGGCGAGCATCCAGACCAACGCGTCCGGGCCCATGGGCTTCCTCGGCGAATCGGACAGGCAGCGGGTGTCGCTGTGGATCTCTTGGCACCCCACGGAGATCGCGGGCGAAGCCTTCGCCGCCAAGATCCAGGACCTGCACGCACGAGGCACCCGCATGAGCGTGGGCGCGGTGGCCGTCCCTCAGCACCTCGAGCAGGTGGAGGAGCTCCGGAGGCTCCTGCCGGCTGCCGTGCCCATGTGGATCAACGCGCAGAAGCCGGGCGTCCGCTACACAGAGCTCGAGCGCGAGCGCTGGCGCGCCCTGGACCCCATGTTCGACCTGGACGCCAAGCGCCATCTCACGCGGGGCCAAGAGTGCATGACGGGCGAGGACACCATCAGCGTGGACGGCAGCGGCATGATTCGGCGCTGCCACTTCGTGGATGACGTGCTCGGCAACCTGTATGTGGACGACCTGCGCGACGTGCTCCGGCCGCGGACGTGCTCGCGCCTGAGCTGTGACTGCTGGATTGGGTACTCCAACGTGCCGCGCCTGGACCTGCGCCGTGGGTTCGTGGATGACGGCCTGCTGGCGCGCATGCGCATCTGAAGCGGGGCCGCGTCAGCCGCTGCACGTCGGACACGCTGCCGAGGAATAGTCACCTGGCTCCGAGGAGTACGCACCATGTTCGCGCGCCGGTCCTTCGCCATGTCCCTGCTCTGTCACCCCAGGCGCCCCTTGGCGTGCTTGCTCCTCCTGTGCATCTCCGCGTGCGGCGCCACCGCGCCCGTCGTCCAACCCCCTGCACCGCTCGCCGCGCCTCCCGAGCCACCACCGCCCACCCCAGCGCCAGAGCCCACGCCCCCCACCGGCATGAGCCACGGCCTCCGCGCCGGTGAGCAGCTCGGCTGCTTCACCATCGCCGCCGAATTCCGCCTGGTGGGTGAGCTCCCCGCGGAGCCCGGCCCGGCGCTGGACGACCTCTGGGCCCGCACGCGCGCTGCCCTCACGCACACCGCGGACATCGTCTGTGCGCCGCAACCAGGGGTCACATGCGACGACTCTACGCCCGCTCCAGGATGCGTGCCGACATGGGCCGTGCCCGAGAGCGTGCTCTCCGTGACGTGGGACGGACCCGAGGCCGAGGTGCTGCTGCAGGTGGCCACGCCAGGGGGACCGGTGAGTGCTGCTCTCGCCAGCGGCGCACGGGGGCCCGCGCTGGGCTGGCACGTGCGCAACTACATCGGGCAGTTGGCGGTCACGCGCATCGCGAAGTGGCTCGAGCATGCGGGCGGTCAGGTCACGGGTCTCGCGCACACCCGTCGCCCGGGCCGCATTCGCGTGCGGCGGGCCGAGCCACGTGGCGACGGCGCCGCGGCGCCCGATCCTGCGCTCGCGTGGAACGCGCTGGTGGTGCACACGGTGGACGCCGCCGACGGGGCCAGCCTGGTGTCCATGAGCGCGCAGGACTGGGAGGACGACAGCGCCGCAGAGACCAGCGCATGCTTGCGCGAAGCGGGGGTGTGGACGTGCACGCCGCGCGACGCTCTCCGGGCCGCTCGGCTGAGGGCCTCTGCTCCCACTCGATTCTTGGGGCGCGACGACACGGGCACCTGGATCACGGAGTGGCGCTGGGACCAGAGTGGCGGCCTTGCGGACGAGACTTACGAGAGCGAGGTGGTGTTGGTGAGACTCGGGCGGTACCGTGGTCTCACCGCGCATCGCATCGCCCGCGTGGGTGTTGGCGCGCGCTGGCGCGGGCCCGGTGTGCGCGGCGACCAGGTCGAGCATCGCCAGCGCGCCTACCTCACGCCCACGCTGCAGGGCGAGGTGTGCATCCGTCTCGAGTGGGGAGAGCGCGAGCGCACGGTGCACCTC
>CAZEAA010000464.1:0-4767 GCA_964510015.1 uncultured Sandaracinaceae bacterium
GTCGGCGGGATGGGCGGCGCGGACGGTACGGGCGGCGCGGACGGCACGGGCGGCATGGAAGCGCGCGGCAACGGCGCCGGACGCAGGCTCGCCGACGGTGACGCCCCCCCTTGAGGGCGCGAGCCAGCAGGCGGGGGGGTGCTGGGGAGGTCGTCGCTCACGAGGCGACGGACCTCGGCCGCGCGGCCTGCGCTCGGGCTCCGGGGGCCACGCCAGCCACGGCGTCGAGGATCCGCGCCTGCGCATGCGGGGCGTAGAGAATGGCGTTGTGACCCACGTCCGGGATCACGTGCTTCTCATGGGCGTTGCAGCCGAGCGCGCTCTCGGGCGGGACGGTGGTGTCGTCGGCGCCGGCCAGCGCGCAGAGCCATGGACCGCCTTGGGCGTCCGCGAGCCGCGCCAGCACCGCGCTGCCGGGCCGGATGGCGGCCCCGAGGCCAAAGGGGGCGATGCGCGCCACCTGCGTGCCGAGGTGCGGCGTGCTCACGGTGACCACGCGGCTCACGCGCGCATGGCCCCCGAGCTCGTGCACGTACCAGCGGGCCAGCACCCCGCCCAGCGAGTGACCGAGGAGGATGATCTCGGCGGACGGCCCCACCTCCTGCTCGAGCGCCTCCGCGAAGCGCTCGGCCGTGGCCTCGAACGTCCCGTAGCTCGGGTAGCCGAAGGCCATCGAAGCCCAGCCCAGCTCGTTGGCCAGCCGCGTGCGCAGCGGGTCGAAGACCGGCGACGCCGCGAGGAAGCCGTGCACCATGACCACCACACGGCTCCCCGCCAGCGGTGGCTCGGAGCGGCGACCGTGCCGCGCGATCAACGAGGCTTGCTGCGCGAACGCCCGCCCCTCGGTGAAGCGTGGGGGCCGGTCAGCCATAGCGCGGGACCCACTCCTCGGCTTGGTACCAGCGCAGCACGTCGCGCCAGCCGGTCTCGAAGCTCGCGTGCCGCGGCGTGAACCCCGTGGCGGCCAGCTTGCGACCGTCCACCACCAGGTCCTCGTAGAGCAACGTCATGTGCTCCACGTCGAGGCGCGGGCGCAGCGCCGACTTGATGCCGTGCCGCATGACCACGGCCTTCCACGCCGCGAGCGCCGCCGCGTCGGCGCCCTGGTGCGCGCCCGGCTTCTGGAAGAGCTTGCCCAGCAGGCGATAGAGCGCCTCCGGGGCGTCGCCCATGGACACGGTGGTGAGCCCGTAGGCGTCGAAGGTGATCCCCAGGCGCGCGCCCAGCGTCATCTCGTCGCCGTCGCTCACGTTGTAGACCTCGCCCTCGGCCTCCTCGAGCGGCAGCAGGTGCAGCGCGGCCCGCGCCACGTCTTCGGCGTGCACCATGGTGCCGCGGGGCCCACCGCCGAAGCGCGGAACCACCGGCGAGGCCAAGCGCACCAGCGGGCCCACCGCCAAGAGACTGGCCGCGAAGTGGCGACCACGCCGCCCATAGATGGGCGCCGCGCGCAGCACGGTGACGCTCGGCAAGTGGCCGCGCTGGCCCAGCAAGTAGGTCTCGGCCGCGCGCTTGCTCATGCCGAACGGGCCGCGCGGTGCGATCTCGCTCTCTTCGTCGAGCGGGGCGCCGCTCGTGCTGGGCGCGTAGAGCGTCGCGTTCGAGACTTGGATGAAGCGCTGCGCGCCCGCCCGCGCGGAGGCCTCGTAGAGGTTCGCCACGGCGTCGGTGTTGGTTCGCGAGAGCTCCGCCGAGTCGGCGCCCGCGTCGAGCTGGGCGGCGGTGTGAATGACCGCGTCGCAGCCGTTCACCAGGTCGTCGAGGGCGGCTGCGTCGCGCAGGTCGGCTACCCTCACTTCGCCTCGGACCGGCGAGCGCACGCCGGCGCGGCTCATGTCGGTGGCGATCACGCGGTAGCCCGAAGCCTCGGCGAGGCCCGTCACGTAGCTCCCCACGGTCCCGCGAGCACCAGTCACCAAGAGCGTCTTGAGCGTCTTCATGTCGTCTCCTCCAGCATCGCCCCTGTGAGCATCGCGCGCACGCCCTCGGCGGGGTCGTCGCAGCGCATCAAGCCTTCACCGATCAGCGCCGCGTCGGCGCGCGTGCCACCGAGGCGCGCAAAGTCCGCCGGCGTGCGGATGCCGCTCATGAAGATGGCGACGCGACCGGCGTCCACCTGCGCGAGGCAGCGGGCCGCGCGCTCCATGTCCACGTCGAAGGTGCGCAGGTCGCGGGCGTTCACCCCCACCAGCGTGGCGTCGGTGCGCAGGGCCACCTCGAGCTCGGCTTCGTCGGCGGCTTCCACGACGGGCTCCATGCCCGCCCGGCGGATGTCGTCGCACAGCGCTTGCAGGGGACCGAGCGGCAGCGCGCGCACGAGCAGCAGCACCATGGACGCGCCACAGACGCGGGCCAGGTCCACCTGCACGCGGTCCAGCACGAACTCCTTGAAGAGCACGGGCGCGTCGCACGCGGTGGCCACGCGCCGCACCGTCAGCGGAGAGCCGCCGAAGCCTGGCCCGTCCGCCAGCACGCTGAGCGCCGCAGCGCCCCCGTCTTGGTAGCTGCGCCCCAGCGCCGCGGCCGTGCCGGGCGACGGAGGCCGAATGGCGCCCACGCTGGGGCTCCGGAACTTGATCTCGGCGATGATGCGCGGCGGGGCCTCGGCGCTGGTGCGGCGGAGGGCCGTGAGCGCGCGCTGGCCACGTGCGGGGTCGAGCGGCAGCTCGGCGGACAAGCGCTGCAGCACCCCGCCATGGGCCAGGCGACGGGTGACCTCCACGCGCTTGCGCGCCAGGATCTCGTCCAAGTACATGCGACGCGGCGCGGCCGCCGCGCGGACGGCGCCGTCGGTCACGGGGCCCCTCGCAAGCCCTGGGAGAAGGCGACCCACTCGTCGAGCTTGGCGAGCGCGGCGCCACTGTCGATGAGCTCGCCAGCCTTCTGCGCAGCCTCACGCGGGGTGCTGGCCAGGCCCGTCACGCACAGCGAGGCGCCCGCGTTCATGAGCACCGCCGTGCGACGCGCGCCCGGCTCACCGGCCAGCACGGCGCGCGCGATGGACGCGTTCTCCGCCGCGTCGCCGCCCACCAGCGCCGCCAGCGGCACGGCGTCGAGCCCGAAGTCGGCCGGCGTGAGCACCGCCTCGCGGATGTCGCCGTTCGCGAGCATGGCCACCTGCGTGGGACCCGACGTGGAGACCTCGTCGATGCCTCCGTCACCGTGCACCACCCAGGCCGCGGTCACGCCGAGCAGGCGGAGCACCTCGGCCAGCTGACGCACCCGCGTGGGGTCGTACACGCCCAGCACCTGGTGCGACGCGCTGGCGGGGCTGGCCAGCGGGCCCAGCAAGTTGAAGAAGGTGCGCAGCCCCAGCTCCCGACGCACGGGCCCCGCGTGACGCAGCGCGGCGTGGTGCTGAGGCGCGAACAGGAAGCCGATGCCCACCTCGCGCACGCAGCGCGCCACCTGCTCCGCGTCCAGGTCGATGCGCACGCCGAGGGCCTCGAGCACGTCGGCGCTCCCCGAGCGGCTCGAGGCCGCGCGGTTGCCGTGCTTGGCCACGCGCACCCCGGCCGCAGCCACCACGATGGCCGAGACGGTGGAGATGTTGAAGGTGTCGTGGCCGCTGCCGCCCGTGCCGCACGTGTCCAGCACGGGGCCGCTGACGCCGAGCGAGGTCGAGACACAGCGACGGCGCAGCACCCGAGCGGCCGCCGCGATCTCTTCGGTGGTCTCGCCCTTCATGCGCAGACCCACGGCAAGCGCCGCGATCTGCGCCGGCGAGGCCGCCCCTTCGAGCACCAGCTCCATGGCGTGCTCCATGGCCGCCGCCTCGAGGTCCTGGCCCTCGACGATGCGCACGATGCTCTCGCGCAGCGCGAGGTCCGGGTGGCTCACGTGCGCCGCCCTCCTTCGGGCAGCCTGTCGAGCCAGTTGCGCAGCAGCTGATGGCCGTGCTCCGTGAGGAACGACTCGGGGTGGAACTGCACGCCCTCCACCGGGTGCTCGCGGTGCCGCAGCCCCATGATCTCGCCCTCGGCGGTGCGCGCCGTCACTTCGAGCACGGGGGTCACCGTGGCCGCGTCCACCAAGAGCGAGTGGTAGCGCGTGGCGGTGAAGGGGCTCGGCAGCCCACGAAAGACGCCGATGTCGTCGTGAAAGATGGGCGACGTGCGCCCGTGCATGAGCCGCGCGGCCCGCACGACCTTGGCGCCGTAGTGCTGCCCGATGGCCTGGTGACCCAAGCAGACCCCCAGCACGGGCAGCGTGGGACCCAGCTCGGCCAGGATGGCGTTGCTCACGCCGGCGTCGTCCGGCGTGCCCGGACCGGGGCTGATCAGCACGCCCTCTGGGTTCAGCGCGCGCACCCCCGTCACGTCGATCTCGTCGTTGCGGTGAACGCTCACCGCGGCACCCAGCTCGCGCAGGTACTGGACGAGGTTGTACGTGAAAGAGTCGTAGTTATCGACGACGAGGATCGCCATAGCGGACGGGTTACTCACCTTCCGCGGATGCGTCAACACGACGCGACGCGGCCGCATGGGCCTCGCGCGCAGCCACCACCGCGTCGTGGGCGCGCCGCTGATCGCGCAGGGCATCCGCGAGCGTCAGGTCCTCGACGATTCCGCGCTCGAGCGCAGCCGCGTAACGCTCGAGCGCCGTCTCGCGGGCCGTGCAGGCCGCCACCCACTGATCCCGCAGCGCGTCCCCCAGCTCCGATCGCAGCTCGATCTCGCGGAGGCGGGCAATCAGCGTGCGAGAGGCGGGCAGCGCGCGCTCCGTGAGGATGCCCGCGGCGCGCACGGGCAGGTCGCGCTCCACCGC
>CAZEAA010000465.1:0-4737 GCA_964510015.1 uncultured Sandaracinaceae bacterium
CGGCACAGGATGCTGAGCGGCACGGGGGGCGGACCGGCCACGTTGAAGACGCCGCGGAGCTTCTTCTCGATGGCGAGGATGATGGCCTCCTCGGCGTCGAACTCGTGCATGAACTGGAAGAGGGGGTCGAAGCCCATCACCAGCGCCACGCGGTCCTCTCCCAGGAAGTTGGCGAGCGTGCCGCGCCGGCTGGGGCCGAGGAAGTAGCAGAGCCGCAGCACGGCCGTGTTCATCTGCGGCCAGCGCCACAGCGCGCTGCCGGCATAGAGATCGGCGGCCACGAGGTCCGCCAGCTCGCGGAACGACGCGCCCCCGAGGGGTGGCTCGTCCTCGGTGTGGTAGAGCGGCGAGTCGGCGGTGGCACCGTAGATGGTGTGGCGCCCGATGAAGAGCGCCTGCTTCACGCCGTACTCGTGGCAGTGCTCGAAGAGCCGCCGCGTGCCACCCAGGTTGATGCGGTAGCGCTCGTCGGAGCCGACCGTGAAGTGCGTGACGGTGGCCATGTGCACCAGCACGTCGGGCCGCGCCGTGCGGAACACGTCTTCGGCGGGCCGCTTGCGGATGTCGGCCTGATGCATCTCGATGCCCTCGGGGGCGTCCGGCCAGGGGCGACGGTCCATGCCGTGCACCACGTGGCCGCGCTGCACCAAGCGCTGGGCCACGCCGCGCGCGAGCGTGCCGCTGACCCCGGTGACCAGCACGGTGAGCGGCTTGGTCACGACGGAGGGCTGGTCCTTGGCGAGGCGAGGCGCCCGCTTGGGTGCGGACTCGCTGGCCTTGGCGGCGCTCTCGACCTCGGCGGCGCTGTCGGCCTTTGCGGCTGTGGCCTTGGGCCGCGCCGCCGCCGGCTTGGCGGATGCGGCGGGCTTCTGCGGCTTGGCCTTCATGGGGAGCGCGAGCTGCGCAGGGGTTGCCTCAGCGGCAGAATTCGCCTTCGGGGAAGCCCCATCCGCGGGTGGCGCGGCGGACGTGCGCTGAGCGCGGCCCACCGGCTTCTTCGCGGCCGGACGCGGCTTCGGCCCCTTGTCGGCTCTCTCGCTCTTGTCGGTCTTGTCCGCCTTGTCGGGCTTGGGTGTCTTGGTCGAGTCGTTCATCGCTTGAGATCCGGCCGGGTGGGATCGTAGGAGCTCTGCACCAGCTGTCGCGTGAACGCCGCCGGGCGCGCCGCGAGGCCGGTCTCGATGAGCCCGTGAATGGCTTCCTTCACTTCCTCGACGTAGCCCTGGATGACCTCGTCGGTCTCGGAGCCGTCGCCCTCGAACTGCAGCGGCTTGCCGAAGTGGATCTGGCAGCTGACGGGCAGCGGCCAGATGACCAGCTGCGGGGCCACGGGCACGTAGGGCGCGCCGATCAGCTTGTGCAGCCCCTTGATGTGGAAGAGCGTGGGGAACGCCTCTTCGCCGCCGATGAAGGCGAAGGGATAGATGGGGGTCTTCATCTTGAGGGCCAGGCGCACGAAGCCCGTCCCGAAGCGCACCAGCTTGTAGCGGTCCTTGTAGAGCTTGGCGGTGCCGCGCGCGCCCTCGGGGAACGCGACCACGATGCGGCCGGCCTCGAGCAGCATCTCGGCGTGCTCAGGCAGGCCGGTGAGGTGCCCCGTGCGGTTCATCAGCTGCGACGCAAAGGGCCACGTGTTGAAGAAGTACTCCGCCATGCCGTGCGCCAAGCGCGGAGCGTCGTGGTTCATCAGCAGCGCCGTCATGGTCATGGCGGCGTCGGCGCCGATGCCGCCCGAGTGGTTCCCGATGAGCAGCCCGCGGCCCTTCTTGGGCACGTGCTCCATCCCGAACGTCGTGACGTTCAGGTAGCTACGGTACATGTGCGCGAACGGCGAGTACGCCCGGATGAGCCACTCCTTGTCCACGCCGAAGGGATCGACGCCGTGGCTGTCGAACGGGATCGGCAGCCGATTGACGTTGCGCTCGATCTGAGGGTCTCGGAGAAATGACACGCGGCGGAGACTACCACGCTCCCTGAACTGGTGAGGGTGGGGTCGCGCGAGTATGCTCCGCGCCATGTTCGAACGTGTCCTCATCCCTCGCCGTGGCGAGGTGGTCGTGCGCATCGCGCGCACGTGCCGTCAGCTCGGCGCCACGGCGCACACCGTGCTCACCCCGGGCGTCCTGGGGGGCGGAGCCGGGGCGGTGCACGCGGAGGCCTGCGACGGCACCCACGAGATCGCGGCGCAGCCCGACGGAAGCCTCGCGGTGAGCGACATCGTGGCCCTGGCGGAGTCCATCGGGGCCGACGCGATCTATCCGGGCTACGCCTCCCACGGCTCGCACCTCGAGCTGGCGGCGCTGCTGGAGGCGCAAGAGAAGCGGCTGGTGCCGGGCAAGCTGGCGCACTTCCAGATCGTGCGCGACCGCGTGGCGCTGGCCGCCATCGCCGACGAGTGTGGGGTGCGCCGCTTGGCCTCGAGCGGGCCGATCGACGACGTGGGCGATCTCGGCGCCTACGCCTACGAGGCAGGCTATCCGATCGCGCTGCGTGCGCGGCTGGCCGGTGGGGGCCTCGGGGTGGTGCGTGTGGACGACGCCGGTGACGTCGAGTCGGCCTTCGCCACCCTGAGCGAGCGCGCCGGAGCGGGGGGCCTCATCGCGCAGCGCTGGGTGGAGCGTCCGCGGCACATCGAGGTGCTCGTGGCGGCCGACCAGCACGGCGAGCGCGTGGCGCTGTGCGACCGCGAGCGCAGCCTGTCCGACGGGGGGCGCCGCTTCATCGAGGAGTGTCCGTCCCCGGAGCTGGTGTTCCGCGGCGACGGCGAGGCCATCCGGGAGGCGATGTTCGAGTCGGCCATCCGCATCCTCGAGGGCGTGGGCCACGTGGGCCTCATGACCGTGGACTTCCTGCTCGACGCCGACACGCACTTCTGGCTGAGCGGCGCGCGCATCGGGCTGCCCAAGCAGCACGCCATCAGCGAGATGGTCACCGGGGTGGACCTGGTGGCGCTCGAGCTGCAGCTCGCGTCGGGGCAGGCCATGCCCGACGAGGCGCTCTATCCGCGCCCCAGCGGTCACGCCGTGAGCGCGTGGCTCGTGGCCACGCCGGCCGCCGACATGGAGCCCACCACCTTCCGCTCGCCCCCGTATCCCTCGCGCCGCGTGCGCGTGGAGAGCACCGTGGACGACCGCGGCGTGCGCGCGTTCGACGACGGACGCTTGGTGGCGAAGGTCTCCACGTACGCACCCATTCGGCATCAGGCCGTGCTCACGCTGGACCGCGTGCTGGCGGGCACGCAGGTGGGGCCGGGCGCCACGAACATGGCCGAGCTCCGCCAAGTGCTGGGCAACGAGTCGTTCCGCGCAGGCCAGTACGACACCACCTTCATCCCTCGTCACTTGGACCACGTCGACCCATGAGCGTGCACGTCACCACCACCGGCCTCACCAGCCGGCCCGTGCGGCCCGCGGACGTGCTGTGGCGCGCGGAGCAGATGCTCGCTGCGCTGCGCCTGCCGAAGGCCGAGCTGAGCGTCTTGCTCTGCGACGACGACACCATCCACGCGCTCAACCGCGACTACCGCCACAAGGACAAGCCCACCGACGTGCTGGCGTTCGCCATGCGCGAAGGCGAGGGCGGCGGCCTCAATCCGGATCTCTTGGGCGACGTCGTGATCAGCCTCGACACCGCGCGCCGTCAGGCGATCGCCGGGGGCCGGACGATCGCCTCCGAGGTCACCATCTTGCTCGCGCACGGGCTGCTGCATCTGCTGGGCTACGACCATCAGACCGACGACGAAGAGCGCCGTATGAACGCGATGGTGGACGTGCTCCGGGCTTCCTGCGTGCGCCGAAAGGCCTGAGTCAGAGCCTGTGGGTAAGTGGTGTGTGGCCGCATCGGGGAGATCTCGAATCCGGTCACGTTTCCTCGTTTTGACGCGGCAAGTGGTTGATATCAATCAGTTAATGGGGTGTATCACCATTTGGTGATGGCAGCTGCCTTAGCCTTGTGAAGTGCTGTGGATGACGTGTGTGTAGTCGCGGCGGCCAACGCGCGAGAGCGTCTCCTTTCAGCCCTGAGCGCGAACCTGATCGCGGCGCGCGCTTGTCGCATGGGCGCTTCTCGATCGATGACTCACGAGACCCGAGAAAAAAAACCTCCGCGTGAACCTGAAAAGTCTTGTCGGCGCTCTGCGAAGGTGGCATCCATGCGCCTGCCTGTGACCAAGTTCACTTTCGGCCTGTTTTACAGACCGATTCGCAGGTTCGACTCTCCAACTCCCACTCTCCGGAGGGAATCATGGCAACAGCGAAGCGCCTCACCAAGGCCCAGATCATCAGCGAACTGGCCGAGAAGACCAACCTCACCAAGAAGGACGTCGCCGCCGTCTTCGACGAGCTCCGCGAGCTCATCCGTCGCGAGCTGACCAAGCGTGGCTCCCCCGAGGAGTTCGTCATTCCGGACCTCCTCAAGCTCAAGGTGAAGAAGGTCAAGGCCACCAAGGCCGGCACCTACATCAACCGCTTCACCGGCGAAGAGAAGCAGCGCGAGGCGAAGCCCGCGAGCAAGAAGGTCCGCGCGACCCCGCTCAAGAAGCTCAAGGACCTGGTCAACGGCTGAGCCGCTGGCCTTCCTTAGAGGAAGAAGAGAGAACGCCCCTAACCGGGCGTTTTTTTTTGCTCCAAAGCCCAAGGCCGACAAATCCACTCACGGAGACGTGGTCGGGTTCGTCGTCGTCGGCGGCGACGGCGACGGCGCCGGCGACGGCGCCGGCGACGGCGCCGCACCCCCGGG
>CAZEAA010000466.1:0-4734 GCA_964510015.1 uncultured Sandaracinaceae bacterium
GTGGCCTCGAGGTCGCGCGGCGGCGTGCGCAGCCCTTGCAGCCCGATGGTCACCTGGCCGGCGCGCGGGGTGCGCGGGCGTGAGGCGTCCACGTCGGCCACGAGGTCGGCGGCGCTCTGGCCGGTGCCCACGCGCGCCCCCAGCGCCACCAGCGCGAGCGGCTCGCTCTCGATGCGCGAGCCGGACTGCGCCGCCACGAGGGCCTGGGCGTGCGCGAGGCGGAACTCCTCCACGATGACGTGCGCGTTGTTTCCCCCGAAGCCGAAGGCGCTCACGCCCGCGAGGCGCGGCCCCTCCGCGTGCCAGGGCTCACGGCGCGGCAGCACGCGGAAGGGCGTCCCCGAGAGCGCCGGGTGCGGCTTGTCCACGTGCGGCGTGGGCGGCAGCTCACCGCGGCGCATGGCCTCCACCACCTTGATGACGCCGGCCACGCCAGCGACGGTGATGAGGTGGCCCGTGTTGGCCTTGAGCGAGCCGATGCGCACCTGCTCGGCGCCCGAGAAGACCTCGGACATGCTGGCGATCTCGGTGGCGTCGCCCACCTTGGTGCCCGTCGCGTGGCACTCGACGTACTGCACGCGGCACGGGTCGATGCCGGCGCCTTCGTAGGCCGTGCGCATGGCGCGCACTTGGCCTTCTGCGCTGGGGGCCAGCATGCCGCGCCCGCGACCGTCGTTGGACAGGCCGGCGCCGCGGATCACGCCCAGGATCTGGCGGCCGCTCGCGAGGGCGTCCTCGAGCCGCTCGAGCACCACGAAGCCCGCGCCCTCGCCGGGCACGAGGCCATCGGCCTCCGCATGGAAGGGGCGGCTGCGTCCGCTGGGGCTCTGCGCGCCGAGCGCGGTGAAGCCCACGTGGATGAAAAGGTCGTCGGCGCGGTTGACGGCGCCCGCCAGCATGCGGTCCGCGCGTCCGTCGTGCAGCGCGTCGCAGGCCAGCTTGATGGCGTAGAGCGACGAGGCGCAGGCCGCGTCGAGCGCGAAGCAGTCACCACCCAGCGCGAGCGCGCGGGCGAGCACCTGCGCAGGCAGGCCGCTCATGAAGCGGTTGCGCGGGTCCACCGGCACGCGGCCCACGGCGGCGGTCAGCTCGGGGAAGTGCTGCTGCTCGGCGTAGCGGGAGAGGGAGTCGCTGGGAAACGACAGGTTGCCGAAGATGGCGCCGGTGCGCGCCTGCGTCTCGCCCGCCACGTTCGCCCCGCGCAGGGCCTCGCGAGCGGTGTGCAGCACCCACAGAAAGAGCGGGTCGAGCCCCGCGAGGTCCGCCGGGGAGAGCGCGAAGCCGGACGCGTCGAAGCGTGAGTCGAAGCCCGCCACGTAGCCGCCACGGTCCGAGTACGCGCGGTCGGCGCTCGAGCCACCGGCCGTGACCAGGGCGCGCTCGGGAGCGAGATCCCAGCGGCCGGCCGGAGCCGTGCCCAAGAGATCGCGCCCTTCGAGGACGGCCTCGATCAGCTCTTTGGGGTCGAGCGCGCCGGGCAGCACACAGGCCTGCCCGACGATGGCGATGGGAGAGAAGCGCATGGTGGTCTCGTTCGCGCCCGAGCTCACGGGAGGACGTGCGTCTCGACGCCCACGAGGGAGGCCACGAGCTCCCCCCCCGCGTCCACGAACGACACGTCGGTCACGGCCTTCGCGCTGGTGGCCTCGCGGGCGTGCAGCGTGGCGCGCAGCTCACCGGCGGGAGCGCCCGGCTTGTAGACGTGCAGCGCGCCGAGGCCAGTGGGCAACGAGGCCCGTCCGAGCGCGTGCTCGGTCCACAGCAGCGCCAGCTGGAGGCCGCCGTCGAGCAGCGCCGGATCGGTCTGCCACGTCTCGGGGAGCCAGTGCTTCTCGTGCGTGCCCACCAGCAAGGCGGAGAGTCCGTCCGTGCCCAGCTGCACGTCGCGCACCACGCGGAAGTCTTCCCCGTGGAAGAGCACGCCGCTGCCGTCCTCGGCATAGACGCTCGCGCGGATGGGGCCGAGGCCCTGCGGCGGCGCCTTGAGGGGCTGCGGCGTGGGCCGCTGCGGCTCGAGGACCGCGGTGGCCATGTAGTGGCGCGTGCCGCTGACCGAGCGCAGCTCGAGCGCGTACAGAGCGCCCACGCCGTTGCTCATCTTGCGGGCGTGCACCTCGAAGCGGTCACCCGCTCCGTCGAACTCCGGCAGGGTGATGCCCTTGAGCACCTTCACGTCGCGGCAGCCGGCGAACAGCAGCTCGGGGCAAGCGGCGCGCGCGGCACGCGCGAACCACTCGAGCACGAGCACCACGGGCACCACGGCGACGCCCTTCACCCGATGGTGGTCGAGGTAGGGGTGCGTGCTGCGATGCACGCGCAGGTCGAACACCTTGTCGCGCTCGGCGCTGCCCACGTCCAGCAGTGACTCGGGGCGCGGCTGACCGCCGAGCACGATCTCCACCTGCTCGGTGCCGGTGCTGATGCGCAGCTCGTCCACCAGCATGGCGGCACCCACGGCGAGGGGGATGAGCGGGACGCCGAGCGCATCGAAGTGCGCCTTCAGCTCGGGCGTGACCATGCCGCCCTCCCACGGGCCCCAGTTCAGCGACTTCACGCTGATGTTGCCGCCGCGGCGCAGCTTCTCGAGGGCCGCCACCTTGTTGAGCGTCTCGTTGGCCATGGCGTAGTCGCACTGGCCCTGGTTGCCGCAGCGACCGGCCACCGACGAGAACATCACCAGCGCCTTGAGCGGGTCGCGACGCGTGGCCGAGAGCAGCACGCGCAGGCCGTCCACCTTGGTGCGGAAGACGCGCTCGAACTGCTCCACCGTCTTGTCTTCGATGCGCTTGTCGGCGAGCAGACCGGCGCCGTGGACCACCGCGGTGATCGGGCCCCACTCGGCGCGCACGCTCTCGAGCGCGGCGGCGATGCCGGCCTCGTCGAGCACGTCCACCGGCACGTAGCGGGCGAGACCGCCCGCGGCCTCGATGTCAGCGAGCGTCTGCTGCACCTCGCGGGCGCCGCGGATGGCCGCCACCTGCTGGCCGAGACCGGCCGGCGTGATGGCTTCGCCGCGCGCCTTGGCGTCACCCAGCAGCGCGCGCTTGAGGTCCGCGTCGGCGGTGAGACCACGCACGGAGGCGGGCTCGGCGGCGAGCGGGCTGCGGCCCAACAACACGAAGCGCGCGCAGGTCTTCTGGGCCAGGGCGACCAGCGTGGTGGCCGTGACACCGCGAGCGCCGCCCGAGGCCAGCACCACGTCGGTGGGCCCGAGGCGCGGCGTCGCGTCGGCGTTCGCGTCGAGGTCCTCGCGGAAGCTCTCGAGGGTGCGACGCTTGGTCTCCGCCGTCGGCGTGAGCGCCACCTCGAGCTCGAGGCCACCCGCCAGCAGCTCTTGCGCGATGAGCGCACCGGCGTCGGCCGCGACCAGCTCGCCGAGGTCGAGGTCGATGGCGCGCGCGCCCACGTTCGGCCACTCGAGGGCCGCCGTCTTCACGAGGCCCGGCAGACCGCCGAGCCACGCGCGGGGCGAGCCCGCGAGACCGAAGTCGCCGCCAGTGTCCTGCACGGTGACGAACACCACCGGACGCTGGCTGGCGCGCGAGGCGAGCTGCTTGGCCGCCACGAAGGCGTCGCGCTGCACCGCGAGGGCGGCGTCCACGTCGGCCATGGCGCCGAGGCCACCGAGGAAGATCACACCATCCACGTCGCTGGCGAGGTTTGCCGCCGAGCCGACCACCTCCGCGCGAACGCCTTGGAGAGCAAGCTGCGCGGCCAGAGCCTCGGCCACGCCCGTCCCTTCGGACGTGATGGCGAGGCGCTGCACCTTGTAGAGACCCGGCAGCGAGAAGCCGAGCGCCGGCGCGTTGACGAGGCGCAGCGGGAAGCGACCGAGCGCCGCCGAGGGGGCAGCGGTCGTCGCGGGGGCTGCCGCCGCTGCGGGAGTGGCTGCGGCCGCAGGAGCCGCGCTCGCGCTGCCGCCCATGTAGGTGACGATCTCGCCGAGGGTGCGCAGCTTCGCCATCTCGCCCGCGTCCACGTCCGGCAGGCCCGGCTCGCGCTCGCGCATGGTGCTCAGGATCTCCACGCGCTTGATGCTGTCCACGCCGAGGTCCGCTTCGAGGTCCATCTCGAGGCCCAGCATCTCCGTGGGGTAGCCGGTCTTCTCGGCCACGACCTGCAGCATCAGCTGGTGCAGGTCACGGCCTGGCGCTTTTGGGGCGGGGGTCGCCGCCGGTGCTGCCGCTGCCGCAACGGGCGCCGCGCTCGCGCTGCCGCCCATGTAGGTGACGATCTCGCCGAGCGTCCGCAGCTTGGCCATCTCGCCCGCGTCCACGTCCGGCAGGCCCGGCTCGCGCTCACGCATGGTGCTCAGGATCTCCACGCGCTTGATGCTGTCCACGCCGAGGTCGGCTTCGAGGTCCATCTCGAGACCCAGCATCTCGGTGGGGTAGCCCGTCTTCTCGGCCACGACCTGCAGCATCAGCTGGTGCAGGTCACGGCCCGGTGCGGCCTTGGGAGCCGCGGCAGCCGGAGCCGTCGCAACGGGCGCCGCGCTCGCGCTGCCGCCCATGTACGTCACGATCTCACCGAGCGTGCGGAGCTTCGCCATCTCGCCCGCGTCCACGTCCGGGAGGCCCGGCTCGCGCTCGCGCATGGTGCTCAGGATCTCCACCCGCTTGATGCTGTCCACGCCGAGGTCGGCTTCGAGATCCATCTCGAGGCCCAGCATCTCCACCGGGTAGCCCGTCTTGTCGGAGACCACCTGCAGCATGAGCTGGTGCAAATCAGTGC
>CAZEAA010000467.1:0-3564 GCA_964510015.1 uncultured Sandaracinaceae bacterium
GTGACCGCCTTGTCCTCGGACGCCGCGAAGCGCCGCAGGAATTCGTCGGCCAGCAGGGTGATGTCGCTCGGGCGCATGCGCAGCGGCGGCACCTCCAGGCGAATCACGTTCAGCCGGTAGTAGAGGTCCTCCCGGAACAGTCCGTCGGTGACCATGGAGCGCAGGTCACGGTTGGTGGCCGCCACGATGCGCACGTCCACGCGCAGCGTCTCGTCGCCGCCCACGCGCTCGAATTCGCGCTCTTGCAGGAAGCGCAGCAGCTTCACCTGCACGGCCCGCGGGATCTCGCTGACCTCGTCCAGGAACAGGGTGCCGCCCGCGGCGCGCTCGAAGCGACCCTTGCGCCGGGCGGCTGCGCCGGTGAACGAGCCGCGCTCGTGGCCGAACAGCTCGGACTCCAGCATGGACTCCGCCAGCGCCGCGCAGTTGACCTTTACGAAGGGCCCGCCGGCGCGCCGCGAGTGCTGGTGCAGGGCCGCGGCCACCAGCTCCTTGCCGGTGCCCGTCTCGCCGTGGATGAGCACGGTGGCGCGGCTGCGCGCGGCCTGCACCACCTTGGCGCGCAGCGACTGCATGGACGGATGACTGCCCACGATGGCGCCCATCATCACGGGCTCGCCGGCGGGGTCGAGGGCGGCCTCGGCGGCCTCGGCGGCCAGCATGGCGCGGGCATGCTGCGGCCGCTGCACCGCGCGCTCCAGCACGGCGCGCGTGGCTTCGGGGCGAGCGGGCAGGGTCAGGCAGTGATCGGCGCCGCGCCGCAGGGCGTCCACCGCGCGCTCGAGATCGCCGTCGGGCGTGAGGGCCACGATGGCGGTCTCCCGCTGCGAGCGCCTCGCCTCCGCCACGAATTGCGGGGCGTCGAACGACGCAGCGTCGATGCGCACCAGCACCGCGTCCAGCCCGCCCGCGGCCACGTGCGCGAGGGCGCTCTCGGGATCGGGGGTGATCAGCGCGTCGTAGCCCAAGCCTCGCGCCATCTCCGCGAGCGACGTCGCGGAGCTCGACTCGGGCTCGACGATGAGCAGATGACCCGGCACGGCTCTCGCCCCTACACATACCAGCGAGCCTCCGCGATGACACCGACATTCGTCGCGGGCGGTGCAGCTTTCGCACCGAGGCACGTGCAGAACTTGCGCTCTGTGGGGCGCTGGACGGGCTCGCGGCGGCGGGTGAGATCGGTGGTGAGATCGACGTGCGGGTCGGCCACTCCCGACGGCGAGCTGGCACGTGGCTTGCTGCACGTTCGCGAGCAGTGGTTCGAACATGGCGCGCCGGCGCCACGGAGGTCCCCATGTCCTTGAAGATCATGATCCGCGGCCTGCCGCTCGACTTCGACGAAGACGAGCTGCTCGAGCTCTGCGAAGAGTTTGGCGAAGTGACCGCCACCGGCTTTCTGGCCAACACGCGCACGGGACGCCGCGCCTGGGTGGAGTACTCCGAGCAGTGGGAGGCCGAGGTCGCCCTGGGCGAGCTGGACGGCGCCGCCATCGAGGAGTCGTACCTGGCCGTGACGGTCTACGACCCCGACGACGACGAGGTGGTGGTCGCCGCCAGCGACGAGGAAGAGGAGGAGGACGAGATCATCGCGGACGACGAGGACGAGCTCGACGACGACTTCGACGGGGATGACGACGACGACGGCGACGGCGACGACTGGACCGACGAGGACGCCGCCGAGGAGTTCTAGCGGTAGCCTTGGGGCGCGGGAGCGCGGGCGGCGCGGGGGCAGAAGCCCCCGGCTCGCGTCAGAGGTGCTGCAAGCCGTACTCGAGCACCGCCGCCACCAGGCTCATCACCACGGCGGCCAGCGCGGCCGGGAACCAGCCCTTGACCTTCAGCGCGTTGGTCAGGGCGGCGACGATCTTGATGACCACCACCGTGACCAAGAAGCGCACCAGCCCGGGGAGCAGGCACGCGATGCCCAGCGTGGCCACGCCGAAGAACAACGCGACGAGCCAGCCCACCAGGACGTTGACCACGGCGAACAGGGCCGCGACCCAGAAGCCGCTCTTGGCGTCCTTGATCTCGAAGCCCGGCACGATGGCCGCGGCCGCGAGGAACGCGACGGTGAGGACGACCCAGGCGATGGCGAGGTGGATGAGATCTCCGAACATGCGGCAAGCGTAGCACTTGCGGAGGACATCACCCGGCTTACTCTGCCCGTGCGTCAGGGCGGGTTCGAGAAGCGCTCCCGCTCCGCCGACAGCGCCCGGTAGCGCCGCGCGATGCCGAGGGCCAGCAGCAGCCACACCGCGATGACGGCCACGTTGACCAGCGCGAAGCCGCGCGTCGACAGCGTGAAGACGTGCAGCCCGAGGGCCACCAGGCCGCTGGCCAGCACGTCCCCGAGGCGCACGAAGACCGTGTCGATGGCGACCTTGGCCTTGTACTTCTCCTCCCGCGTGGTGGGCAGGAAGAGCAGCGCCTTGGCGGTGCCCATGATCGAGTAGTCGGCGGTGTTCTCGGCCACCTTGGCCCAGCGGATGATGGCGAAGGTCGCGCCCACGGCGATCAGCGAGTAGGCCCCGAGGGCCACCAAGGGCAGCGCGAAGACCACCGCGGTGATGCCGCCGTGGCGCACGAGGCGCGAGGTCAGCAGGCCCTGCACCACCAGCACCCCCAGGTTCACGTGCGCGTGGAAGTCGCCGTAGAACGCGCCGATGAACGCGCGCTCGTCGGCCGCTCCTTCGGCCGCCTGCTTCACGGCCACGCTGAGCAGGTACTCGCCGGTGGTGTTCACCAGGTTCGCGGCGATCAGCATCGCGGCGATGAGCTTCAGGTAGCGGCTCTCCGCCAGCAGCGCGAACGCGCCGCGCATGCTGAAGGGGGCCGGCTCGGGGTGGCTGTCGCGCGGGGCCGGGACGCCGCCTCGCTCGCGCACGCGGTGCACGGCTACGTAGAGCGCCACGTGCAGCAGCAGCAGGGCCGCGGCCACCAGCATCATCTCGAAGCTGCCCACGCCCAAACGGTAGAGGCCCGCCGCCAGCTTCGAGCCGAGCCAGCCGCCGAGCCCCATGCCCAGCATGATCACCGGGAAGATGCGCTCGCCGCTGCTGCGCGGATAGACGTCGTTCGCGAACGCCCAGAACTGCGCGATGACCGCCACGTTGAAGACGCCCACCCACACGTAGAAGACGAAGCCGAGGTGCGGCAGGCCCGCGTGCGCCGCCGCGTAGAACAGCAGCAGGCAGGCCACGAAGAAGAGGATCACGCGGTGGATCAGGCGCCGCACCGACCAGTGCGCGGCGAGGCGCGCGTAGACGCTCGAGGCCAGCACCAAGCACAGGGCTTGCGCCGACGCGGCGTAGGCCTTGCCCTCGGAACCGCTGACCGGGAAGGGCAGCGCGGTCTCGCCACCCGACGCGAGGATCAGCGGCTCGCGCACGGTCTTGAGCACGTAGTAGCCCACCATCACGACGAACACGTTGAGCGTCATGAGCAGCAGCAGCGTGCCCTCGCCCGCGCGCACGTCGCTGAAGACGCGCAGCGCGCGCTCGAGGAGCGTGGGTTGCGAAGGCGGCGGGTGCTCTCGGGAGCCGTGACGGGTGGCGCTCATGGCGT
>CAZEAA010000467.1:3664-4727 GCA_964510015.1 uncultured Sandaracinaceae bacterium
CGTCAGGAACACGATCAGCGCGCCGCTGCCGCCCTGCCGCTGGGGCGCGCTCATGAAGGCCTGCACCACGGGCGCCGCGCCGCCGCGCGAGAGCGTGTCCAGCACCACCTCCGCCAGCACGCCCACCCCTCCAGCGCTGTGCTGGCCGCGGCCGTGCACGATGAGCACCACGCGCTTGCCCGCGTGCTGGGCGGCGCGCACGAAGGCCACCACCTGGCGGCCCGCGTCGTCCCCGCGCAGGCCGTGCAGATCCAGCTTCTGCTCGGGGGCGACCACGCGCGCGAACAGCTGCGCCGCGCGCGCGGGCGAGAGATCGTCGCGCCGGCCACGCACCTCGTCGCCGTCCTTGTCGATGACGAAGCGCTTGGCCTGACCCACGAACGCGTCGAGGCGGGCGCGCGCTTCGGCGTCACGCTGCGCCTGGTCGGCCACCTCTTCGGCGCTGCGCACCGTAGGCTGCACCACCTTCGGCGCGTCGGGCTCGTTCATGCGCTGCACGCCGGCATAGGCCCGCCGAATGGCCATGCGCTCGTCGTAGTCGCGCGCACGCTCGGCGGGGTCCGCGGGCGTCTTCGCGACCGCGGCTTGTCCGCCCTTCACGCTCTTCGTGCTGGTTGTGACGGCGCTCGGCTTGCTCGGGGTGCGCGGGCTGCTCTTCGACGCGGGCGCGGGCGGCTTCGGCGGCGCGAGCTCCACGTCCTTCAGGACCGCGAACGGACTCGTGGACTTGCTCGACTTGCCCGGCTTGTTCGACTTGCTCGGCTTGCTGTCCATGGGGCTCAGCTCCTGCGCACCAGCTCGAGCAGGCACTCCTTGCCCTCACGGCCGGGGTGCGTGTGCAGCGACGGCGTCTCGCTCAGCACGTCGAAGTGGTCGGCGAGCAACCCGCGCACCTCGTCCACCGTCAGCGGCCAGGGCGGACCCTGATAGCCGGGCGGCGGCGTGATGATCGGGAAGACCATGCACAGCAGCGTGCCCCCCGGCCTCACCAGCTCGGCCATGCGCGTGCCCCAGCGCGTGCGCAGCTCGCGCGGCAGGGCGCACAGGAACGTGTAGTCGTAGA
>CAZEAA010000468.1:0-4725 GCA_964510015.1 uncultured Sandaracinaceae bacterium
CGGCGTACTGGCGTGACCAGGTGAAGGCCGGCCAGAAGGTGGACGCGCGCATCATCAACACCAGCTCCGGCGCGGGCGTGCTGGGCAGCGTGGGGCAGAGCGCGTACTCGGCCGCCAAGGCCGGCATCGCCACGCTCACGCTGGTGCAGGGCGCCGAGCTGCGCCGCTACGGTGTGACCGCCAACGCCATCTGCCCCATCGCGCGCACGCGCATGACCGAGGGCGCCTTCGGCGACGCCATGAAGGCCCCCGAAGAGGGCTTCGACGTGAACGACCCGGCCAACGTGTCGCCCTTCGTGGCGTGGCTAGCCAGCAGCGAGAGCGCCGACGTGACCGGCCGCGTGTGGGAAGTGGTGGGCGGCCAGATCACCGCGTTCGACGGCTACCGCCGCGAGCAGACGGTGGACGCCGGCAAGCGCTGGGACCCGCGCGAGATCGGCGCCGCCGTGAAGAAGGTGCTGGCCGACGCGCAGCCGCTCGTGAAGGTCTACGGCGCGTGATCGGCCTCGACTACACGGGCCACGTGGCGCTGGTCACGGGCGGGACCGCAGGCACCGGGCGCGGCATCGCCGAGCGCTTCCTGCAAGCTGGCGCGGCGGTCGTGGTGTGTGGTCGCAAGGTGCCCGAGAGCCTGCCGAGCGCAGACGGCCGCACCGCCACGTTCGTGGCGTGCGACGTGCGTGACGCCGAGAGCGTGGACAAGCTGGTGGCCGAGGTGCTGGCGCAGCACGGGCGCCTCGACGTGCTGGTGAACAACGCGGGTGGCGCGCCCTTCACGGATGCGGCCACCGCGTCGCCGCGCTTCAGCGAGAAGATCATCGCGCTCAACCTCACGAGCGCGCTGCACTGCAGCGTGGCCGCCAACCGGGTGATGCAGAAGCAGGACGGCGGCGGCAGCATCGTGAACATCGCCAGCGTGAGCGGCGCGCGGCCTTCGCCCGGCACCGCGGCCTATGGCGCGGCCAAGGCGGGGCTCTTGAACCTCACGCGCTCGCTGGCCGTGGAGTGGGCCCCGCGCGTGCGCGTGAACGCCATCACGGCGGGCATGATTCGCACCGAGCAGGCGCACCTGCACTACGGCGACGAGGCGGGCATCGCGCGCGTGTCGGCCACCGTGCCGCTCCAGCGCCTGGCGCTCCCCGAGGACATCGCCAACGCGTGTCTGTTCTTGGCGTCGCCGCTGGCTTCGTACGTGAGCGGGGCCGACCTGTTGATTCACGGCGGCGGCGAGCGCCCCGCCTTCTTGGACGCCGCCACCGCAAACAAGGCCGAGCACTAGTCATGGAATTCCGCTTCACCCAAGACCAGAACGAGCTGCGCACCCAGGCGCGCCGCTTCTTGGCGGCCGAGTCCACCGCCGCGCACGTGGACAAGGCCATGAAGACCGAGCTGGGCTACGACGCCGCCGTGTGGGCGCGCGTGGCTGGCGAGCTGGGCTGGCCCGCGCTGGTCATCCCCGATGCGTTCGACGGCATCGGCCTCGGGCCGCTCGACCTGCACCCGCTCTTGGAGGAGATGGGGCGCCACGTGTTCTGCTCGCCCTTCTTCGGCACGGTGTGCTTGGGCGCGAACGCGCTCTTGGTGGCGGGCACCGCAGCGCAGAAGCAGGCGCACCTGCCGGGCATCGCCGCGGGTGAAGTGACGGCCACGCTGGGCTACCGCGGGCCCGACGCCGCCGCGCACCGCGAGGGCGCCGCGGCCGTGACGCTGCGCGCTGCAAAGAAGGACGGCGGCTACACGCTGACTGGCGACGTGGGCTACGTGGTGGACGGCAACAGCGCGAGCCTGGTCGTGGTGGCCGCTTGGATCGATGCGGCCGACGGCGCGCCGGTGGAGCTGGGCCTCTTCGTGCTGCCCGGCGAGACCACGGGCCTCACGCGCACGTACCTGCCCACCATGGACCAGACGCGCCGCTTGGCGAGCCTGCGCTTCGACGGTGTGGCGCTGAGCGAAGACGCGCGCTTGTCCGCGATGGATGGTGCGCGCGCGCTCGCCGTGATCCTGGACCTGGCCGCCGTGGGCCTCGCCGCCGAGCAGGTGGGCGGCGCCGAGGCGTGCTTGGACATGGCGGTGGAGTACGCGAAGGTGCGCCAGCAGTTCGGGCGGCCGATCGGCAGCTTCCAGAGCATCAAGCACATGTGCGCCGACATGCTCTTGAAGGTGGAGTGCGCCCGCAGCGTGGCGTTCTATGCGAGCGCCGTGGCAGCCCAGCTGCTGAGCGCGGGTGAGATCACGGAGCAGAAGGCGCGCGAGCTGAGCGAAGCGGCCAGCAGCGCCAAGGCCTACTGCTCGGACGCGTTCTTCCACTGCGCAGGCGAGAGCATCCAGATCCACGGCGGCATCGGCTTCACCTGGGAGCACGCTGCGCACCTCTACTTCAAGCGCGCGCAGAGCAGCCGCGCGTTGCTGGGCAGCGCGCAGCATCACCGCGAGTGCGTGGCCAGCATGCTCGGCACGGGCGGCGCCATGGAGCTCGAGGTCACCGCCGACCAGCAGGCCTACCGCGAGCACGTGCGCGCGTGGCTCGAGGAGAACCTCACGGGGCGCTTCGAGAGCCTCAAGGGCCGCGGCGGCCCTGGCGACGAGCACTACGCGGTGGACCTGCGCATGGACTGGAACCGCGTGATGGGCGCGGCCGGCTGGAACTGCATCGGCTACCCGAAGGAGCTCGGCGGGCGCGCGGCCACCTTGATGGAAGAGGTCATCTTCAACGAGGAGTACGTGCGCGCCGGCGGCCCGGGCCGCATCGGCCACGTGGGCGAGACCCTGCTCGGCCCCACGCTCATCCACTTCGGCAGCGCGGAGCAGAAGGCGAAGTACCTGCCCGGCATCGTGGACGGCACCGAGATCTGGTGCCAGGGCTACAGCGAACCCAACGCCGGCAGCGACCTCGCCAACATCCAGACCACCGCCGAGCTGGTGGACGGGCAGTGGGTCATCCACGGCCAGAAGATCTGGACCAGCCTCGCGCCGTGGGCCGACTACTGCTTCGTGCTGTGCCGCACCGAGAAGGGCTCCGTGAAGCACAAGGGCATCAGCTACCTGCTGGTGCCCATGAAGCAGCCCGGTGTGACCATCGTGCCCATCGAGCAGATCACCGGCGGCAGCGAGTTCGCCGAGGTGTTCTTCGACGGCGCGAAGACGGCCGAGGAGAACGTGGTCGGCGCGGTGGGCGACGGCTGGCGCGTGGCCATGGGCACGCTGGCCTTCGAGCGCGGCGCGTCCACCCTGGCGCAGCAGCAGCAGTTCCAGAAAGAGTTCGACATGGTGTTGGCCGCAGCAAAGCGCAACGGCGCGGCACAGGACCCCGTGCTGCGGCAGCGCATCGCGCACGCGTGGATCGGGCTCAAGATCATGCGCATCAACGCGCTGCGCACCCTGTCGGTGGAGAGCACCGAGCTCGGCCGCGAGGCGTCGTTCGCCAAGCTCTACTGGAGCAACTGGCACCGCGACTTCGGCGAGCTGGCCATGGAGGTGCTGGGCGCCGAGAGCGAGCTGGCCCTGCCGCCCGCCGAGCACGGCCCCTACGAGCTGACCACCCTGCAGAAGTCCTTCCTCTTCGCCCGCTCGGACACCATCTACGCGGGCACCAACCAGATCCAGCGCAACATCATTGGCGAGCGCGCGCTCGGCTTGCCACGGGAGCCCCGATGAAGACCGTTCCGAACTACCCCGTTGGCAAGAACCTCCTGGCCGGCAAGACCGTGCTCGTCACCGCCGCGGCCGGCACCGGCATCGGCTACGCCACCGCGCAGCGCTGCGCCGAAGAGGGCGCCGCCAAGATGGTGATCAGCGACATCCACGAGCGCCGCTTGAACGAAGCCGCGGAGCGCGTGGAGGCCGCCACCGGCATGAAGCCCGGCATGGTGCTCTGCAACGTCACCAAGGAGGAGGACGTGCAGAAGATGTTCGCCTCGGCCATCGAGCAGATGGGCCACATCGACGTGCTCATGAACAACGCAGGTCTCGGCGGCACCAAGGACGTGGTGGACATGACCGACGACGAGTGGGCCGTGGTGCTGGACGTCACGCTCACGGGCACCTTCCGCTGCACGCGCGCCGCGCTCAAGCACATGTACGCGCGCAAGAGCGGCGCCATCGTGAACAACGCGTCGGTGCTGGGCTGGCGCGCGCAGAAGGGCCAGGCGCACTACGCCGCGGCCAAGGCCGGCGTCATGGCGTTCACGCGCTGCTCGGCCGTGGAGGCCGCGGACCACAACGTGCGCATCAACGCGATTGCGCCGAGCTTGGCGAAGCACCCGTTCCTGGTGAAGGTCACCACCAAGGAGCTGCTGGAGGAGCTCGAGTCCAAGGAGGCGTATGGGCGTGGCGCCGAGCCGTGGGAGATGGCGAACATCATGATCTTCCTGGCGAGCGACTACGCGTCGTACCTGACGGGGGAGATCATCTCGGCGTCGTCTCAGCGGGCGTGATTTTAGGCACAATTGGCACCCCGGACTGAGGTCTGTCGATTCGTCACAAGTCCTTCGTAGTGACCGGCATGCCGAATCGGCTTCTGGGAAGGCGAATTGGGGCACCCCCCGCTGAAGCGGAGGGCAGCAAACTACGCTTGGATAGTCTTAAAGTCCCCGCCCTTCGGCGTGGACTACGTGGCTGACAACAGGGGGTGTTCTACACGAGGTACCCGAACGCAGACGCAGGAGCCGACTCCCCTGTGTGGGGTCCGGGTAACCTTGGTAGGCCGGCCTCTGAGTCCACGTTCAC
>CAZEAA010000469.1:0-4718 GCA_964510015.1 uncultured Sandaracinaceae bacterium
GTTGGTGGTGCATGCCCGCACCAAACATCAAGGCTACCGCCCGAGGGCCTGCCGGTGCTCTACGTGCAGGACATCCCGCCGCAGGGAACGCCCGAGACGAACATCGCGGTCACACGGCCGGCCATCTACTTCGGCGAGCTGAGCAACGACCACGTCTTCGTGCGCACGCGCAACGACGAGTTCGACCACCCGGCGGGCGAGGAGAACGTCTACACCACGTACACGGGCCGCGCGGGCGTGCGCCTCGACTCCTTCTGGACCCAGCTGCTGGTGGGCTTGCGGCTGGGTCAGCTGAAGCTGCTGCTCAGCAACGACATCACGGAGGACAGCCGCGTCCTGCTCTTCCGCAACATCCGCGAGCGGGCCGAGCGCATCGCGCCCTTCCTCGGCTACGACCGCGACCCGTACATGGTGGTGCGCGACAACGGGACGCTCGCGTGGATCCTGGACGCCTACACGCGCAGCGACCGCTACCCCTTCGCGCAGCCGCTGGCCGACGGCACCAACTACATGCGCAACTCCGTGAAGGTGATCATCGACGCCTACGACGGCACGGTGGACTTCTACGTGAACGACGACGCCGACCCGGTGCTGGCCACCTATCGGCACATCTTCCCGGACCTCTTCCGCGACATGGCCGAGATGCCCGAGGACCTGCAGCGCCACCTGCGCTACCCGGAGGACCTCTTCGGCATCCAGACGCGCGTCTTCACGACGTATCACATGAGCGAGCCCGAGCTGGTCTACAACCGCGAGGACCAGTGGGAGGTCCCGCAGCTCACGCGCGCGGACTCGTCGCAGCCCATGACGCCCTACTACACGGTGATGCGGCTGCCCGGCGAGACGCAGGAGGAGTTCATCCTCATGCTGCCCTACTCGCCCAAGCGGAAGGAGAACCTCGCCGCGTGGATGGTGGCGCGCAGCGACGGGGAGCACCGCGGCGAGCTGATCGTCTATCGCCTGCCGCGCGACCGTCTGGTGTTCGGCCCGCAGCAGATCATGAACCGCATCCACCAGGACGCGGAGATCTCGCGCCAGGTGTCCCTGTGGGACCAGCGCGGCTCGCAAGCGCTGTTCGGCACGCTGCTGGTCATCCCCATCGAGGAGTCGCTGCTGTACGTGGCGCCGCTCTACCTGCGCTCCGCGCGCGAAGGCGGCACCGCGCCCGGCTTGGGTGCGGGAGGTCGCATCCCCGAGCTGAAGCGCGTCATCGTGGTCTACCAGAACCAGATCGTGATGGAGCAGACCCTCGACCTGGCCATCGAGCGGCTCTTCGGCGCGGAGGCCCCCACGGCTGCAGCCGAGGGAGAAGACGGCGAGGGGCGCGAGCGTGGGCGTGACCGGACGCCGCAGCCCGAGGTCAGCCCGGCGGTGGGCGACCTCCCGACCGTGGACGAGCCGAGTGTGGCAGGGACGGAGACCGAGGCGCCGGATACCACGCTCCCCGACCTCAGCACCGACTTGCGCGTGCGGGCGCACCAGCTGTACGAGCGAGCGCTCCGTGCGCAGCGCGAGGGGCGTTGGGCCGACTACGGCGAGGCGCTGAACGCCCTGGGCGAGACGCTCGCCGAGCTGCGCGCCGAGGCGGACGGGCACACCCGGAGCGCCGCGCCAGCCCCGGCTGTCCCGCGCGACTGAGATGCCAGCGGGTCCGAGCCACCGCGGGTGCGGGCCGGGCTCTCGTGCAAGCTCGGCCTGCGCTAGCGCGTGACCACGTTCGCCACGAGGATGGCGAGCACGACCACCACCACGATCGCGGCCGCGATGCGCCTCGAGCGATCCACCTGGGCCTCGTGCTGACGCTGGAGCTCGGCGCGGACGGCACGCGACCCGTGCTTCATGCGCTGGCGTGCCACCGCGCTCGCGTCCGCGTGATCCGACAGCAGGATCACCGCCTGGCAGAACGAGCACGTGAACTGCACGCTGCCGTCGTCGGGCACCGCGTTCTGACCGCCACACCTCCCGCAGGGCACACCGTCGGCCTGGATGCGCCGGAGCGCCTCGTTGCCCGCGACCTGACGCTCCATGTCGAGCCGGAAGCGCTCTTCGTGGGGGATGTAGTCGTCGATGGCCTGCGTCACGCCGCAGCCTTCGCAAGCGAACTCACGCACCTGGAGGTCGAGCGGCACCTGCACCGGGGCGCTGCAGCGCATGCACGTCATCGCGCGCAGCTCGCGGCTCCCCCCGTCGAAGCGAGGCGCCTCGTGGATGTTGGCCATGGCCGCGCGCGGGTCCTCGGCCAGGGTGCCGATGAAGCCCACCAGCGCGTCCGCCGAGACCGCCGCCGCGCCGGCGAACTTCGCCGTGGGGAGCGACGTCTGACAGAACGCGCACTGGAACGTGGGCACCCGCAGGTCGTCGGGGAGTGGCGTGCTGGCGCCGCACTGCGGGCACTGGATACCGCGCGCCATCTCAGTTCACCCACCCGCAGCCGGGTCCGTAGATGTCGTTCTCGCTGCCCGCGCCGATGGCGTTGAACTCGCGGATCCAGCTGGTCCAGAACGACTGCATGCGGCGCGCGAGCTCGGCCACGTCTTCGTCGGTGGCGGCGGCGGCCTGCATGGCCTCGGACTGCGCGTCCACGTGGCCCGTGGCGGTGCCGAGGCCCGGCACGCGCGTGGAGAGCCGGCTGACGCCCGCACCTTCCCCCCACGGGTCGGTCTCGGGGTCGTCCATGGGCAGGTAGCCCGGCTGGTCCGACCACGCCTCGATGAACGTGATCTCCCCGGCGTCGTTGAAGGTGAACTCTTCGTAGATGGCGCACGGGCCGCCCTCGTACATGAACGAGACCCGGCAGCGCGCGAAGGGCTGCTCGTCGAAGGCACGGCAGTCGCGCGTGGGCACGGTCGACGGCGTGGTCCGGAGGACGAGCTCGTCCACCGTCTCGATCAGCTCGCGCCCCGAGCCGGTGAGCAACAGCCATGGCGGCCACTCCCAGCGCAGCACGCCCTCCGCGTAGGTGGGGCGGCTCTCGGGGTCCGACGTCGCATCGTAGCTGTCGAAGTAGCGCAGCGCCTGGTCCACGTAGAACGTGCTGGGCTGCGTGGGCTCAGAGCAGGCCGAGAGCGCGCCATCTCCCGCGCACGGATTCGAACCACTGCACCCCGCGAAAACGAGGGCTAGACTAATGAGGACGAGTGCGCGCACGAATTGAAGGTGCGTCAGCCCCGCTGGGCCGTCAACGCTCACCCGAGAACGAGGAACGAATCATGCCGAACGATGCCCTGCGCGCCGCCCTCATCTCCCTGAAACCCCAGCTGCGAGCCACCAACGAGCTGGACGCCGACACGCGCGCCCTGCTGGTGGACGCCCTGCTCGAGGTCACCGCCACGCTGGACCGCTGCGGCGCCCCCATCGACGACGTCACGCTCGGAGAGAGCATCGTCGACGCCGTCGACCGCTTCGAGGGCGAGCACCCGAACCTCGTCAGCGCCGTGGCCCGGGTCGCCCACGCCCTCGGCGCCGCCGGAATCTAGAGCCCACCAAGCCGCGGCCGCGCGACTTGGGGCCCCTCTCCTCAGAGCATGCCGAGCTCGAGAAGCGCATCCTCGCTCATGCGCTCCTTGGTCCAGGGCGGGTCCCACACCAAGGTCACGTGGGACGTGGCCACGCCGGCCACGGCGCCGCTCTTGTCGGCAACCTCTTTCACCAGCATCCCGGCCACCGGACAGGCCGGTGCCGTGAGCGTCATCTGGATCTGCACCTCGCCGTCGGGCTCCACGTCCACGCCGTAGATCAGGCCCAGCTCGTAGATGTTCACCGGGATCTCAGGGTCGAAGACGGTCTTCAGCACCTCGATGATGGCGTCGCGCACGGCAGCCGTATCGATGGGCGCCTCGCTCTTGATGCCCTTGCCGCCGTAGGCCTCGCTGATGTCCATCTCCGAGCTGGCCTTCGCGGGCATGGCGAAGGTCGGCAGGAAGACGCGGCTCGCCTCGTCCCGCGCGGGCTTCGCCGGCTGGGGGATCTTGTTGACCTTGAGGGCCTCGATGTCGTTGTCACCGTGGCCTTGGCCGCCGTGCTCGTGGCTCATGCGAACATCTCCCGAACGAGGTGCAGGCCGCGCACGAGCCCGTCGATGTCGGCGCGGGTGCTGTAGAGGGCCATTGACGCGCGCGCCGTGGCCGGGATGCCGAAGCGATCCATGAGCGGCTGCGTGCAGTGGTGTCCCGTGCGCACGGCCACCCCCACCTGGTCGAGGATGGTGCCCACGTCGCTCGGGTGCGCCCCGTCCATCAGGAACGACAGCACGCCCACCTTGTGGGCCGCGGTGCCCACCAGGCGCAGGCCCGGGATGGCCTCGAGCTGGGCGGTGCCGTAGGCCAGCACGTCGCGCTCGTGCGCCGCGACCGCGTCCGGGTCGAGCGCCGTCAGGTAGTCGATGGCGGCCCCGAGCCCGATGCCGCCCGCGATGTGCGGCGTGCCGGCCTCGAACTTGTAGGGCAGCGCGTTCCACGTGGTCTCGGCGAAGGTCACGCGGTCGATCATGTCGCCGCCGCCCTGGTACGGGATCATGTCTTCCAGCAGCTCGCGCCGGCCGAAGAGCACGCCGATGCCGGTGGGCCCGTAGACCTTGTGGCCGCTGAACGCGTAGAAGTCGCAGCCCAGCGCCTGGACGTCCACAGCCGCGTGCGGCGCCGCCTGGGCGCCGTCGATGCACACCGCCGCGCCCACGCTCTTGGCCAACGCAACGAAGCGCTTGGCCGGCAGGATGGTGC
>CAZEAA010000470.1:0-4702 GCA_964510015.1 uncultured Sandaracinaceae bacterium
GCCACGGGGGCGGGGGCCGCAGCCACGACGGCGGGGCCGGCTGCGGGAGCCGAGTTCTTACGAGCGGCCGCGACGGCGTTTGCCTTCTCGATGACCACCTTGCTGTCGAACGGCTTGAGGATGTGGTCGTCCACGCCACAGGCCTTGCCCTTGGCGTCGTCGTACGGGTGATGCTGGCTGGCCATCACGATCACGGCGGTCTTCGCGAGCGACGCGTCGGCGCGGATGGCGCGGGCCACCTCGTAACCGTCCACACCGTTCATCGAGACGTCCGCGAAGACGAGGTCGGGGACCGCGGCTTTGGCCTTCGCGACGGCATCGTCACCGTTCGTCACGGTGAGCACCTCCGCATCTTCACCCGCGAAGGTCATCTTCATGATGGTGCGCATGGTCGCGCTGTCGTCGACCGCCAAGATCTTCAGAGCCACAGTTGCTCTCCTATCGCCCCGTATTCCGAGGCGAAATTACGTGCCCCTTGGTAACGCGACTTGACTACGGAGGTCAAGAAAGTCGGTTGATCATTCGGGGGGTCCCTTTTGGGGGTCCCTCAGCGGAGGGCGATCCCCAGGTCTCGGGCCGCCCGCTCCACGGCCTGGTGAGGCTCGGTCAGGGCCCGGGTGGCGTCGAACGCTCGCTGTAGGAACGCCTCCGCCCGCTCGGTCTGGCCGGCCTGGACCAGGAGCCGGGCGAGGGACGAGGCCGCTTCACCGTCGCGCGGGTCGTAGCGCAGGGCGTGCACGTAGTGCCGCATCGCGAGGCCCACGTTCAGACCCTCGTTGGCCTCCTCGGCCAGCTTCCGCTCGTAAGCGGCCACGCGCATCCGCGCGTTGGTCCAGCGCTCGGCGAATCCTCGCACGCTCGCCTCAGGCGCCCCCGTGGCGATGCCGCACTGCAGCGCTCGGAACGCGGCATCCGGGTCGCCGAGGGCCTGGTCGTCGGCGCCCACCGCCAGCAGGAACGACGGACAGCCGCCCTCGGTGAAGGCCCGGGTGGCGCTCTCGAGCGCGTCATCCTCGCGGTCGTTCAGCAGCTGGGCCGCGCGCAGGGCACCGTCGCACAGCGCGGGCTCGCCCACGTGCAGGCAGGCGGCGAGGGCGTGCGAGGCGTTGTAGGGCGCCACGTGGCGCTGCTGCGCGTGGGTCAGCAGGTCGCGGTCCAGGCCCTCCACGTGACGCAGGTAGTCCACGCGGTCCGCTGCGTCGCGGTTCTGGCTGGCGCTGTAGGCGCGCAGGGCCCCGTGCAGATCCCCGCGCAGCTCGGCCAGCGTGCCCTCCACCATCAGGTGGTCCGAGGCCGTGAGCGGGACCTCGCCGAGAGACTGCTCCACACGCGCGAGCGACCGGCGGCGATTGCGCACCTGCTCGGCTCGAAACAGGAAGGCGTCGGCCTGCAGCGCGCGCGGCAGCGCGGTGAGCGTGCTGCGTCCGAGCCACGGGATCCCGACGAGGGCCTGGTCCAGCGCCAGCTGGTCGAGCTCCGAGTAGAACTCGAGGCGCGCCAGCGCGAACTCGAGGCGCGGCCGGTCGTCGTGGATCACGGGCGCCCCTGTGGCGAAGCGTCGCGAGCCCTCGGTGTCCAGCTCCACCACGCTGACCAGCTCCACCAGCGTGCCCAGCTCCACGGCCTCGAGCGTGTCGCGCAGGCCGCGGTTCGCGTCCAAGCGGTCGATGGTGGCCTGCGAGAAGGCGAGCGGCGCGTCACCCGCCACCATGATGAAGCTCGAGTCCTCGGCCACGTAGCAGTGCACGTGCTCGAACACGGCGAGCAGCGTGGCCACCACGCTCCGCAGACTGGCGATGTCCATGCGGAACAGGTTCACCCACTGCACGAGCACACCCCCGGGACGGAGGCTCTGCTGCACCTCGCGGAAGAACTCCTCGGTGTAGAGCGCGCTCGACCCCGCGAGCCAAGGGTGGCTGGGCTGCGAGACCACGGCGTCGTACGTGCCTGCGGGCGCGAGCAGCAGCTGGGCGCGTGCGTCGTCGAAGGTCAGGTGCGCGCGCTCGTCGTCCAGCGGGAAGGGCTTGTCGAAGGCCGCGTGCATGATCCGGGCAGCATCAATCACGGCCTCTTCCAGCTCCACCACGTCCACGCGCTGAAACGGGCCCGCCAGCATCATGGTGGTGGTGTGCCCGCCACCGAAGCCGATGGCCATGGCGCGCTCGGGGGTGGCCGCCAGCAGCGAGGGCAGGGCGCCCAGCAGCGCCAGCTCACTGCCGAAGCCCGGGTTGCCCGGTGAGAAGCCCGACTCGGGGCGGCCGTCGTTGAACAGGCGGTAGCTGGTCCCGTCGCGCGTGAGCAGCGTGACCGTGGTGTTCCGACCCTCGCGCAGGAAGCGCACCGTGTCGCTGCAGTACCCCTCGATGCACACCGCGTCGCCGTCGCACTCGCCGTCGATGCACGGGTCGCCGCTCTCGGGGCCGTGGATCACGGTGGCGTTGGCGTCGTGCCAGGCGTCCAGCAGCCAGGCGAGGCGCAGCGACGGCCGCAGCGCCAGGATGCACAGCACCACCAGCACGGGGACCAGCGCGCCGAAGACGCGGCGGGGGGCGCGCGTCCCCGAGAGCGCCAGCGCCACCGAGGCCAGCAGCGCGTGCAGGCCGATGACCCCGTAGAGGGCGCGCTCCACCCCCACGGCGGGCACCAGCACGAACCCCGCCAGCAGCGACCCGATCAGGCCGCCCAGCGTGTTGAAGGCCAGCACGCGCCCGGCGTGGCGTGCGGCGTGCGCCGAGTCGTCGCGCACCATCTGCCAGGCCAGCGGGATGCTGGTGCCCAGCACGAGCGCCAGCGGCAGCAGCAGCAGCGACGACACGATCATCAGCACGCTGACCTCGTGCGGGATGGTCACCGGCGTGCCGTGCAGCATCACGATCAGGCGCGGCAGCTGCGGCACGGCGGCGATGGCGAAGCCCACCAGCATGGCCAAGAGCAGCTGGCACACGCCAAACACGCGCAGCGGCGAGCGGCCTCCGCGCACCAGGCGGTCGGCCAGCAGCGCGCCCACGCCGATGCCCAGCAGGTAGTTCACCAGCATGGCCGCGAACGCCTGCGTGGTGCCCTGCACGATGGTGCGCAAGACGCGCGTCCAGAGCACCTCGCTGGCCAACGAGGCGAGCCCGGCGCCGCCCGCGAGCGAGGCCGCGACATAGGCGCGCTTGGGTAGCGACAAGGCCACCGAGCCGTCGCCGGGCGGGGCCGTCTCGCCGTCGTGCGGGTTCGCGAAGGGATCGAGGTCGACGTGCGCGGGCGTCCAGCGCGCGTGCATGCGGCGGGCGATCAGCACGATGGCGGCCGCGACCAGGCTGGCGAACGCGGCGCCCACCAGCGACAGCCGCGCACCCCACTCGGGCAGCAGGTAGAAGCCGCTGGCCCCGGCGCCGAAGACCGCGCCAAGCGTGTTGGTGGAGTACAGCCAGGTCGCCTCGGAACCCCAGCCCAGCTCGTTCGCGCCTTCCGTGTGCGCGCGCTCCACGCCCCACTCGCTGGTGGCGCGCACCAGGATGGGCAGCGTGGCCCCCATGGCGATGGTGGGCGGCAAGAGCACGGGCAGGCACAGCACGAAGCGGATCAGGGTCAGGACGGCGAAGGGCTGCCCGGCCCCGAGCGCCGCGTAGACGCGGTGCAGCTCGGGCAGCGCCCACAGCGAGGCGAAGGCCCACAGCGCCACACCCACCTCGAGCACCGCGTAGGCCAGCGCGGGGGACTTCACGCGCAGGGCAACCCGGCCACCGAGCGCCGAGCCGATGCCGAGACCCAGGAAGAAGCACGCCAGCACGGTGGCGATGGCCAGGTCGCCCACGCCGAAGACGCGGTGCAGCATGCGCGCCCACACGGACTCGTACACGAGCGCAGCAGCGCCCGAGCAGAAGAGGGCGGGGTAGAGGGCAAGGCGAACGCTCACGTCGGGGGGCACGATGGCCGCCCGCACATGCTGCTGTCAAACCCTGCGAGCAGGCCGTCGTCGAGTAGGCGGGTCACGCGGCAGCTGCTAGGACGCGGCCCGATGAGCACTTCTCCGCCCCGTCGCTACGATGACATCGCGCCACGCGCCCCCGAGGGAGAGTTCGCGCTGGGGGCGCTGCTGCCCGGCAGCGGGCCCCTCGAGCTGGACATCGGCTTCGGGCGGGGGAACAGCGTGTACGAGCGCGCCGAGCTCGCGCCGGGGTCGCGGCTGCTGGCGTTCGAGATCAAGTCCAAGTGGTGTGTGAAGGTGGCTGAGAGCTGCGAGAAGCGTGGCTACGCGCACGTGCGCGTGCTGTGCGGCGACGTGCGCACGATCCTCGAGCGGACCACCGACCACGCCGTGGTGCAGCAGGTGTCGGTGCACTTCCCGGACCCGTGGTGGAAGCGCCGGCACACCAAGCGGCGGGTGGTGGGAGACGAGCTGCTGGACGCGCTCGCGCGGCTGATGGTGGATGACGGCCAGTTCTTCGTGCAGACCGACGTGCCGGACCGCTCGCAGATCTACGTGGACACGCTGCGCGCGCACCCGGCCTTCGAGCTGGTGGGGACCGACGGCGTGATCGCCGAGAACCCGTTCGGCGCGCGCAGCAACCGGGAGCTCCGGGCGGTGGAGGACGGCCTGCCGATCTACCGCGTGATGGCGCGGCGCATCCCGCGCGCGCTCACTCCGGCGTGACGAACGCCACGGCGCTGCAGCGTCGCTCGGTCTCTTCGCGCAGGGCGGCCTGGCGCGCCT
>CAZEAA010000471.1:0-4695 GCA_964510015.1 uncultured Sandaracinaceae bacterium
CCACGTCGCGCCCGCTCTGGTGGCTGCGGTGGTCGCGCATGGCGCCCCCGTCGTGATCGCTCAAGTCGTGGATGCGCACACGCGGTCCGTCCGGGTGCTGGCGGCGCACCGCATCGAAGCCGTCCCGGATCCAGCGCACCGTCTCGAGCGTCCCGTACGCGCGCGACGACTCGCGGATCACGTAGAGCGGGTGCGGCGACAGCTCCACGGGGTGCACCAGGCTCCCGTTGTAGGGCAGCCCGATGGACTCACTGCGGCTGAGGGGCACGCTGGAGTAGAGGCGCAGCACCCGACCCGCGCGCAGGCCGTTGCGACGCACCGCGGGGTTCCAGCGCAGGATCTCCGCCACGGTCACCTCGTGACGCGCTGCGATGCGGGCGAGCGAGTCGCCGCGCTCCACCTCGAGATCGATGGCCGGCCGCGACTCGGGCACGAAGAGGCGCTGCCCCGCGCGGATGCGGTTGGGGTTGAGGCTCTCGTTGTGCTCGAGCAGCGTGGCGACGTCCACGCCGAGGCGCACCGCGATGGCGCTCAGCGTCTCGCCGGGGCGGACCTCGTAGGTGACGCCGGGGGGGCGTGGGGGACGTGGCGCACGGGGACGCTCCACCTCTTCACGGGCACGCGCGGGAGCTTCCACAGCGGGCTCCCCGGCAGGCGCAGGCTCGCTGGCAGGCGCGATCTCGGGCACCGGAGCCGCCGTCGGGGTGGCCTCGGCCGCCGGGGCGGTCACCTCGTTGGCCGGCGCGAGGCGCAGCTCCTGGCCGACCAGGATGCGGTCCCCTTCGAGCCCGTTCCACGTGCGCAGCTCGGTCACCGAGATGCCGAAGCGCTCGGCGATCAGGCTGAGCGCGTCTCCAGGCCGCACGGCATAGAGCAGCGGGCGGTCGGCGCGCGCCAACGCAGGGAGCAGCGCGATCGCCAAAAGACAGCTCGTGAGCAGTCGCTTCGAGGGTCTTGTACGCATCACCCCCACGCTTAACCGAAGGGGGTGCGCCGGAGCAAAAAAGCGGCAGGCCCGAGGGTGCGTCAGCCGGCGCCGGGAGACGGGCTGCCCACCACGGGTGGGGCGTCGCCCAGGCGGTGCGCCAGCAAGCGGAAGGCGGCTGCCCGGTGGTTGATCGCACCCCGCGCGGCGGGCTCCATCTCCCCGTAGGTCTGCTGCTGTCCCTGCGGGACGAACATGGGCTCGAAGCCAGCGCCGAGCTCGCCGCGCGGGGGCCAAACCAGCACCCCGGGAACGCGGGCCTCCACCGTCACGGACTGCCCGTCGGGTGCGGCCAAGGCGAGCGCGCACACGAAGGTGGCCCCACGGGCCGACGGCAACGCGGCGCCACGCTCGGCCAGCTCGAACTCCACGCGCTGCATGGCGCGCTTCCAGTCGCGCGGCTCCCCAGCCCAGCGCGCGGTGTAGATCCCCGGCGCTCCACCCAGCGCATCCACGCACACCCCCGAGTCGTCGCCGAGGGCCACCCGCCCGGTCTGCGTGGCCGCCAGCGTGGCCTTCAGCAGCGCGTTGCCGGTGAACGAGTCCTCCGTCTCTTCGGGCTCGGGCAGGTTCAGCGCAGCCGCCTCGATGCAGTCGAGGCCCAACGTGCGGAGCAGCGTGACCAGCTCGTTCACCTTGCCGGCGTTGTGCGTGGCCACCACCAGCGGCGTCTTGCGCAAGCGCGCGAGCGTGATGCCGGGGGCCGATGTCCCAGAGGGCGGTACAGTGGAAGACATGCTCGGCGGAGACCATGCATCGAAGGTGGCAATCCCCGCAACCATCCAGCAGACTCGGCGTTTCATGGCTCGCACCCTTCCCCCCTCGCGTTCTCTCTGCGGAGCGCTGCGTCGACCGTCTTTCGCGTCACTCGCTACCGTGTCGTCGCTCGCGCTCCTCGCGCTGAGCGGTCCGGGCTGCGGCGGGGGCGGCGGCGGCGACGAGCGCTTCGAAGAGCTGGGCCGCTGCACCGACTTCAACCCGGCCACCCGCAACGCCTACTTCGGGGACACGCACGTGCACACGGCGGCCTCGCTGGACGCGAACCTGCAAGGCACGCGGCTGCGCATGGCCGACGCCTATCGCTTCGCGCGGGGTGAGGCGATGGGCATCCAACCCTACGACGAGAACGACGTGGCGCTGCGCACGCTGCAGATCGGGCGGCCGCTCGACTTCGTGGCGGTGTCCGACCACTCCGAGTTCCTGGGCACCATCTACGCGTGCGAGCACGAGAGCGATCCGGGCTACGACTCGGAGCTCTGCGAGCAGTTCCGCGCCGACCCGGAGAACACGTTCTTCGCGCTGAACCTGCGCCTCGCCATCGGCGCCAACTACCCGGCCGTGTGCGGCATCGGCGGGGTGGACTGCGACGACGCCACGGTCGCGCTGTGGGAGGAGATCCAGGAGGCCGCCGAGTCGGCGTACGACCGGAGCGACGCCTGCCAGTTCACGTCGTTCGTGGGGTACGAGTGGTCCGGCTCACCCGGCACCGCCAACCTGCATCGCAACGTCATCTTCCGGAACCACGTCGTGTCGCGGCGCCCGGTCAGCTACTTCGACGAGTCCACGCCACAAGGGCTGTGGGCCGGCCTGCGCTCCACGTGCATCGACGCCGAGGGCGGCTGCGACGTGCTGACCATCCCGCACAACAGCAACCTCTCGAACGGCCTCATGTTCGAGGAGGTCATGGCCAACGGCATGCCCTTCGACGAAGCCTACGTGCGCGAGCGCGAGGCGATGGAGCCGCTGATGGAGATCATCCAACACAAGGGCGCCAGCGAGTGCGACCGCTCCGTGGACTCGGGCGACGAGCTCTGCGACTTCGAGTTCCTGCCGTACAGCAACCTGAGCAACCCGGTGCTGGGCGCCACGTCGGACCCCGAGGACCGCGACTTCGCTCGCCACATCCTGGCGCGCGGCCTGCACCTGCAAGAGAGCCTGAACGCGAACCCCTTCCACTACGGGTTCATCGGCAGCACGGACACGCACCTCGGTACGCCGGGAGCCACGTCGGAGACCAACTTCCCGGGGCACGGCGGCGCCGGCACCAACGCGCGCGACCTGGTGGCCTCGGTGCCCGACGTCATCGAGTTCAACGGCGGCGGCCTGGCGGTCATCTGGGCCGAAGAGAATTCGCGCGAGTCGCTGTTCATGGCCATGCGGCGGCGTGAGGCCTACGCCACGTCGGGCCCGCGCATCCTGCTGCGCTTCTTCGGAGGCTGGCAGTACCAGCCCGCCCTGTGCAGCGCCGACGGCGAGGCCTTCGCGACCGCAGGCTACGCGGGCGGCGTCCCCATGGGCGGCACGCTCGGCGCAAGGCCCAGCAGCGGCGGCGCGCCCACCTTCGCCATCTCCGCGCTGCGCGACGCCGGTGACGCGCAGGACCCGGCCACGCAGCTGCAGCGCATCCAGGTCATCAAGGGCTTCACCGACGAAGCGGGCGTACCGCAGGCCGTGGTGTACGAGGTGGCCGGCGACCCGAACAACGGCGCCAGCGTGGACGTGGCCACCTGCGAGCAGTCGGGCAGCGGCTTCGACTCGCTCTGCACCGTGTGGAGCGACCCCGACTTCGACCCCGCCGTGCCGGCCTACTACTACGTGCGCGTGGTGGAGAACCCGGCCTGCCGTTGGTCCACGCGCGTGTGCAACGCCGCGGGCGTGGACTGCGACGTGCCAGCCACCATCGTGGAGGGCTTCGAGACCTGCTGCCGCGACACCATCTCGCCCGTCATCCAGGAGCGCGCCTGGAGCTCGCCCATCTGGTACCTGCCCGGCAGCTGACGTTGACGGCGCCTCTCGACACCGGCGCTGCGCCGGCCAAGACGCTCGCGTCCCGCGCACGTGCGCCGCTGCGCGCGCCCGTCCTGCACTTCTTCGTGCTGGGGCTGATGCTGCTGCTGGCCGACCGGGCGCGTCTGCGGGCCGCCGAGCCGCGACCGAGCGTGACGGTGGTGATCCCGCCCACGGCCAGCGCGGGCGAGCGCGAGATGCGCGTGGACGCCGCCATCTTGGTGGAAGAGGGCATCGCGCTCGGCTGGCCGCGCACCGACCCGGTCATCCGCGCCCGGCTGATCGACAACCTGCGCTTCGCGCGCGCCGAGCGCGGCGAGCGCGGCAGCCTCGACGACCTCGGCCTGCTGGAAGAGGCGCTGCGCCTGGACATGCACCGGAACGACCTCATCGTCCGGCGCCGCATGGTGAGCCGCGCGGAGCGCATGCTGGCCAGCGACGTGCGCAACGCCCCAGTGGACGACGCCACGCTGCTGGCGTTTCGAGACGCGCACCCCGACCGCTTCCGGGCACCGGCGCGCGTCCGCTACACCGACCTGTTCCTGAGCCGGCAGCTGCGGGGCGAAGGGCTCGACGCAGCGGTGAGCGCGATGCAGCAACGGGTGCGCTCGGGGAGCCTGACCCCCTCGCAGGCGGCCGCGCTGAGCGACCCGCTGCTGTATGCGCCGGGCGACCGCCTGGTGAGCGCCGACGAGGTGGCCCGCAGCCTCGGCGGCACGCTCGCTCAACAGCTCACGAGCGCGCCCACCGACGCGTGGTCCGGGCCGTTCCAGTCGTCGTTCGGCGTGCACTTCGTGTGGGTGCACGAGCGCCGCGAAGCCGCCCTGCCCTCGCTCGACGAAGCCCGCGCCCGCGTGCTGGGGGCGTACCGCGACGCCCGCCAAGCCGAGGCGCTGCGCGCGCGCCTCGACGAGCTGCGCGCC
>CAZEAA010000472.1:0-4677 GCA_964510015.1 uncultured Sandaracinaceae bacterium
CCCTTGCCCGCCGCCACGTCGAGGGCAGCTTCTCGCACGGTGGCGAGGCAGTGCTTCGCGAGGTCGTGCAGCATGGTCAACGGCATGGGCACCGCGCGGACCGCCGTGTCCGCGGCCAGCGCGTCACCGTCCTGCAGCGCCTGCCGCAGCTCGGCGAACCCCGCCTGCGTGTCGGGCACGTTCACGGAGACCTGCGCCTTGCTCTCGGGGTGGATGACCCCCGACCAGCGCACGGCGTGCGCCTCCAACGAGAACGGACTCATAGGAGAACGATGGACCATTCCCCTCGGACCACGATGGAGTTTCTGCGGCGGCGCCTCGGCCCTCAGAGCGGTTCGGCTAGCGCGAGCGCCGTCCCCACACGGCCGCGATCACCGCGCCCAGCGAGGCGCCCAGCGTGTCGGCCACGAGGTCCATCAGGTCGGCGTTGCGGCCCGGCACGAAGCTCTGGTGCACCTCGTCGGTGACGCCGAAGGCCACGGCCAGGAACGCGCCCACCAGCGTGGTGCGCAGCGCGTGGTGCCGCGGCCACGTGCGCTGCGAGGCATACACGCACAAGCCACCCAGCACCGCGTACTCCACGGTGTGCACCAGCTTGTCCTTGAAGGGCAGCTCCTCGATCACCTCGGGCTGGAGGCGGAACGACGAGAGCACGAAGATCAGCGTCATGTAGGCGAGCGCCGGCGCCCACGCCTTGAGCACCTGGGCGCGCGTGGGCGCGAGCGGCAACGAGGCGCCCGTCACGCCAGCACCGGGAGCGCCATGCGGCTCCGCGGGACCTTCGTGGCGAGCGGACCGCGCGGCACCTCCCCGACCGCGCGCCCGAGCAGGCTGTGCTTGTAGGCCTCGGTGATCTCCACCTCCACCAGGTGGCCCGTGGGGTCGTGGCCCGCGGGCGCGTCGAAGTGCGTGATCTCGTGGCGCTCCGAGCGCCCGCTGAAGCGACCGGTGTCGCCGCGGCTCGGGCCCTCCACCAGCACGTGCTGGCGCGTGCCCACCAGGCGGGCGAGGTGCGCGCTCTGCTGCTCGGCCACCAGGTCGAAGAGGCGCGTGAGGCGCTCGCCCTTCACTTCCTCGGGCACGTCGTCCTCGAGGTTGAGCGCCGGCGTGTAGGGGCGCGGCGAGTACTTGAAGCCGAAGGCCGCCACAAAGCCCACTTGGCGAACCAGGTCGAGCGTGTCCTCGAAGTCGGCCTCGGTCTCACCGGGGAAGCCCACGATGATGTCGGTGGACAGCGTGAGCCCCGGCCGCGCGTTCATGAGCACGTGCGCGCGCTCGATGTACTGCTCGCGGGTGTAGCGCCGCGCCATGCGCCGCAGCTGCTCGTTGGAGCCGCTCTGCACGGGCAGGTGCACGTGCGCGGGCAGCACGGCGAGCTCGGCGTGGGCCGCGATCAGGTCGTCCGTGAGGTGCCGCGGGTGCGGCGACGTGTAGCGCAGGCGCGCGAGGTCGGGCACCTCGGCCGCGATGCGGCGCAAGAGGTCGGCGAACTGCGAGCGGCTCGCCGCGCGCCGGCTGGTGGGCGCCGCGCCGTCTTCGTACCAGGAGTTGACGGTCTGCCCGAGCAGCGTGATCTCGCGGACACCGCCCTCCACCAAGCGCGCGATCTCTTCGACGATGGTGTCGCCCGAGCGGTAGCGCTCGCTGCCGCGCGTGTACGGCACGATGCAGTAGGTGCAGCGCTCGTCGCAGCCCTTCATGACCGTTACGAACGACGTGACCTCGCGCAGGCCCTCGCGCGGCTTCGCGTGCAGGAACTGCGGCTCGTCCATGTCGAACACGGTGCGCGCGCGCGGCGGGGCGCCCCCCTCGGCCTCGCGCAGCAGCGTGGGCAGCTCGGGGATGTTGTCGGGCCCCAGCACCAGGTCGATGAACGGCGCCTTGGTCAGCAGGCGCTCGCCCTCTTGCTGCGCCACGCAGCCCGCCACGGCCAGCATCACGCCCCGGCGCTGCTCCTTGAGCGGACGCAGCGTGCCCAGCAGGCTCATGAGCTTGTGCTCGGCCTTCTCGCGCACGCTGCACGTGTTCACCACGATCAGGTCCGCCAGCGTGGCGTCTTCGGTCGGCTCGAACCCGTCCGCGTGCAGCACCTCCTCGATGCGACGCGAGTCGTGCACGTTCATCTGGCAGCCGAAGGTCTGGACGATGTAGCGCTTCATGGGGGCAGGCTCGAAGGGGGCTCACTCTTCGCTCGCCGGGCGGTTTGCGCAAGCCAAGCGCACCTGCGGCGGGGCGCGCGATCCCTCAATACACGGAGGCGATCTTGTCCATGCGCGGCGTCGGGACGCCGTGGGCACGCGCGTGGTGCTGCAGGCGCTCGAGGCGCGACGCCGACGTGCGGCCGCGACAGCCGTGCGCCGGATCGCCGGCCACCGAGGCCTCGAAGTGCGCGAACAGCGCCTCGAAATCGAGGGCCTGCCCGGTGAGCGCGGCCTGCACGGCGATGACCTCGCGGGCCACCACCAGCGCGAGCGAGCGATGCTCGGCGAGCAGCTGACCCACGCTGCCGCCCACCTCGAGCCCCGCGATGTTGGCGGTGAGGATGTAGAGGTTCTTGGCCACCAGCTCGAAGAGCAGCTGCTCGGTCGGGATGGCGTGCGCCGGCACGTCGAGCGCACGCAGCGCCCCCACCCAGAACTCGCGCTCGGGCCCGGCGATGGGCGTGCTCCGAATGGGCGTGATACCCGTGTTGGCCTTCTTCTCGAACCACACCACGGCCACCGTGGGGTCCACTATCCCCGGCTCGGTCCAGAGGTTCGGCAACAGCTCGTTCTGCAGCAGCAGCGCGCGCGACTTGTAGGCATCCGGCAGCGACGCGAGCACCCCCGGGAGATCCAGCTCGCCCACCGCCACCACCACGCTCCGCGGCTCGGGCACCTCGCGGGCCACGTCCAGAAGGTTCTGCCCGCGCTTCACGGCCGTCACCCGACAGCCCGCGCCCTCGGCGGCGCGCGCGAACACACCACCCATCTGACCGAGACCGATGACGACCACTTCGTTCATCTGCCCTCCCTACCACGCCGCCGGTCAGGCGACGACAGTGAGCCGCCGGTGGCCATCCCCCTCGCGGTGGAGCCGCATCCGAGCGTCCACGCCGATGATCTCGCCGTACTCGAGCGGCAGCCACACGTTCTCGCCGCCCATGCGCTCGCTGCTCAGCACCAGGTGGTTCACGTAGCCCGTCAGCGTGGGCGCTTCGCACTCGGGCGACAGCGACTTGCACTCGTTGCGGTCGGCGCAGCGCGTCTTGTAGGTGGAGACGAACAGCTCCTTGCCGCCCTGCGTGGCCGCCATCAGCGTGCCGTCCGTGATGATGATGGTGAGCAGCGCGTCCTCCTCCGGCGAGCCCGTGTCGCAGCGCTGCCGGATCAGGTTGATGGTCTCGCGCAGCGCCCCGAACACGTCTTCGATCGCGAAGCGCGCGTGGAGCGGAGCGCGCCGCCGCAGGAACGTGAGGAACACGAAGAAGATCACCTCGCTGTCCGTGTCGCCCAGGATGTAGCGGCGCAGGCCGCTGTCCACGAAGTCACGCAGCCACGCGCGGTGCTTCTCGAAGTCGCGGATCTCGCCGTTGTGCGCCATGGTCCAGCGGCCGTACTGGAACGGGTGGCAGTTCAGCACCGAGTTGGCCCCCACGGTGGCCTTGCGGACGTGCGCCAGCACCGTCTCGGACGCCACCACGCCGCTCACGCGGTGGAAGAGGTGGTCGTCGATGGCCGTGGTGGGGCTGCGCGTGATGTGCGGCGCGTCGTCCACGTAGAACGCCACGCCCCAGCCGTCACGGTGCTTGTCGCTCTGCGCCCCGAGCGCGTTGTCCGCGGCCATGAGCGAGCGGTGGACCTGACTGGGGATGACGCTCCGAAACGCGAAGAGCCTGCACATGCGGCTGCATCATGCATGGGGCGGCGTTTCCGCGCCAACCTTGCGAGACGTAACGCGGGCCGAAAAATCGTTCGAGCGCGAGCGCGCCCACCGCAGCCTGGCTATGCATTACAATATTATTTCGCGCCTGGCTGCGCGGACTAAAGCCGCGTTCGGGCGATTTGGCGGCCCGCGTTCAGTACTCGACGCGGAAGAGCTGCTGACCCATCAGCAGCAGCGAGCCGCGGGGGATCACGGCGGTGCCGCGCACGCGCACGAACGTGCCGTTCGAGCTGCCCACGTCGGTCAGGAACATGCGGCCGGCCTCGCCGTGCACACGGCAGTGCAGACCCGACACGTAGCCGTCGTCCGGGAAGATGACGTCGCCGCGCTCGCGACCGAGGTGCAGGCCGGTGAGCGGGATGGGGTAGCAGTTGCCGACGGTCTCGCGGCCGATGAGGAGGCAGATGCGGCCCAGGAAGCCCGGGTTCGCGCTGCCCATGATCTCGGCGCCGTCCGCACCGCGACGGGGCGCGGGCATCGGGTCGAAGCGGATGATCTCCTGGCCGATGCGGAAGATGCTGCCCGGCGTGAGCTCCGTGGGGACGTCGTGCGCGATGCGGATGTAGACGCCGTTGAGGCTGTTCAGGTCGGTGACGACGACGCCACCGTTCTTGAACTCGAACGCCGCGTGCTGCGGGCTGAGGTACGAGTCGCCGGCGAAGGGCCCGCTCGAGTCACGGCCCACGGTGGTGGTGCCGCTCAGCGCGAAGCGCTCGCCTTCGGTGCCGTCGGGGCGGATGAGCACCAGCTGGC
>CAZEAA010000473.1:0-4648 GCA_964510015.1 uncultured Sandaracinaceae bacterium
CGCCTAGGCGCTTCGCCATAGACGCCTTCCCGTCGGACTTGTGATGAGTCGTCAGCCGTCGCCGTCAACGACCACGACCACGCCCGTGAAGTCTGCTTTGGATCAAGCCGCGGCGTGACGAGCCGCGCGACGGCCCGAGAACACGCAGTCGGCGATGCTGAGGCCGCTCACGTACTGGCGCGAGCAGATGCCCACGGCGGAGCGACCGGCGGCGTAGAGGCCCTTCACGATGCTGCCGTCCTCGCGCTTCACGAGGCCGCTCTGCTCCTCCACGGTGAGGCCGCCCAGCGTGAGCGTGGGACACGGGAAGCGCTTGCTGTAGACCGAGCAGTCGATGGCGTAGTACGGGCCGCGCGGCATGGCGCGCATGGTGTCGGGGGTCTTGCCGAACTCGTCCGTCTTCTTGGCTTCGGCGTTCTGGTTGTAGCCCTCGAGGGTCTTGCGCAGCGCGTCGGCCGGCACCTTGATGGCGGCGGCGAGCTCCTCGATGGTCTTGCCCTTCTTGGCGTTGAACCAGAGGTTGAGCAGCGCGGGGGCGCGCTGGAACCACTGCGCCTCGCCGGGCCGCGACTGCTCACGCGCCAGGTCCTTCAGGTGCTGGTCGATGATCAGCAGGGCCGTGCCCTCGTTCTGGTCGACCATGGCCTCGCCGATGGCGGCGCCGTAGCGCATCTCGTTGATGTAGCGCTGGCCCTGCTTGTTGACGATGAAGCCGTGGCCGAACGCGACGGGCGGGTTGATGAAGCGCCACGCCGACACGCGGCCCATGCGGTCGACGCCGCCGCCCACGCTCTGGCCCAGCAGGATGCCGCTGCCGTTGTCGGCCGGCGTGCCGAGCGGCATGCCCTTGCGGTAGCCGGGCGCGTGCTGCTCGATCATCTCGCGGTTGTAGACGAAGCCGCCGGCCGCCAGCACCACGCCCTTCGTGGCGCGCAGGCGGATGGTCTTGCTGCGGGTCTTCTCGAGCTGGAAGCACTGCTCGCGCAGCTTGGTGGCCAGCCCCGGGTTGTACGGCACGATCTGGATGGCGCGCGCCGCCATCTCTTGGTGCAAGCGCGCCCAAGGGCCTTCGATGCGCTGGGCCTCGACGCCCACGATGGTTCCGTCGCGATCGGCCAGCAGGCGCGTGACGCGCGTCTCGGTCATGACGCGCGTGCCGAGACGCAGCGCCGACTCGCGCAGCGGCGCGTAGAACGACGCCCCAGGCAAGCCCTTGCCCTTGGCGCGGTGACCGCGCGGCGCCGGCTTGGCCTTCTCCTTGAACGGGTAGAGGCCCTCGTTGCCGGAGTAGTAGAGGTAGTACTTGTCGAGCGGGTAGCTGGTCTTGAACGGGCACAGGCTCGCCTCGAAGGGCACGCCGTAGCGCTCGAGCCAGCGCAGCGTGTCGGCGCTGCCCTCGCAGAACTCGCGCAGCAGCTCGTCGCTGACCACGCCCTGCGTCTCCATCGCCAGGTACTTCACCATCTCCTCGACGGAGTCCTCGACGCCGGCCTCGCGCTGGATGTGCGTGCCTCCGCCCGAGTAGAAGACGCCGCCGCTGATGGCCGTGGCCCCGCCGCCGTGGAAGCGGTCCACCACCAGCACGTCGAGCCCGCGCTCCCGCCCCTCGAGCGCCGCGCACACGCCGGCGCCGCCGAAGCCGACCACGACGAGATCGGCGGTGTCATCCCAGCGCTGGGCGGCCGGGTCGTCGAGGACCAGCGGCGGCTGAGCCGGATCGGGAGCGTTGGTGCGAGAACGTGCGGCGGTCGGCGTGGAACTCATAGCCCGCGCAAAGTAGAACGTGTTTCAGTTTTCGTCGAGCCGGAAGTTCAGACCCTGCGTTTTCGTGCGCGTTTTGCCGCCTGCTTGGTCACGGTGGCTGCTCGACGAGCCCTCGTGCGCGCCGACGGTGGGCGGCCCGGCAGCGCGGGCTGGTCGTCGTGGTGCTCGTCGAGCTCGCCCGGCGCGAGGCCCAGCTCGAAGGTGGTGACTTCACGGCGCGCGCGCTCGCCGAGGCGCAGCGGCATGACGGCCGCCCCGACGCCGGCGCCCACGTACAGCGCGCCCTGCGGCGACGCGGGATCCGAGAGCGGGTTCATGACCCGACGTGAGCCATAGATGCCGTGCACGTAGCGGTGCCCGACCAGCTTACCGAGCGCCAGCTCGTGCAGCCCCGCCAGCGTGACCTGCCCCGCGTGCGTGTGCCCGGCCAGCACGAGCCCCGCGCCGTGTGCCCAGAGCGCGTCGGCCTCTTCGCCGATGTGGCTGAGCCCCAAGATCGGGATGTCCGGCCGAAGACCGCGCGTGGCGGCCGCGAGGTCGGCATGCCCCGTGTAGGAGTCGTCCAGCCCCACAATCTGGAGAGGCTTGCCCTCGAGCTCGATCAGCGTGTTCTGGTTGCGCAGCACCAGCACCCCCGCGCGCTCGAGCGCGGCCTTCACTTCGTCACCGCCGGCCCAGTAGTCGTGGTTGCCGAGGACCGCGACCGCCGGCGCTTCGAGGCGCTTCAACGTGTCCGTCAGCTCGTCCAGGTAGTTCAGGCTGTGGCAGACGAAGTCCCCCGTCAGCGCGACGAGGTGCGGCTTCTCCGCGTTCGCGAGGTCCATGGCCTCGCGCTGCACCGCCATGGGCGTCACCCGGCCCACGTGGAGATCGGTGAGGTGAGTGACCCGCAGACCCCCGAGCGGCTCCACCCAGCGGGCCGGACCGGCGAAGCGGCGCTTCTCGAAGTCGCCCCCCCGGATCATGCGCGGCCAGAGCCCGAGGCGCTTGGCTTCCTTGTCGCGCCGCTCGACTTCGTCGAGGACGTCCTGAGGCGCACGGGAACGCTTGATCATCTCGGATCAGTGTATCATCGCAGGATGCTCACGTTCAGTACGGATCCGAAAGTCGCCGAGCGACAGATGCAGGCGATCATCTTCTACCTGACCACGTTCGGGTACATCGACGGGGACTTCGATCACGCCGAGAAAGACTTCGTCCGCGAGTACATCCGCAAGCTCGTGGAAGTGCGCGTGGTGAGTGGCATGCCCCAAGCGGACGAGGCGCTGCGCGCCGAGCTGGTGGGCAAGTTCACTCAGCACTTCCACGAGGTGTTCGAGGGCATCGACCGGCACGTGCGCGAGCTCTTCACCGAGGCCGTGGCGAAGGACGAGGACCAAGACGCCTTCATCCACGCGAAGCTCAAGCTGCGCTGCTTCGAGCTCTTCCAGGAGTTCGACGACGCCAACCAGAAGGTGCTCATCGAGGCCATGGACGACCTCATCGCCGCCGACGGCGAGCTGCACCCCGCGGAGCTGAAGTTCAGGAACGAGCTGATTGACCTCTTCGAGAGCGACATCGACATCGACATCGCGGTCACCGACGCGGACAAGAAGGTGCACATCGCCGACGCGCCCATCGACATGCGCGCCTCGCAGGTCACGCACCCGTTCTTCGATCAGTTCGAGCACCACTACTCGGCGGACCCCGAGACCATCAAGCAGCAGATCCAGGGCGACCGTCAGCTGATCGACACCATGATCGCGCTGCTGGCCACCCAGGCGGCGAAGGGCGCGGGCAAGCTCGACGGCATGCAGAAGGTGGACGCCTTCATCGGCCAGGAGCCGTTCCTGGACGGCCACACGTACGTTCACCCGATCGACCCGAACAGCGCGGGCTACGAGCTCACCGTGCTGGGCGACGTCCACGGCTGCTACAGCTGCCTCAAGGGCGCGGTCATGCAGGCTGACTTCTTCGCCAAGGTGGCCGCCTACAAGGCGAACCCCACGGGTGTGAAGAAGCCCATCCTGGTGCTGCTCGGGGACTACATCGACCGTGGCATGTTCAGCCTGAACGGCGTGCTGCGCAGCGTGATGCAGATCTTCGTGACCGCGCCCGACCACGTCTACGTGCTGCGCGGGAACCACGAGTACTACCTCGAGTACAAGGGCCAGATCTACGGCGGCGTGAAGCCTGCCGAGGCCATCAACACGCTGCGTCCGCATCTGCCCATCGAGGTCTTCCGTCAGTACCTGAAGCTCTTCAACGAGATGCCCAACGTGTTGCTCTTCGGCGAGCTGATGTTCGTGCACGCGGGCATCCCGCGTGACCGCGCGCTGAAGGAGAAGTGGAAGGACCTCGCGTCGATGAACGACGGCGACCTGCGCTTCCAGATGATGTGGAGCGACCCGAGCTCGGCGGACGTCATCCCGGCGTCGCTGCAGGAGCAGAGCGCGCGCTTCCCGTTCGGGCGCCTTCAGGCCACGGCGTTCCTGCAGCGCATCGGCTGCCACACGCTCATCCGCGGTCACGAGAAGGTGAACGAGGGCTTCCACACGAACTACAACGACGAGGGCGTGACGCTCTGCACGTTGTTCTCGGCCGGCGGCGACAACGCCGACCTGCCGGAGGACTCGAGCTACCGCTCGGTGACGCCGAAGGCGCTGACGATCCTGGTCGGCGGCACGGACGGCATCCAGCTGCAGCCGTTCGCGATCGACTATCGCACCTACAACGACCCGACCTTCAACGGCTTCTTCGCGGCGCCGATGGAAATCGAGCATCGCGCCTGAGCAGAGGCGGAGGCAGAGGCAGAGGGTGGGAGTCAGGTTTGGGGTGGTTGCGATATCCTTCCCGGATGCGCCTTCGTTCGAGGTCTGCCGTCCTACGCCTCGTGATCCTTCTC
>CAZEAA010000474.1:0-4629 GCA_964510015.1 uncultured Sandaracinaceae bacterium
CCACTGGCAGGCGTCGGTCTTCTACAGCGAGATCCCGGCGTGGTTCGCGGAGTCGGTGGCCCGCACGGACCCCGCCGCCCGAGCGGATCTCGCGGCGTCACTGGGCGTCCTGGCCGACGAGGTCGGGATGGTGCGGGAGTACCCCTGCCCCATCGGCCTGATCCAAGGTCAGTTCGAGCGCACCGTCCGGCAGCCCTACCTCGAGAGCCTCGGCCTCGAGAGCAAGCTGTGGCGCAACGCCATCCAGGTGGTGGACGAGTCCAACCACTTCACGCAGTTCGATGCCGCGCCCGCGTTCAACGCGCTGGTGGCGGAGTTCATCGCCGAGCACGTCTGATGGAAGGGCGCATCCACTTTCCGGGCAACCCTTGGCCCGAGGGTCACGCGCTCGAGACCCTCGAGTGGTCGGGTCGCGTCGATGCCGAGCGGGGCTTGGTATTCGACCTCCACTTGCGGTCCGCCAAGTACTATGCGGAGCGCGAGTTCGACGACGACGAGGAAGGCGACGACGCCTTCGACTCGCCGGGTGTCTGGAGCAACTATCACGCGTGCACGCTGTCCTCCACGAAGTGGGCGTCGCAAGGCTGGGTGGTGGGCACCTGGGAAGAGCCGTTCACCTTCGCGAGCCTCGCAGGACGCCAGTTCGTGGTGGACTCGCTAGACTCGCCCGAGTTCGATGTCAGTGACGTCAACGTCAGGGCTTTCCACATCTACCTGATGGGGCACGACGGCGTCGCCGACCATCGCATCCAGTTCACGCGTCAAGACCGAGACTGGAACCTCGACTGGCGTGGCCGCATCGTGCTGGCCTACATCGGTCGGGAGGAGTTCGAGTACGAGTTTCAGGCGAGGGCGACCGGGCTCGAGTTCGCGGGCTTTCAGGTGGACGAAACGCTGAGTGACGACGAGGCCAAGCGGCACTTCGCACGTACGTGCGCGGAGGCGGCCGAGTTCACGCTGGCGAAGCGCCACGGGAAGTCGTGGTTCGTCCGCAGTCCGTGACGCATCGGGGCAGCGCGCTCCGCCTCAGCCCAGGCCCAGCTTCCGCGCCTGCTCCATCATCATCTGCATCTGCTCGGGGCTCATGTTGCCCACCATGGCCTGGAGCGCCTGCATCTGCTCGGGGCTCATGCGCTGGGCCGCCTCGCTGGCCGCGGCCATCAGCTGCTCGGGGCTCATGCCGCCCAGCGCGCTCATGTCCATCCCGGCGAAGGGGTCCGCCCCGCCGGCCGGCGCCACGGGCAACGGGCTCGGGAAGATGACCTTCTCGGGTGTCTTCTGGTGAGCCACGCCGCGCTCGGCCAACACCTCGAGCACCTTGTTGAAGCTCAGCCCCTTCTGAGCGGCCGACTCGTACATGCGCTCGAGCGAGAACGCCACGCTTCGCTCGGGGAAGCCGTTCTTCTGCAGGTTGGTGGCGATGCTGGCGACGAAGCGCTCGAGGGCGTCGTTCTCGGTGGCGTCCATGGCCCGAACATAGCGCACCGCGGCAGGGGTGTAAGCCCAGCAGGGGAGCGGCGTTTCCTGGGTGGAGGTCTCCGTGAAACCGCTGCGCCATTCCATCGCCTTCTTCTTGCTGTGTGCCTGCGCTTCGACCGCCCAACAGGGCCCCACGACCGAGGTGGCCACCGGCGGCCCTTCCCCCACGCCCCAGGGGACCGACACCCAGGTCGAGGCCGAGGAGCGCAGCCCGGACTCGCCGCGCAGTCCGTCCGACTACTACGCGCCCCCGGAGGCAAGCGCCGCGCGCGCGGACGGGTACGCCGAGCCGTCCGCCACCATGGGTGGCGAGGGCGCCCCATCGAGCGCGGCCGGCGTGAGTCGCGAAGCCGACTCGACCGGCGAGGATCGCACGGCCCCGCAGACCTGGCGCCGCGAGACTGGGACCGCGCAGTTCGCCACGGTCTCGCTCGGCGGTGGCAACACCCTCGAGCTTCGCGACGTGCGCGTGCGCGTCCACGTGGAGGGCTTCCGCGCCCGCACCGTGGTGGACCACATCTTCTACAACCCGCATGGGCGCACCCTCGAAGGCACGTTCCGCTATGCGCTGCCGCCCGAGGCCAGCGTGTCCAGCTACGCGATGTTCCTCGGCCAGGGCACTCAGCAGCCGCAGTTCTTCGGCGACGTGAGCGGCGAGGAGGCCATGCGCCGCCGCGAGGTGGCCATGCAGGGCGGCAGCGTGGAGAGCGTCATCGAGGGTGTGGACCCCACGGCGTGGGGCGAGCTGCGCGTGGGCCGGCTGGTGCGCGCCGCGCACGGCCGCGAGGTCTACGAGCAGGTGACCCGCCGCCGCGTGGACCCGGCGCTCGTGGAAGAGGTGGCGCCCAACACGTTCGAGGCGCGCGTCTTCCCGATCCAGGCAAACGGCTTCCACCGCGTCATCGTGAGCTACGAGCAGACGCTCCCGCGCGTGGGCAACGAGCTCGAGTACATCTTCCCCGTGCCTGATGGCGAGCGCTCCACGCTGGACTTCGAGCTGAACGCCAGCACCGCCACCGTGAGCGCCATGCGCTACACCGGCGACTACCGCGGCCAGGCCGTGACCAGCCCGGGCAACCACGCCTTCGGGCTGCGCGTGGAAGGCAACCGGCAAGGCGGACGCGCGTCGTTCCGGCTGCGCCCACGTGACGCGGCGGCGGGTGTCGAGGCCGTGGTGGGCACTGACCCCACGCGCCAAGAGCACCACTTCGCGCTGCGCCTCCAGGGTGACGACACACTGGGCGGCGCGAACGCGGCGGGCAGCGCGAACGCGGTCTTCCTGCTGGACACCTCGCTGTCCGAGGCCCCCGAGCGCTTCGGCATCGACGTGGCGCTGCTGCGCGCCATCTTGGAGCGCAGCCCCAGCATTCGCCGCTTCAACGTGGTGACGTTCGACGCGGGCGCGCGCTGGTTGGCCCCGCAGTGGGTGAACAACGACGCGGCCGGCCGCACGCGCGTGCTCGACCTCTTGAACGAGGTCCTGCTCGAGGGCGCGACCGACCTGTCGGCCGCCCTCGACGCCCTGCACTCGCCGCCCATGCGTGACGCGGCGGGGAGCTCAGCCGACGTCTTCGTGCTGAGCGACGGCCAGATCACGTGGGGCGAGCGTGACCTGCCCACCCTGCTGCGTGCGCGCACCTCGCCTTGGTCGGCCACGCGCACGTTCGCGTATCGCACGGGCCTCGGCGCCGAGAACACGGACCTCTTGCGCCGCGTGGCGGGTGGCGGCGTCTTCAACTGCCTCTCCATCGAGAGCGTGCCCGGCTGCGCGGTGGCTCATCAGGGTTCGGCGCTGCGCGTGGAGCAGGTGATCGTGGAGGGCCGCGGTCCCTCGGGCGCCAGCACCAGCGAGGTGCTCGTGGCCGGTGGCGCCTCCAGCTTCGCGCCCGGCACCGAGCTCATGGTGGTGGGTCGCCTCGACCGCGCGGGTCCGGCGCGCGTGCGCCTGGTGGGGCGCATCGGCGAGCCGGCCGCGACGTGGACACGCGACCTCGAGCTGACCCCGCGTGGTGAGCTCGCGTCGCGGGCCTGGGCCGAGGTGGCCGTGGCGCACCTCTTGGCGGGGCACGACGAGCAGCACGAAGAGATCGCCGTGGCGATTGGCCAGCACTACAAGGTGCCCTCGCGCGTGGCGTCATTCCTGGTGCTGGAGACCGACGCCGAGTACGAGCAGCACGCGCTGCACGACGAGCCCTTGGCGCAGGCGCTGGCCCAGCTGACGGCGCAGCAGCGCGACGGCCGCGTGAACGCAAACGCCCGCACGTCGTGGAGCCGCTTGCGGCGCGTGCTCGATGCTTCCCGAGCGCACCATCGCCTCGACCAAGTGGATGAGGGCCGCGTGCTGCAGCAGCTGAGCAGCTTCGTGACGCAGTCCCCGGTGGACTTCCTGCCGGGGCGTGTGGCCGTGCCCATGGTGGTGCAGGACGACGCCCCTCGCGCATACCGCAACAACATGTCGCACGACGCCGAGTCGGTGGAGCACTACCGCAACGAAGCGATTCGGCGCTTCGAGGACGAGCAGCTGGGTGCCGCGGTGCGCGCGCTGTCGAGCGGCGTGGAGAACGCGCCCGCGTCGGCCGAGGTGGCGCGCTCGCTGGCCTACACGCTGCTCAGCTGGGACGCCAACGCGGAAGCCGCCGAGCTGCTCTTCGGCGTGCTGGAGCAGCGCCCCTACGAGCCGCAGAGCTACCGCGACCTGGCCGGCGCCATCTGGCTGCAACGCCCAAGCATCACCGCTCTGCTCTTCGAAGCCGCGCTGGCCGGCACGTGGGACGGCCGCTTCCTCGGCGTGATGACCGTGGTGCAGGAGGAGTACGCCCTCTTCGCGCACGCGCTGATCCAACAGCAGCCCGACAGCCCGCTCGCACACTGGCTGCGCGGGCGTCAGCAAGCGCTGAACCTGCGCGTGCCCGAGGGCGACCTGCGCGTGACCATGACGTGGAACACCGACGCCACCGACATCGACCTGTGGGTCACCGACCCGTCGGACGAGCGCTGCTACTACGGGCACCGCGACACGGCCGCGGGCGGTCACCTGCTGGACGACGTGACGCAGGGCTTCGGTCCCGAGCGCTTCCAGCTGGAGCACGCGCCGCGCGGCGAGTACCACGTCCAGGCGCACTACTACAGCAACAACGGGAACCGCCTGGT
>CAZEAA010000475.1:0-4624 GCA_964510015.1 uncultured Sandaracinaceae bacterium
CCTGGGGCGCCCGAGATCTGCAACTTCATGGACGACGACTGCGACGGCGCCGTGGACGAAGAGCTCGGGGCGGTGGCCTACTTCCCCGACTGCGATGGCGACCTCTTCGGCTTCGAGGCGGGCGTGGGCGTGAGCGCGTGCGCCCAGCCCAGCACGCCTCCGGCGATCTGCGGAGGTCGACCGACCGCGGGCTGGTCGGACCGCGCGACGGACTGCGACGACAGCAGCGCGGCCGTGAACCCCAACCGCACCGAGCTCTGCGCCGGCGGTGCGGACGACGACTGCAACGGCGTGCTCCACCCGAGCGAGGACGCCGACGAAGATGGCTGGATCAACGCGGCCTGCGGCGGGTCCGACTGCGACGACGGCGACGACGCGACGTTTCTCGGGGCTCCCGAGCTGTGCGACGGGCGTGACAACAACTGCGACGGGGGCGCGTTCGAGGAGGATCTCGACGGTGACGGCGAGCTGGGCGTGGGCGCGGGCTGCGTGGGCGGACCCCGCTCGGCGCTTCCCCGCACCGACTGCGACGACTCGAACGCCTTGGTGGGCCTCGCGGTCGCGGAGCGCTGCGATGGCATCGACAACGACTGCGACGAAGACGTGGATCAGCTGCCCGACGCAAGCGCCGCCTGCCCGAGCGACGCCTACGCGTGCGTGCAGGGAGAGTGCTTGCAGTGCGCGAGCTGCGACCTCACCGGACCGAATCGCACCTACTGGTATCTCGTGTCCGAGCTGAGCGCGAGCCGCTTCGACGGTCTCGACCTCGACGAGGGGCCGGCTGCCACGGGGTGCGCCACCGACTTGGTGTCTTCCGATGGGCGCACGCAGATCGACAACACGGTCGGGGGCGTCATCCAGCTCGGGGCCTCCACCTTCGGCATCGCGGTGAATGAGGACCTGACCGACGAGATCCTGTCGTCGGTGGTGGTGCGGGTGCTCGAGGTGCGCGGCGTGGACGGCTGCAACGACCCGGAGGTGGAGGTCCAGCTCTGGCAGGGGCGCGTCCCTGTGGGCTTCGGGTCGCTGGCGGTCGCTGGCGGCGAGCTGGTGCCCGGCCAGCGCGTGGACCTGGTGGGCGCGCTGCCCCTCGGGGCGTTCTCCGGCTCGCTCGAGGGCGGCATGCTCACCCTGGGCGACGGGTACTTCGAGCTGGGCATCGACGCTCCGACCTTCTCGGTCGAGACCTCGCTGGTGTTCGGCCCTCCACAGGTGGAGGGGCACATGCGCGTCTGCGCGTCGTCGAACGGGCTCTCGGGCGGTCTGATCGGTGGCGTGGTGGAGTCGGAGCTCTGGATCCAGTTCATCTTGTCCATCACCAACGGGCTGGTCTCGGAGTCCTTCGTGCGGGACGCGGCGAACGACCTCGTCGACATCGACCTCGACCGCATGCCCGGCGACTCGGCCAAGTGCGAGGGGGTCTCCACGGGCTACTCGTTCGCGGCCGTGCGCTCCACCCCGGGCGTTCGCTGGGCGAACTGACCATGACTCCAGACGAGTGCATCGAGCTGCTCGGGTGCCCTTACGGCATCACCCCGACCGACTACTCATTCGTGCTCGAGTCGGCCGGTCGCAAGGCGCGCATCACGGTCGAGTCCAACAGCGGGACCATTCACGGACTCAGGGTCACCTTGTACGGCAGGTCGTTTCCGCAGATCGAGCTGACCCGCGAAGGCGGCTTCGAGCGCTTGGGGAAGCAGCTCCGCATTGCGCGCGAGGCGCAGCTGGGCGAGGCCATCTTCGACGCCAAGATCTACGTGGACACCACGCTCACCGAGCCGCAAGTCCGGCAGGTCCTGGGCGCGGCAGCCACGCGGGGCGCGGTCCTCGAGCTCTTCCGGCACGCGGACAAGCTCGAGCTCCACGCGGAAGGGGCCGTCGCCACCGCCTTGAACGCCGAGGGGTTCGCCAACGACTCGGCGCGCCTTCCCCCGCTGCTCGAGAAGCTGGCGACGCTGGTCGACTCCATCCCCGAGGTGAGCGGGTTGGTCGCGGGTCAGCGCGTCCGCTACTCGCCGGGCTGTGGACTGGTCACGTCCTGGGTGCTGGCCTTCTCCGTGCTCTGCATCGCCGCTACCGTCGTGGTGCCTGCGGCCCGCTTGCTTCACACGGGGCTGCTCACCTTGCTGGGTCTCGCGTTGAGCCTCGTCGCGGCGCTCGTGGTCACGCTGCTGGTGGCGCTCGTGCGGAGCGGGGGCTCGCGCTCGTTCCAAGAGGCCGTCGCGGCGGGTGGGGCCATCACGTTGCTGCTGCTTCCCGCGGGTCCCCTCACGCTCGCCCTCCTGAACCAGGACCTGGACCGCTCCGCGCCCGTCACCCACTCGCTCGAGATCGTGAACGCCGAGCTGCAGCAGGACGACGACGGTGTGCACCTCGAGCTGGAGTTCCGCTCGCCGTTCGACGCGGCGGACACCCTCCGCGAGACCTTCGTCGCCGACCACGTGCCCCGCGCGGGGACGCGGGTGACGGTGACCACGCGCAGCGGTGGGCTGGGCTTCCCCTACCACACGGAGGCCTACTTCACGGAGTGAGCCCCACCCACGAACTACCCCGAATTGCGAACGCCCAGCGCAGGGCTCTCGGAAGAGCCTACGCCGGGCGGCGAGAGTCGGTTCGTGCTCAGACGAAGATGATGCTGGCGACGACCATCCAGAGGCCGACGCCGATGGCGACGAGCCCCAGCATGCCCTGCTTGGGGGCGAGCTTCGCGATGGTCTGGTCGAGCTTGGCCACGGCCGTCTCGTCCTTGATGAAGGTCTTCATGACACCCACGCCCAACAGCAAGCCGAGGGCCAGCAGCAGGACGGCGTTGGCGAGCATGGTCACCCAGAGGATGGGCCAGGTGCCGAGGATGCCGAGGCCCAGAATCGACCCGACGATGCCCCAGGCACCCCAGAAGGCCGACACGACGCCGATCCAGCCCTGGTACGGCGCGAGCTTGTCGATGAGCTCCTTTGCGTCGGGCTTCTTCGCGATGATCAGGCTCGCTGCTCCGAGCACACCAAGAACAATCAGCCAGATTCCGTTAACCATTCGAGACCCCCATAAACGAGTGTGAGTTTTCCCCGGCCGTGAGTATGCCACGTGAGTTGCCGGGGTGGGAAGAAGCTTTGCGCACTCAGCGCGTGCTCGACATACCGCGCGACTGACGACTATCTTCCTGCTCCATGCACTGGGTCGACCGCGCCACCGGCCGCTTTCTCGCGCGAACCAAGATGTTTGACGGCGGTTTCGGCGACGTCGCGGCGCTCGAGCGCATGCGTGACGCAGTGTCCCTATTCGACACTCCACACGGAATTTTACTGGATAGTGCCATCGCTCAATCGTCATTCCTGACAGGCCGTCAGCGCCTCGAGCCGCGCGCCACTCGCGGGCTGAACCAGCGCGAGCTGCGCTGGGACTCGAGCGCCATCGACCCGCGCTTCGAAGCATCGGTGCGAGGAGGGCGTGCGCTGCTGCTCACCCGCGACCGCGAGCTGACCCCCGACGCGCCCTTGTGCATCGCCATGGCGGCGAGCGGCGAAGAGGGCTACGCGCGCCGCGTGAAGCTGCTGGCGCCGCTGGTGTACGGCGGCCTCGAGGTGCTCGTGCTCGAGAACCCGTTCTACGGCGCACGGCGGAGGCCCGGCCAGAGCTCGGCGCGCTTGCCCACGGTCTACGAGCAGTTCCACATGAACCACGCGTCGGTGCTCGAGACGCTGGGTCTCTTGCATGCGCTGCGCGAGCGCCCGGGCTTCGAGCGCAAGCCCCTCGGCCTCGTGGGTTACAGCATGGGGGGCTACATGGTGTCGCTCGCGGCGGGTGCGTTCGGTCACCCCCTGGCCGTGGTGCCGGTGGCCGCCGGTCGCTCACCGCGCAGCGTGTACCTCGACGGAGCGCTCTCGTGGGCCGTGGACTTCCGTGCGCTCGAGCGTGAGCGCGCCGATGCGCGTGCCTTCTTGGGTGACCTCTTCGAAGCCACCGCGCGTCACCTGCACGCCCCCGCGCCAGGCTCCAGCATCGTGCTGGCCGCCGCCGAGCGCGACGGCTTCGTCTTCCCCGAAGAGACCGACCGGTTGCTGCAGCACTGGCCGGGCGCCTCGTTGCGGCGCTATCGCGGTGGCCACACGCACGTCTTCACCGCGTTCGACGGCCACGTGCGGCGCGCGGTGCGGGACGCCTTCCGCGGGCTGTCCGTGTAGCCCACGCACGAGACGAAGAAGCCCGCCTGGACCGAGGTCGAGGCGGGCTCGTTCATGTTCTGCGAGCGTGGATCAGACGCCGATGACGAAGCTGACGCTGGTGGTGCCGCTGCCGCCGATATTGAGCGTCTGCACGTTCTTGGCGCCGGCCACCTGGTAGTCGCCCGCGGTGTCCGTGACCTGCTTGAAGGCGTCGAGGGCCTGGCGAACGCCGGAGGCGCCCACCGGGTGACCCGCGCCGATCAGGCCGCCGCTCGGGTTGATGGGGCAGCGACCGCCGAGGGCGATGGTGCCGTCTTCCACGGCCTTCCAGCTCTCACCGGGCTTGGTGAGGCCGAAGTGGTCGATGGCCATGTACTCGCTGGTGGTGAAGCAGTCGTGCGTCTCGATGCAGTCGATGCCCGACACGTCGGCGATGCCGGCGCGCTTGCGCGCGTTCAGGA
>CAZEAA010000476.1:0-4591 GCA_964510015.1 uncultured Sandaracinaceae bacterium
GACCTGGCCCAGCGGGTCCCGCTGGGGTGGGGGGCCAAGCACAGCGTGCTGCGCCGCGAGAAGCAGGAGAACCGCCCGGACCAGTAGGCGGTCAGTTCGCCATCCACAGCCGCGTGCGCAGCCCGAACGTGCTGGTGTAGCCCACTTCGCGGTGCTGGATCTCGCCGTCGGCATCCAGCCAGAACGTGGTGGGGAACGCGGCCACGCCGTAGGCGCGCGACAGGCGGCCTGCCGGGTCGCTGATGGTGGGCATGCTCAGGTCGCGCTCGGCCATCCACGCCGCGATGCTGTCCGGGGTGCCGGAGTTGACCGCCACGGTGAGCACCTGGTGCTCGCGGGCCACGGCCGCCACGTTGGGGTCCACATGGTTGCAGACCCCGCACCACGTGGCCCAGAAGTACACCACCGCCGGCTTGCCGCGCAGGCTCTCGACCGAGAGCAGCGTCGAAGGATCGTGGATGGAGCGCCCCACCAGCGCCGGGGCCGTGCCCTCGACGGCGCCACGCAGCTGCCACGTGCGGAAGCCCACGAACACCACGGCCATGATCAGGATCTGCGGGCCCCACTCGCGGAAGAACTGACGCAGCCGGCGGGTGGGCTGCGGGGTCGTGGGGGCGCTGGTCGTCTCGGGCATCGCTGCGATCTCTGCCATTTTCCGGGCGCGCCTGCACGCGCATGCGCCGACCCCGCCACGCATGGGTTGTCGCGCGGTCGCGCGGTGGAGGACGCCTACCCCACCTCCACGCGGTCGCGGCCTCCGGCCTTCGCTCGGTACAGCGCCTCGTCGGCGCGAGCGAACGTGCGGTCGGGGTCCTCGGGGCTGCGGTAGTCCGTGATGCCCGCGGACGCCGTGACGCGGATGGGGCCCACGCGCGTGGGGTGCTCCTCGTCGGCGAGCGCGCGCAGCACGCGCTCGGTGGTGGCGCGCCCCGCGTCCACGTCCGCGCCCACCAGCAGCAGCGCGAACTCCTCGCCGCCCCAGCGCCCAAACAAGTCGGTCTCCCGCAGCTCGCGGCGCAGGAAAGCGGCCACGCCCTTGAGCACGTCGTCGCCGGCCAGGTGCCCGTGCGTGTCGTTCACCTTCTTGAAGAAGTCCACGTCCAGGATCACGAACGAGAACACCCCGCCCTCGCGCTCGCAGCGCTTCCTCTCGAGCGCGATGGCCTCGGCCAGGTAGCGCCGGTTGTAGGCGCCCGTCAGGTCGTCGCGCATGGCCATCTCGCGGATGCGCTCGAGGGCCTGCTCGAGGGCCCCGTTGCGATCCGCCAGCTGCAGGTTCCGCTCGCGCAGCCGGCCACGCAGGCGGGTCACGTAGCCCGCGAGCGAGCTGAACTGCGCCATGGCCACGAGCACCGCGAACCACTGCAGCGAGTCCACGCGCGGCCGTAGCTGGTCCGGGTGCAGGAACAGCGTCATCAAGATCACCACCGAGTAGCTCAGCACGATGAAGGCAGTGAAGTAGATGAAGTCGCGCGTCCGGAAGCTGAAGAGCCCGTACATCGTCACGGAGAGCGTCAGCACCAGGAACGCCCCGCGCGCCTCCCCCGCATGGAACATGGCGTAGAGCATGGGCACGCTCGCCAGGCACAGCTGCAGCAGCGTGATGTTCGGGTCGCGAAAGCGCAGGTTCCGCCCCGTCCGGATCAGCGCGAACAGCAGCAGGTTGATGGGCACGATCATCGCCACGACGGTGACGACCACGGCCCCCCGGTAGAAGTCCAGCAGCCACGCTCCCACCACCACCGCGAGCGCGAGCCCATAGGAGACCAAGCCAGTGAGCAGACGCTTCTCGCGCAGACGCTGGGCGCGTGAGAGGGCGCCGGGCGTGAGGCTGGCGCGCGGCGAGTCGTCCGCGGACGACATCGACGAGGGTGGCATGAGTGGGACCGGCACGGGGGCATGGGGAGGCTATCCTTGCTTCGCCGCTCAGAGAATCAGCAATCGCCCCGATCCGGTTCTTAGTCGTAGTCGTCGTCACGGACGTCGAGTTCGTCCGCGAGCCAGGCTCTGGCGTCGTTCGTCGACGTGGAGATCACGACGTTCGGGCCATTCACCACCCTCTCCTCCACGCGTCCCCCAAAGTAGAGACGCAGCGTGTGCAACGCCTCTGGGGCATACTGGACGACTTCGATCCGGTGCGGTCGCTCCATTCGCCCATCGAGTCCGATCTTCACGCGTCGTCCGGTGGGTTGGTGCTTCGGCTGTAGGGTGACCGACGCGCGGACAGTCGGCTCCAATGCGCGGAACTGCGCGACGAGCACGAAGAACCGGTCGAGGGAGTTCTCTCCCGGACCGAGGTGGGAGACGATGGCATCTGCCCAACCGCAGGATAGCGACCAGTGCGGGTGTCGTAGCCACAGCCAATGGGCGAAAGGGGAACGCATCCTCGGAACGGGCTCCACCACGGAGGCTATCAGTCGCGCAAACTCCGCCGGCGGGTGGCAACTCAGCGACGTGCTGGGCTGATTACTTGTTCAGTGGGTGAATTGCAGGTAGAACGCAAGTGTTGTCACACCCGGCCGATACACCTCGAAGCATGTACAGCGTCGTGCTCGCCGAGAAGCCCTCCGTGGCCCGGGACCTGGCCGAGGTCCTGGGGGCCACCGCGCGCCGGCAGGGTTACCTCGAGGGCGAGGGCTATCGGGTGACCTGGGCCATCGGCCACCTGGTGGGCCTGGCCGAGCCGGCCGCCATGGACCCGGCCTGGTCGCGCTGGAGCTACGGGGCGCTGCCCATGCTGCCGGCGCGCTGGCCGCTCGTGGCGCGCGAGCGGGTGGGGGAGCAGCTCTCCGTGGTCCTGCGTCTGCTCAATGCTGCGGACACGCGCGAGGTCATCTGCGCCACGGACGCGGGGCGCGAGGGCGAGCTCATCTTCCGCTACGTGTACGAGCACGCGCGCTGTCACAAGCCCGTGCGGCGCCTGTGGATCTCGTCGCTCACCCCGGACGCCATCGAGCGCGGGTTCCGGGCGCTCAAGCCCGCGGCCGACTTCGACGCGCTGGCCGACGCCGCGCGGGCGCGCAGCCGGGCGGACTGGCTGGTGGGCATGAACCTCTCGCGCGCCTACAGCCTGCGCTACGACGACCACCTCTCGGTGGGGCGCGTGCAGACGCCCACGCTCGCGCTGGTGGTGGAGCGCGATCTCGAGATCCGGAACTTCGTTCCGGTTCCGTACGACGAAGTGCACGCGCGCTTCGGCACGCCGCAGGGCGAGTACGAAGGCGTCTACGTGGAGAAGCGCCCGGACGAGACCGGCAAGAAGAAGGAGCAGCGCAAGCTCGACCGCCTGCCCGCGGGGGCCGCAGGTCCTTCACTCGCGGAAGAGGTGGTGGCCCGCGTCCGCGGCGCCGGGCCCGAGCGCGTGTGCATAACAGAAGTGGAGCGCAAGCAGCGTCGCACGCCCGCGCCACAGCTCTTCGATCTGACCGAGCTGCAGCGCGAGGCCAACCGTCTCTACGGCTTCTCGGCCAAGCACACGCTGGACGTGGCCCAGGAGCTGTACGAAAAGCACAAGCTCATCAGCTACCCGCGCACGGACAGCCGGCACTTGTCGCAGGACGTGGCGAAGACGCTGGGCCCCGTGCTCACCGAGCTGCAGCCGCACTACGGCGCTCTTCTCGCGCCGGGGAGCCTCACGAAGAAACTCGGCAAGCGTCACGTCGATGATGCGCGCGTGACCGACCACCACGCCATCATCCCCACCGGTGCCAAGAACAAGCTGCGCGACGGCACCGACCCCTTCAAGATCTACGACCTGGTGGCGCGCCGCCTGCTGAGCGCGTTCCAGCCCGACCACGTGGAGGCGCTCACCAGCGTGCTCACGGAGGTCTTGCACGCGGACCCCGCGGTCGCCGGGGGGAAGGGCGACGCGGACCGCTTCCGCAGCCGTGGCTCGAGCGTGGAGGTGGTGGGCTGGCGCTCACTCGACGTGTACACCGCGCGCGCCAAGGCCGTGCGGCCGGACCTCCCCACGGGGCTCCGCGAAGGGCAGACGGCCAGCGTGCTGGACGTGCGCGTGGAGCAGAAAGAGACGCAGCCGCCCAAGCCGCACAACGAGGCCACGCTGCTCACGGCCATGGAGACCGCCGGGCGCACGCTCGACGAGAAGGAGATGTCGGATGCCATGCGCGAGCGCGGCCTCGGGACGCCGGCCACGCGCGCGGCCATCCTCGAGACGCTGCTCGAGCGCGGGTATCTCGCGCGCGAGGGCAAGAAGTCGCTGTGCGCCACGGAGAAGGGGGTGGACCTCATTCAGCGCGTGCACGAGCGCGTGCGCAGCCCGGCGCTCACCGGCGAGTGGGAGCTGCGGCTCGCCAAGATGCAGCGCGGGCAAGACGGGCTCGACGCCTTCATGCACGACATCGAAGAGTTCGTGCGCGAGGTGGTGGGTGTGGTGAAGGACAGCGGGCCCGCGCCGGCGCGGCGAGGTGCGCCTTCGTCGTCGCCTCCAGCTGCGGAACGCGCTCCGGCCAAGGCGGCGCGAGCTTACCGAGGCGCAGAGTCACAGGCCCGCGATGCCTCCGCCCTTTCGGTCCTCGCCCCGTCGGGCCAGCCGCGCAGATGCTCCTCGAAGGTGGTGAAGATCCGCCGG
>CAZEAA010000477.1:0-4590 GCA_964510015.1 uncultured Sandaracinaceae bacterium
CGCCGAGGCCGCGCGCCAGGTGCGCGGCACCGCCGACAAGCACCAAGTGGACGGCGCCAAGATCGCCATCGGTCATGCCTACGGCGGCGGCTCGCAGTTCTTCGCCAAGTGGGCCGTCGGTAGCGCCCGCCCCTGAGTCGAGTCAGCCTAGCCAGAACCGGAAGCCCGAGAGAGCAAGAGCCATGCAGTACAACATCGCCGACCTGATGGAGTCGATCGCGGACGTCTGTCCAGACCGCCCCGCGCTCGCCTCCGGTGACGTGCACCTCACCTTCGGTGAGCTGGACACCCGCGCCAACCGGCTCGCGCACTTCTTCGCGTCCCGCGGGATCAAGGCCGGCGACCACGTGGGGCTCTTCCTCTTCAACGGGCACCAGTACGTCGAGACGCTGCTGGCGCTGATGAAGATCCGCGCCGTCGGCATCAACATCAACTACCGCTTCGTGGCCCCCGAGGTCCGCTACATGATCGACAACGGGGACCTGCGCGGCATCGTGGCGCAGCGTCAGTTCCTGCCGATCATCGACAAGGCCAACGAGGGCATGCCCGCCATCCCGGCGCTCATCACCATCGAGGACGGCACGGACTGCGTGAGCTCCCAGGAGACCACGGACTACGAGGCGGCCATCGCGACGGGCAGCCCCGAGCGCGGCTTCGGTGAGCGCAGCGGGGACGACCTCTTCATCATCTACACGGGCGGCACCACCGGCATGCCGAAGGGCGTCATGTGGCGCCACGAGGACCTGTTCTTCTCCGGCCTGCAGGGCGGCGCCCCGAGCGGCGACCCGGTGGAGAGCCCCGAAGAGGTGGGCAAGAACGCCGCCGAAGAGGCCTACTGCGTGAGCATGCTGCCGTGCGCGCCCTTCATCCACGGCGCGGCTCAGCTCACCGGCTTCATCTGCCTGCTGACGGGCGGCAAGCTCACCATCCAGCCCGGTCGTAGCTTCGACCCGGAGCGCGTGCTGGACCTGGTGGCCGAGGAAGAGGTCTCCACGCTCACCATCGTGGGCGACGCCATGGCCTACCCGCTCATCGAGCAGCTGCAGCGCACCGACCGCACGTTCGACATGTCGAACCTGAACGTGATCGCGTCGGCGGGCGCCATCCTGTCGCCCACCAACAAGGCCGCTCTGCAAGCGCTGCTGCCGGATGTGATGATCATCAACAGCTTCGGCAGCACGGAGTCCGGTGACCTGGGCCGCGCTGCGGACGACGAAGAGAGCGTGGACGGCCGCCCCACGTTCTACATGGACGAGAACGTCACCGTGCTGAACGAGGACCTCGAGCCCATCGTGCCCGGCAGCGGCGTGATCGGCCGCCTGGCGCGCACCGGCCGCCTGCCCCTCGGCTACTACAAGGACAAGGCGCAGACCGACGAGCGCTTCGTCACCGCCAGCGACGGACGCCGCTGGGTGCTCCCGGGCGACTTCGCCACCGTGGAAGAAGACGGCCGCATCACCTTCATGGGCCGCGGCAGCAAGTGCATCAACACCGGCGGCGAGAAGGTCTTCCCCGAAGAGGTCGAGGAGGCCATCAAGGCGCACCCCGACGTCATCGACGCGCTGGTGGTGGGCGTGCCCGACGCGAAGTGGGGCTCCACCGTGGGCGCCGTGTTCAACACCAAGGGCAACAAGCCGCTCTCCAACGAAGACCTGCAGGCTCATTGCCGCGCGCACATCGCGGGCTACAAGGTGCCGCGCGTGATCGTGCAGCGCCCGGTGGTGGAGCGCTTCCCGAGCGGCAAGCCCGACTACAACTGGGCCGAGGCCATCGCCAAGGAAGCGGCGGGCCTCGCGCCCCAAGGACCCGCATGACCGAGCTGGACGAACGCGCTCAGCGCATCGTGGACACCGCCATCGAGCTGGCCGCAGCGGATGGCTTCGCGGCCGTGCGCCTGCGTGACGTGGCCGCGAGCGCCGGGGTGGCCCTCGGCACGCTGTACAAGCGCTTCGCCAGCAAGGAAGAGATCCTGGTCGCGGCGCTCGAGCAGGAGAGCGAGAAGCTGCTGGCCCGCCTGGGCAAGCGCATGCCGGATGGCGACGACGCCTTCGAGCGCGTGGGCAACCTGTTCGACAGCATGACGCGCGGGCTCACGCGCAAGCCCAACCTGGCGCGCGCGCTGATCCGCTCCATCGCGAGCGGCGACCCGCACGTGGCGTCCAAGGTCATCAGCTTCCACGCCATGATCACGGGGCTCACGGTGGCCACTATCCGCGGCGAGTCGGCCACCGAGTGGCGCGGCGAGGCCAGCGAACAGCAGCGCACCATCGCGATGATCCTGCAGCACGTGTGGTTCGCCTCGCTGGTGGGCTGGGCTGGTGGGCAGCACGATGTGCAGGCGACCATCGAGCAGGTGAAGTCCGCCGCGAAGATGCTGAACCTCGGCCAGAGCTGAGGCGCTGTTGATCGGCGCCGAGCCACCTCGACCGGTCACGTCGCGGCAAAGGACAGACATGATTGGCTGTGTGGATCTCGCGCGTCCACGGAGGTGAGCGTCATTTCGCCACGGTCGAATCGGACGATGATTTGGGTCCCACCATCGTCGCGAAGGCATCGCGCATCAACCACCTTCGCCCCCAACAAGCCGAACGCGGACCCATAGTCAACCTTCCGCGAATCGGCATAGTCGTCGAGCAGCTCTTCGTACGCTTCGTCGTCGAGGCGATCCCAGTGCCCGAGGAACGCGCTCAAGAAGAATGCGAACCGATTTCCATCGCATCCTTCAAGCAGAATCTTTTCCGGACTTTCGTCACTCACTGCATCAGAGAATCCGAAGAACTGCTTCACTATCAAACCGGTCACCTCCGGCACATGAAACGTGTTCTCGCGTAGCATGGATCCTCGACCGATTGCGCGTTGGATGGCCACGATGCTCCCTGGGCGGCCCATAGGTAGCATGAATGATTGACCTGTGGTGTGTTGATTGTTTACATATTCAATATTCTGCGAAGTACGCTGCTGGTCAGCGCGCATAAAAGCTCTCCCGACCGCTTCAGGGTCGCACGAACGGGGCCCCGTGCGCCAGAGGCGGCGGGCTGCGGACGGCTTGAGGTGTGGCGGACGGAGGGGGGCCTCGGCCACTTCGGGCGGGTTGGTGGGCTTGGGTTACCAGGGGTCGCTGGTGTCGAGCTGGGAGAAGTCGTCGTCTGGGATGTCGGCGAGGGCGTGCTCGTCCACCTCGTAGCGGAGGCCCGCGTCGCGGGGGGAGGAGCCCGCGCGCGGCTCGGGAGCGTCCACGCCCGCGTGGCGGAGGATGCGCTCGATGCTTGCCTTGTTGAGGATGGTGGCCATGAAGCGCATGCGGCCACCGCAGTGCTGGCAGGCTCTGAAGTCTTGGCACGCCCCGGCGTGTCAAGACTTCAGAGGCTAGGACGTCCAGGCCGAAGCTGTGGCGCATGAGGTCGGCCCACGGGGTGTTGCGGGATCTGCTGGAGTTGGCGGGGCGCGCGCGCTTGCGCGGGGTCAAGCCGGGGCGGTGGTAGGCCACCACCAGGGGGCGGAGCCGCGCGTTGGCCGCGAAGAGGCCGCCGTACAGGAGAGTGTTGGCGCGGGGCGGCGGCACCAGGGCCACCAGGCGGTCGATGAAGCGCTCGCTGGTCATGCGGATGTGGGTGGTGCCGTCGCTCCAGGGCAGCTTCAGTGTGAGTTCCACACCGTCGGGGTTGAGGGTCAGTCGTGTTTCTTTCAGCGGTGGCCGCAGGATGTAGCGCACCATCTGCTCGAGCTGCTGTCGGGCACCGGCGGTGACCGTCACGTGGGCGTCGAGGTCGAAGCCGTCTTCGTGCGCCTTGATCCTCTGGAACGTGGCGAGCCCGCGCGGCTTGCCGTGGCGCAGCTTGCGCGCGCCCTTGTTGAACACGCCGTCACTGTAGAGCTCGCCCAGGCCCAGCAGGAGCTGGGCTTCGGGGTCGTCGTCCTCGTCCGGTCCGAAGCCCAGGCGCTCCAGCAGGTGCACCACGCGGTGCTTGATGTGCGTCACGAGGGCCTCCATCTCAGCCACGGTCGGCGGCGCCGCGGGCAAGAAGATCACCTGCCCGTCGCTGCGCTCGTAGAAGCTGCCGTCCGTGTAGAGCGCGTGGAAGTGCACGTTCAAGTTGAGCGCGCCGCCAAATCGCTGGATGGCCATGATGCTTCCGGGGCGCGCGCTGTCGTGCTGGCCGGGCGGGCCGATCCGAGCAGCCCGTGCGATGTAGAGGTCGTCGATGGCGCTGCGGACAACGCGCCAGACGCCCAGCGCGAGGTCGTGATTGTGGGCCATGCGCCAGCGCAGCGCGTGCGGGAAGGACATGACCCACTGGCGAAACGGGACCGGCGGCAACACGTTCTCCACCAGGTGCTTGGCCTGGTCCGCCATCTTGCGGCCCACGCAGCGGGGGCAGAAGGCGCGCTGCTTGCAGCTGAGGGCGAGCAGGCGGCTCTGGGCGCAGTCGTCGCAGCGGAAGCGGGCGATGCCGTGGCGGAGGACGCCGCAGCGCAGGAAGCCGCGGAGAGTGTGCACCACGAAGCCCGGCAGCGGGCGGTCAGCGCGAGCGTCCAGGTAGTCGTCCAGTTTGTCGCTGAGCAGCTGGTGCAGTGGGCCTTCGCTCGGGT
>CAZEAA010000478.1:0-4589 GCA_964510015.1 uncultured Sandaracinaceae bacterium
TCGCCCACCACCACGCAGGCCTCGCGGACCTCGACCTCGCCGCCCACCAGCACCGCCAGCGGGCTGATCTCCACCTCCCGCACGTGCTCTCGAAACGCATGCACGAACGCGGCGAGGCGCATCAAGACGTCCCCCACCTCGTCCAGCACCACGCGGCGCTCGGCGTCGTCCGGGTAGAGCAGCGCGCGACCCTTGAGCCCATCCAGCACACGCCCGATGCCGTCTCGGCTGCGCGGCAAGAACGTGCGGACTCCGTCACCGGACGCGTGACCATGCGGGTCCGCGAAGGCCAGCTCGCAGCGCACCAAGCCAGCCGGCATGGGCACCAGCTTGACCCGCAGCAGGGCGCGGGCCTGTGTGGCGGCGCTGACCGTCACGCCCAGCAGGCGCTCTTCAGGCGCGCGCGTCTTGGCCAGCGTCATGATCTGCCGGAACGCGTCGCGCGTCTGGCTGGCCGAGTCCACGCCGTCCACCGCGAGGTCGGGGTGCTCCCAGATGCGCAGGTCTGGGGAGGCCAACGCCACGCGCACGGGGAAGCCAATGCGGGTGGCCTCGGCCGCGGCCCGCGACGCGCTGGCGCACAGCTCCTCGATCGGCAGCGGGAGGTCGTAGTAGGCGAGCGCGGCCTTGCTGGCAGGGTCCGACAGCGCGCGGGCGGGCCCGAAGATGACGTCCAGCACGGCGGCGGTGTCCACGCCCTCCACGGCGGGTGGACTCAGGCGCTCGCCGTGTTCCGCGCCACGGTAGGCGTCGAGCGCCGCCGCGATGTCGCGTGGCTCGCCGGCCCTCACCAGCTCGCCCGTGTCGGTCTCGTAGGCGAGCAGGCCGCCGTCTTGCCGCGTGAAGCGCCCTGCCCCGCGGTGTCCTGGCGACAGCCGCAGCTGCGCGCGGTCCGCCCGACCGAGACCGCGAGCCGACGCGAGCCAGGGCTTGTGCGCGCGAAAGGGCAAGAGGGCTGCCGCCGCTAGCGCCGCGCGTACGCCGACCACGGAGAGCGCCCCGAGATCGCGCGCGAGCTGTAGCGTGGCGCCGGGCTCCAGGAGCCCCACCACCACCGCGATGCCTTGGGCTCGCGCCAAGTCGGCCAGCGCCACGACGTCGGCATCGCTCGGGGTGTGGGCCAGCACGAGCACGCACGACTCTCCGCGCGCCAACGCTTCACGGGCGCTGACCAGCGCGTCTTGCGGGACCTCGGGCGCCACGGCCAGGCCAAGCGCCGTCGCGACGACCGCCGTATCCACCGCGAGCTCGGCCTCGTCACACAGCACACGCACGGGACGCACCATCCCGCGCAGGATACCTGGGAACACCACGTGGCCCGCAAATTCCGGGCGCGGTGCCTGGCCTCGTTCCACGGCCACCCGCCGAAACGCAAACGGGGTGCCGAAGCACCCCGTCGCAAGTCAGGTCAGGCCGCGCCGCTCACTCGGTGACGACCGCATCGGGGTTGAACCCGCGCTCCTGCGTCACGCCACCCTCGGGCTCGCTGTCGAACACGCCGGCCCAGAGCAGCACGGAACCGATGATCCCGATCACGCCCACGACGAGGGCACCCTTCACTGGGGAACTGAGGTCTTCCCAAAACGACATCTGATGGCCTCCTGTAGCCTGAGTGGGCACAAGGCCCGTTTGAAGATGCACAAACATACGGTCGGATTCGTATTCAGGTCAACCTATTTGTTGGTGGGTGACTGGAAACTTTCACTGCCAACATTCGACCAGCGCAAGAGAGCGAGCCCGGTCGCCGAGTCCACGCAGTCCCGAAGCTGGGCTACTGGCCCCTCGAACACCACCGTGCCGCCATCTCGCCCGCCGCCCGGTCCGAGGTCGATGACGTGGTCCGCGGCGGCCAGAACGCGGAGGTCGTGCTCGATGACGATGACGCTATTGCCGGCCTCCACCAGCTCACGCAGCAGGCTCAGCAGCACCTCGACGTCGTCGAAGTGCAGGCCCGTGGTCGGCTCGTCCAGCACGTAGAGCGTGCGACCCGTCGCGCGCCGCGCGAGCTCCCGCGCCAGCTTCACGCGCTGCGCTTCTCCGCCGCTCAGCGTGGTGGCGCTGCGTCCGAGCCCCAGGTGCGACAGCCCCATGCGCCGCATCGTCCCGAGAGCCGGCGCGATCCGCGGGTGAGCCGCGAAGAACTCGGCCGCGGTGCCGACGTCCATCGCGAGCACGTCGGCGATGCTGAGACCGCGGTAGCGCACCTCGAGCGTCTCTCGATTGAAGCGTGAGCCCGCGCAGACCGAGCACGTCACCTCGACGTCCGGCAGGAAGTGCATCCCCACCCGCGTCACTCCGTCGCCGCTGCACGCGTCGCAGCGGCCGCCCTTCGCGTTGAAGCTGAAGCGCGCGCTTGCGTAGCCGCGGGCACGCGCCTCGGGCAAGCTCGCGAACAGGTCGCGCAGCTCCCCGAGGATGCCCACGTAGCTGGCAGGGCTCGAGCGCGGTGTGCGGCCGATGGGCGACTGGTCGATCTGCACCAGCTTGTCGAGGTGCGAGAAGCCCGTGATCTCGGCCTGCACGTGCACCGCGTGCCCGCCATTGAGCACCTCGCGTGCCTTGGGCACGAGCGTGTGGGTGACGAGCGAGCTCTTGCCGCTGCCGGAGACGCCGCTCACGCACACCAAGCGCCCCAGGGGGAACGCCACGTCCACGTGGGTGAGGTTGTGCGCATGCGCGCCGCGCACCCGCAGCTCGCCCGGAGGAGGGCCCGCATGACGGACCGGCGGTTCGAGGCGGCCCGTCTGCGCGAGCGCGCGGCCCGTGGGGGACTGCGGGTTGGCCAGCAGCTCCGCCAAGGTGCCGGACGCCACCACGTGACCGCCCTCGCGACCCGCGCCCGGACCCATGTCCACCAGGAAGTCGGCCGCCCTCATCACCGCGTCGTCGTGCTCCACCAAGAGCACGGTGTTGCCGCGGTCGCGCAGCCCCTCGAGCGTCTCGAGCAACCGCCCCACGTCGCTCGCGTGCAGCCCCACGGTGGGCTCGTCCAACACATAGAGGACACCCGCGAGGGCGGCGCCGATCTGCGTGGCCAGCCGCACGCGCTGCGCTTCCCCACCGCTGAGGGTGGCCATGGAACGCGACAGCGGCAGGTAGCCGAGGCCCACCTGGTCGAGGAAGGCGAGGCGCGCCCGCAGCTCACCGAGCAAGCGGTCCACGATGGCGCGGGCGTCGGCGCCGAGGTCGAGCGTGTCCAGGTGCGCGCGCGCGTCCTGTACGCTGAGATCCTGGAGCTCGCCGAGGCCCATGCCGGCCACGCGGACGGCCCGCGCCTCGGGGCGCAGACGCGCGCCACCGCAGTCGGGACACGGCTGCTCCGTCGCGAAGCGTCCGAGCTCTCGCTCCAGGTAGTCGAAGATGCGATCCGGGTCGCCTCCCTCCGCCGACTTGCGCGTCATGTAGTCGCGCGTGCGACGGGCGAGGCTCGGGAGCACGCCCTCGTACGCGGCACGCTTGGGGCCTCCCGGGACGCCTTCGAGGATGGCCGCGCGGACCTTGTCGCTCAGCTTCGCGAAAGGCTTGTCCAGGTCCACGCCGCGCAGCTCGGCCACCTGCTCGAGCTGCTCGCGGTGCAGCGCACCGCCAGGCTTGCCCCACGCGGCGATGGCGCCCTCGCGCAGCGAGAGCGCGGCGTCCGGCACCACCAGGGCGGCGTCCCAGTGCTGCACGCGACCGAGGCCGTCGCAGGTGGGACACGCCCCCTCGGGGCTGTTGAAGGAGAAGAGCTGTGGCGTGAGAGGCGGCACGGGCGGATGTCCGTGCGAGCACGTGAGTGCCTCGTGGAAGTGCGTCCGGGCGTCGCCCGAGTCCACCTCGAGGAAGCCCGCGGCGAGCGTGTAGCCGAGCTCCACGGCTTCGTTCACACGCGCGCGCACGCCGCTCTTCACGACCACGCGGTCCACCACCACGGCCAGCTCGCGCCCGGCGCCGGGGACGTTCGCGCGGGGCAGCTCGCTGAGCTCACTCAGATCGGTCACCGCTCCGTCGAGCCGGACGCGCACGTAGCCCTCGCGCCGCAGCCTCTCGAGCCAGGCACTCAGCTCGGCATCCGTGCCAGCGCGGAGCACGGGCGCCAGCAGCGTCAGCCGCGTGCCCTCCGGGAGCGCGAGCAGCTCGTCCACCACGTTCTGCGGCGTGGACGACGTGAGCCGCTCGCCACACAGCGGGCAGTGCGGAACACCGGCACGCGCGTACAGGACGCGCAGGTGGTCACTGATCTCGGTGGCCGTCGCGATGGTGGAGCGCGGGTTCCGACTCGGGGCGCGCTGCGGAACCGACAGCGCCGGGCGCAGGCCCTCGATGAGATCCACGTCGGGCTTGGGCAGCTGCTGCAGGAAACGCCGCGCGTGCACGCTGAGCGACTCCACGTAGCGCCGCTGACCCTCGGCGAAGATGGTGTGCAGCGCGAGCGAGGACTTGCCCGAGCCGCTCGGCCCCGTGATCACGATCAGCGCGTCGTGGGGCAGGCGCAAGTCCACGTCGCGCAGGTTGTGCACGCGCGCGCCGCGCACCACGAGCTCACGCTGCATGCGTCACGGCGCTCCGACGGCGGGGCCCGCGAGCGGGCGCGTCAGGCGCTGCGCCAG
>CAZEAA010000479.1:0-4585 GCA_964510015.1 uncultured Sandaracinaceae bacterium
GCCCAAGGCCGACAACTCCTCTCACGTAGACGTGGTCGTGGTCGTTGACGTGGTCGTTGACGGCGACGGCGACGGCGACGGCGACGAACCGCAGGGCGTCGCTGACTCTGGCGGCGAGGATCCGCCTTGTTTTAGGGGATATGGCCACCCCGGCTTTAAAGCCGGGGCAAGGAGTCCGCGGCCTGGACTCGTGGACAAGTCCTCCCCTTTGGGAAGGACTCTAGGTTTGCGAGCAGGAGAGGTTTGGGTCGCTGGCTTCGGGCAGGCGAATGACCAGGTCGCTCGAAAGCGAGACATGGCAGCTGCTAGCTACCTGCGGGCCACGGATCAGAGCAGGTGAGGTCTGATGCGCCCACACGGCGAGGAAGACGCTTCCAGCGCAGGGGGAGCAAGTGCGGCCCAGTCCCTCCCGAAGGGGGGACATTATCCAGGAATCGAGGCCCAGGACTCCTTGCCCCGGCTTTTCAAGCCGGGGTGGCCAAATGCCCTGAAACATGCACGATCTCACTCCGCGACAGCCTGCTGCCGCGCCCTGCGCCTGCTGCCGCGCCCTGCGCCTGCTGCCGCGCCCTGCGCCTGCTGCCGCGCTCTGCGTCGCCCCCCTCAGTCCTCTTCGCCGGCCCAGAGCGACGCGATGTCGCCGCGCTTGCGGACCAGCTTCATGACGCCGTCTTCCACGAACACCTCGGCCGCCAGCGGCCGCGCGTTGTACGTGCTGGCCATCTCGCGGCCGTAGGCGCCTGCGCAGCGCACCGCGATGAGGTCGCCCGGAGCCACCGCCGGGAGCGGGCGGTCGCGCGCCAGGAAGTCACCGGACTCGCAGACGGGGCCCACTACGTCGCAAGGGGTCCATGCCGCGTCGGCGGCGGGCTCCACGACGGGCTGGATGGCGTGATAGGCGCTGTAGAGCGCGGGACGGATGAGGTCGGTCATGGCCGCGTCCACGATCACGAAGCGCTTCTGCCGGTCCTTCACGTAGACCACGCGCGTGAGCAGCACGCCGGCCTCGCCCACCAGGCTGCGGCCCGGCTCGGTGATCAGCTCGGCGCCGAGCTCGCTAGCGCCGCTGGCCTCGAGGCCGCGCGCGATGGCTTGGGCGAAGACGTTCACACCCGGGTAGGGCTTGGCCTCGTGGCCGTAGTCGAGGGGCCAGCCGCCCCCCACGTCCAGCTCGCGGATGTGCGCGCCGAGATCGCGGCAGGTGAGCGCGAAGCGCCCCAGCAGCGTGACGGCCTCTTCGAGCGGGGCCGCGGAGCCGAGCTGGCTGCCGATGTGACAAGCCACGCCGATGAGGTCGAGGCTGTCGCTCGCGAGGATGCGCGGCACCAGCTGGAGCGCCTCCTCGGTCTCGATGCCGAACTTGGTCGAGTGCAGGCCCGTGGCGATGTACGGGTGCGTCTGCGGGTCCACGTCGGGGTTGATGCGCAGCGACACCGGCGCCTTGCGGCCGCACTTGCGCGCCACGGCTTCGATGACGTCCAGCTCCTGGGCCGACTCCACGTGCAGGCTCTTCACGCCCGCGTGCAGGGCGGCGCAGATCTCGTCGCGCTTCTTGCCCACACCCGAGAAGACGATCTTCTTGCCCGGGATGCCGGCGCGCAGCGCGCGGTGCAGCTCGCCCGCGGAGACGATGTCGGCTCCGCAGCCGAGCGCGGCGAGGCGCTTCAGGATCGCTAGGCTGCCGTTGGCCTTCACCGCGTACGCGATGAGGTGCGGCGCGAACGAGAGAGCGTCGTCGATGGCCCGGTAGCGCGCGTCGATGGACGCTGGCGCGTACACGTACGTGGGCGTGTCGAACTTCTCGGCGACGGCCGCGAGCGAGACGCCGCCGCTCTCGAGGGCGCCCTCGCGGTACACGTGAAAGGGAGAGGCCGGCGCGCCGCGCTGCGGCTCCGTGGGGTGGCTGCTGCTCATGAACGGGACTCCTCGCGCGGGTCGACCACGGCGCGGGCAGAGAACTTCTTGGCCGACGCGTCCACGTCCACGCCACGCTCGCGCAGGCGCTCACGCAGCTCGTGGATGGCGGCCAGCACGCGCTGGCGGGCCGGGCCTCCGGGCAGGTCGCGTCGCTCGACCGCGGTCTCCATGTCGAGGGCGTCGAAGATGGACGCGTCGAAGGCGGGGTGCTCGGCTTGGAACTCTTCGAGCGAGAGCTCGCTGAGCACGCGGTTCTGGCGAGCGCAGAGCCCGACCAGGCGGCCCGACACGTGGTGCGCCTCGCGGAACGGCACGCCGCGCTCGGCCAGCCAGTCGGCCACTTCGGTGGCGTCCAGGAAGCCGTCGCGCAGCGCGCGCTGCATGGCGTCACGCAGGAAGGCGGCCGTGGCCACGCAACCGGTCAGCACGTCCAGGGTGTCGTCCACCGTGTCGAACGCGTCGAACACCGGCGCCTTGTCCTCCTGCATGTCGCGGTTGTACGCGTACGGCAGGCCCTTGAGCATGACCAGCAGGTTGACGAGGTCGCCCACCACGCGGCCCGTCTTGCCGCGCGCGAGCTCGGCCATGTCGGGGTTCTTCTTCTGCGGCATGATCGACGAGCCCGTGGTGAACGCGTCGCTCATGCGCACGAAGCCGAACTCCTGCGTGGACCAGAGCACCAGCTCTTCGCTGATGCGCGAGAGGTGCACGGCGCAGTTGGCGAGCGCAGCGGTGGCCTCCACCAGGTAGTCGCGGTCCCCCACGGCGTCGAGGCTGTTGCGGGTGGGCCGCGTGAAGCCCAGCGCCTGCGCGGTGGCGTGGCGGTCGAGCGGGAAGGTGGTGCCCGCGAGGGCGGCGCTGCCGAGTGGCGACTCGTTCAGGCGGCGTGCGCAGTCCAGCAGGCGCCCGCGGTCGCGGTCGAGGCCCTCGGCCCACGCCAGCAAGTGGTGCGCGAGACGCACGGGCTGGGCGCGCTGGAGGTGCGTGTAACCCGGCATCAGCACGTCCACGGTGCCGCTGGCGCGCACGGCGAGCACGGCCAAGAAGCGGTCGATGCGCGCTGCGGTGGCCTCGCACGCTTCGCGCGTGAAGAGGCGCATGTCCGTGGCCACCTGGTCGTTGCGGCTGCGGCCCGTGTGCAGCTTGCCGCCCGGCGCCCCGATGCGCTCGCTGAGGGTGGCCTCGATGTTCATGTGCACGTCTTCGCGCGCGCTCTGCCACGCGAAGCGGCCCTCTTGGATCTCGACAGCGATGCTCTCGAGGCCGGCCACGATGGCGTCGGCGTCGGCGCTCGGGACGATGCCCTGCTTCGCGAGCATGCGGACGTGCGCGATGGAGCCGCGGATGTCCTGCGGGGCGAGCCGCGAGTCCACGTCCACGCTCGCGCTGTAGCGCAGCGCCACGTCGTTCAGCTCTTCTTCGAATCGTCCGCCCCAGGCCTTGTCACTCATGTCGGTCTCCGAAAACGAGCGTTCCCAGGTGGCTCAGCCGCGCACGGGAACGCGCAGATCGACGCGTCGTAGCAGACGTACGCCGCTCGGCAGGGCGAAAGCGTCCACGGCCAGGGCCAGCAGGGCCGCCACCACCGGCGGGACGAAGCCCAGCATGGACCCGGTCACCCCCACGGCGCCGCACACCGCCGCGGCGATCACGCTGCGCAGGGTCTCCGTGCGCGCGGCCCGCGCGATGAAGAGCGCCGCGGCGGCGTCGCGGATGTCCTCGTTGGCCAGGGCCACGGCCGCCTCGCCTTCGATGCCCCCGGCGGCCCCCAGCACGATGGGCACGTCGGCCGCGCCCAGCGCCTCCACGTCTTGCACGCGCCCCACGACCGCCACGTGGCCCGCGCTCTCGCCCAGGCGCCGCACTTCGTGGGCGCGTTCCTCGGGGAGCAGCTCGGCCTTCACGTGCGTGACGTCCATCTGCTGGCCCAGGGCTTCCACGGTCGAGCGGTGGTCGCCGCTCATGAGCACCACCTCGGCCGGCAGGTCGAAGACGCGCTGGGCGGCCGCGCGGGCGCCGATGCGCACGGGGTCTTGCAGGGTGACCACCAAGCGAACGCGACCATCGAGCGCCACGAACACCACGGTGTGGCCGCGCTCCTCCGCGCGGGACGCGACGGCGTCGGCCACGGCCACGCTCACGCCTTCGTCCAGCAGCAACTGCCGAGTGCCCACCACCAGCGCCTTGCTGCCCGGCGCGAGGCCGCTCACGCCGCGGCCGGCGTGAAACGTGGCGCGCCGCACGTTGCCCATGGCGATGCCCTTGCTGGCCCCGTAGCGCTGCAGCGCGAGCGCGATGGGGTGCCCGGGGGCCGCGTGCTGGGCCGCCATGGTGAGGCCGAGCAGCTCTTCCACGTCCGCGTCGCCGATGGGCGCCACCTCGAGCACCTCGGGATGCCCGGTGGTGACGGTGCCGCGCGACATGAAGGCCGCCACCGCGATGTTTCCGGCGTTCTCGATGGCGCGGCCGCTCAGGAACACGATGCCGCGCGGGGCAGCCGCGAGACCGGCGGCCACCAGGGGCGAGTCGCTGCCGCGCCGCACGGCCAGCAAGGGCATGACCAGCAGGGCTGCGGCGGCCGCGGACAGGCGCCCCGCGAGACCGCCTTGCGACAGGGCCAGACCCGCGATGGCTGCGCCGACCGTGACCGCGCCGCCGCGCTGGGCGT
>CAZEAA010000480.1:0-4578 GCA_964510015.1 uncultured Sandaracinaceae bacterium
CGCAAGATCAGGGCGAGGGCGGCGAGGGCAGCTTCCAGGGCTTCCCGCAGGCTGACGGCGAGAGCACGCCCGCGTCGATGACCGACCTCAAGCGGATGATCCGCTCGAAGAAGCGCAAGCACGAAGAGCACGGCGCCCACGGTCTGAACATCTACCCCATGATGGACATGATGACGATTCTGCTCGTCTTCATGGTCATGCAGCTGGCGTCGTCGTCGGCCGTGGCGGTGCAGCAGAGCGAGGAGCTCGCCATCCCGTACTCCACGTCCACCGTGGACATGGAGGACGCGGTGGCCGTGCAGATCTCTCGCAGCGGCATCGTGGTGGATGGTCAGCTGGTGGTGGAGCTCCGCAACGGGCTCGTGGACCCCAGCCAGAAGCAGGGCGGCGCCAACGGCTTCCTCATCACGCGCATGAACCGCGAGATGAACCGCATCCGCGATCTGCGGAAGCTCATCGCGGCCTCGAACCCGCGGCGCCCGTTCACGGGCACCGTGTCCATCGTGGCCGACAAGCGCACGCCCTACCGCACCCTGACCGAGGTCATCTACACCCTCGGCCAGTCGGAGTTCAACAGCCTGCGCTTCGTGGTCAACCGGCAGACGCCGAACAGCCCACGCTGAGGCCGGGGGCCGTTTGGCGGGCTCCATAGGGAACCTCGCCACCAACGAAAGAAGGGCTCCTCACGGAGCCCTTTCTCGATTCAGAACGAAAGAAGGGCTCCTCGCGGAGCCCTTCTTCTTTGCCCTGCAGGGCTTTCGAGAGGGCCCCGTCGAAGCGGGGCCCCTGCATCGTTCAGTCCTTGCCGACGCGCTTCGGGCGGCGATTGCAGTCCAGAATGCGCTTGCGCAGGCGGATGGCGTCGGGGGTGATCTCGAGCAGCTCGTCGGAGTCCAGCCAGTCGAGGCCGGTGTCGATGCTGAGCACGCGCGGCGGCGTGAGCACCACGTTCTCGTCCTTGCCCGCAGCGCGGATGTTGGTGAGCTTCTTCTCGCGCACCGCGTTCACGTCCAGGTCGTTGTTGCGCGAGTGCTCGCCCACGATCATGCCCTCGTACACCTCGGTGGCCGACCCGATGAAGAGCTCGCCATGCGTCTGCAGGCCGAAGAGCGCGTACGGGGTGGTGACGCCCCGGCGGTCCGAGACGATCGCCCCGTTCTTGCGGCGCATCATCGGGCCCGCGTACGGCTCCCAGCCAGCGTGCAGCGTGTTCAAGAGGCCGGTGCCGCGCGTGTCCGTGAGGAACTGCGAGCGGAAGCCGATGAGGCCGCGCGACGGCACGGTGAACTCCATGCGCGTGCGGCCGGGCCCGAGGGCGGACAGCTTGCTCATGCGCCCGCGGCGATCGCCCATGATGGACTGCGTGACGGTGCCCACGTGCTCGTCCTGGACGTCCACCACCACGTTCTCGAGCGGCTCGGAGAGCACGCCGTCGATCTCCTTCGTGACCACCTCGGGCATGCCGAGCGCCAGCTCGTAGCCCTCACGGCGCATGGTCTCGGCCAGGATGGAGAGCATCAGCTCGCCACGGCCGTACACGTCGAAGGACTCGGTGTCGTCGGTGTCCTGCACGCGCAGGGCGATGTTGCGCTGAGCCTCCTTGTAGAGGCGCTCGCGCAGGTGGCGCGAGGTGACGAACTTGCCCGACTGGCCCGCGAGGGGCGACGTGTTGATCAGGAAGCGCACCCGGATGGTGGGCTCCTCCACGGTGATGCGCTCGAGGGCCACCGGGTTGGCGGCGTCGGCCAGGGTGTCGCCGATCTCCACCTGGTCGATGCCCGAGAGCGCGATGATGTCGCCCGCGTAGGCGCCATCGCTGGGCACGCGCTCGGTCTTCTCGAAGGTGAAGAGGTTGCTGACCTTGGCCAGCATCGACTTCTGCGCGCCGATGAGCATGACCTGCTGGTTGCGGTCCACGCGACCGGCGCGCACGCGGCCGATGGCCACCTTGCCGATGTACTCGTCGTGGACGGTGTTGTGCACCAGGATCTGCAGCGGCGCGTCCACCGGCTCGCTAGGCGCCGGGATGCGCTCGACGATCGTCTCGAACAGGGCGGAGAGGTCGGTGGTCTCGTCGGTCAGCTTGCGCTTGGCGATGCCCTCCTTGCCGATCGCGTAGATCGTGGGGAAGTCGGTCTGCTCGTCGGAGGCGCCGAGGTCACAGAAGAGGTCGAAGGTCTCCGTGAGGGCCTCGTCCGGGCGCGCGTCCTTGCGGTCGATCTTGTTGATGACCACGATGACCGGCATGCCCAGCTCGATGCTCTTGCCGAGCACGAAGCGCGTCTGCGGGAGCGCGCCCTCGGCGGCATCCACCAGCAGCAGCGCGCCGTCGGCCATGCGCAGGATGCGCTCCACCTCGCCGCCGAAGTCGGCGTGACCCGGCGTGTCGATGATGTTGATCTTGTAGTCGCCCCAGCGCACCGACGCGTGCTTCGCCAGGATGGTGATGCCGCGCTCGCGCTCGAGGTCGCCGCTGTCCATCACACGGTCCTTCACGACCTCGTGAGCGTGAAAGACGCCCGTCTGCTTGAGCATGGCGTCCACCAGGGTGGTCTTGCCGTGGTCGACGTGCGCGATGATGGCGATGTTGCGGAGTTTGTCGCGAGAAGTAGCGGTCATGTTCGGGGGATCCTGGGGGCCTCGCGCCCGGCGTCACACGCTCTGCGCGACGAAATCGGACAACGAGGGCGTGCTGCTAGCACACCCCCGCTGCATCGGCACCCGCACGCCTGCGGCTCCCCTGCGGAAGCCTCAGGGGACTCAATCCTCTTCGTCGTCTTCGTCGTCTTCGGCGTCGCGGCCTTTACCGACCTCGCCGACGTCCTTGCGCTGGCTGCGCTGGTGCCGCAGGAGCTCGGCCTCGATCATCTCGGGGGTGATGCCGGCCTGCGGGGTGAGCTCGGCCAGGGGCATGCCCTCCACGCAGGCGGCCTGCGCGATGTGCAGCGCGCGCACCATGAGCTGACGGGCGCGGCTGACGCCGGTCTTCCGCAGGATGCTGCTGACGTGGTGCTGGGCGGTCTTCTCGGAGATGGAGAAGCGGTCGCCGATGCGCCCCACGTCCGCCCCCTCGAGCATGAGCTCCAGCACCTCGGCCTCACGCGGGGTGAGCTCGTGCCGCTCCGACAGGGTGCGGGCCGCCCACTTGCGGGCGATGCCGGGCGTGGGCTGGCGGCGCAGGTGACACTGCTCCCGGAAGGCCGTCATGGACGCTTCGTTGACCGGCTGGAACACGAGCGTGATGGCGTGCTGCGAGGCCTCGCGCAGCTGCTGGAGCGTGGGCTCGCTGCTCACGAGGGCCGCAGCCACGTCGGCGCTGCTGTGGCTCACCAGGCGCTGCAGCAGCTCGAGCCCGGCCGCGTCGCCGAAGGTGGGCCCGACCACCACGCCCAGCCAGCGGTGGGAGCGGTCGTTCTCGAGCGCCTCGGCCTCGCTGCGCGCCCACCGGACAGGGATCCCAGGGTCGAGGGCCCCCCGAATCTCGTCGATAGCCGCCTCGTTGGGGTCCACGGCGAGGATGAAGACACGCTGAACATCGAGTGGTTGGCCCCTGAGCACGGAGCCAGGGTACTACCACTCGGCGAGGCCGGACGGGGAATTCGTCTGCTGGACCGTATTCTCACTAACACGTTGTCTGGGTAGAATTGCCCATGGACCCCAGATGGCGACACCCCCAGACTGAGGGCTCCTACCGGTCAAAACAGTGCGAGGGACTGACGGGACGCTCGAACGCTGGCAACAGCAGAAGGCGTCCCGTTTTCTATTGGATCTCGGAGAGATGCGCCCGCGCGGCGCGTCACTCTTCCGTGAGCATCCGCCGCAGCCGTCGGGTCCCCATGCGCATGGCCCCCGCCTGCGAGCGGACGAACGCGATGCCCAGCGCGAGCTTGCCTTCTCGGTGAGCCCGGAGGGTGCCATTCATGTACTGCAACTTACAGAGATGGCGTTGACGCTTGCCGCTCGAGGTCTTCGGGATGGTGGACGGCGGCACCACGACGACTTCGTCCACCGGTAAGCCCGTCCCCTCCATCACGGCCTCCCCCACGCGCTGCGCGATGAGTCGCTGGGCGGCCTCGTCGAGCTCCTTGGTCTCGGCCACCACCACAACCCGGTCCGTGGACTCCTGCTCGCTGAAGACGCCGAAGGCCACCACGCCTCCGCGCCGGACGCCGGCCACGTGCTCGGCGCACTGCTCGAGATCCTCGGCGTGGTAGTTCTTGCCGCGCACGATGATCAAATCTTTTGCACGGCCGCAGAGGTACAGCTCGCCGTCGGTCACGAAGCCGAGGTCACCGGTCCACAGCCAGCCCTGCCGCAAGCAGTCATCGGTGGCGCTCGGGTTCATGAAGTAGCCGCTCATGACCGAGTCCCCGGTGACGATGACGTGCCCCACGATGTCTTCGCCCACCTCGGTGTTCTGCGCGCTGACGACTCGCACGCTGTGCCCGGGGATCGCGCGCCCCACGCACGCGAGCGTGGTGCCTGACGAGGCGTTCGGCGCGACCTGCACGGCCTTACCGTCCGCCAGCTTGGCGCGGTCCACCGTCAGGTAGCGCACGGGTGTGCCGAGGTCGGGGA
>CAZEAA010000481.1:0-4577 GCA_964510015.1 uncultured Sandaracinaceae bacterium
TCTGCATGCCTGCAGCCTAACGAGCGCGCCGGGCGCGGGTGCACCAGCGCGGCACCACGGTGCAAGAAAACACGCCGCGACATGCGGGTGGGGGAGCTCTCCGGCTTGGCTTCAGACTTGGTGTGACTCATGGGAACCGTCCCTTTCGTGGGCTACGAGGGTGCGCCGACGCGCCGCTATGCTGCGTCGTCGGTGTTGGGAGAGTGATAGTGCTCCTCCAAGACTTCGGCCAGGTATACGCACACATCCGTCGTGGTCAGGATGCCGGCCAGCTTGCCGTCCCGCAGCACCACCGCGGAGCCGATCTTGCGGGTGCCCATTGCGCGAGCCACGTCGGCCAGGGATGCGCTCCACTCCACGATGAACGGGATGGTGGACACCAAGCCCCCCATGTCGATGTCGTCACGCCCCTCGGCCTGGGCGCGCCAGAGATCGCGCTCGCTCACCACGCCCAGCACGATGTCCCCCTGGGTCACGGGGATGTGCCGAATGCCGTGCTCCTCCATCATGGCCCGCGCCGTGGCCACGTCGGCGTTCGCGTCGAGGGAGTAGGGAAACGGCGTCATCAGCCGGGCCACGCGCGGCATCGCTTTCATGGGCGGGATGATGCCACGTCCAACGGCCTCGCGCGCGCCCGTGTGCAGCCGCTAGTGTCCGTGGTCGTGGTGGCTTTGCCCATCGGCACCGTGCCCGTGGCCACCGTGCCCGTGGTCCCCGTGACCGTGGTCATGGTGGTCCCCGTGACCGTGGTCATGGTGGTCACCGTGGTCATCGTGGTGTTCGTGGTCTCCGCCGCCGTGACCGTGACCCGAGTGGGCATGGGCGGTGCCCGCATGCGGCTGCAGCCCGTGCACGAGCGCGCTCACGCCGCTCTGGTGGACGCAGCGCAGCACCCACAACACCAGCACGCCGAGCGCCACGTAGGCATGGACTCCGTGAGCATGATCGTCGGGGCCCGCCACCGATGCGTCGAGCCCGGCCGCGTTGACGGCGAACGCCAGCGCCCAGCTCACCGCGACCATCACGACCACGGTCAGCAGCGCAGCCCGAGCGCCGAAGGTCGCGCGCAAGAAGGCGAGGGTGGTGACGCTGAGCGTGGGCGCGAGCAGCAGGCCCACGAGGACCGCCCCCGACGAGATGCCCTTGTCGACCAGGACCGCGGCGAGGGGCGTCGCGCTCGCCACCCCGAGCGGCAGCGGGATGGCGACCAGCGTGGCGAGCACGATGTCCAGCGAGCCCCGCGTGGCGCCGAGCAGCGCGCCCCGCGCGAGGGCCACGTCCACGTAGACGGCCGCCAACAGGCCGAGGATCATGTGCGGCAGCAGGTGCACGAAGAGCGCATCGAGCTGGGCGAGTCCGCGCACGAGGCGGGAGTCTTCGCTGCTGGGCTCGAGGTCGCGCACCGGCTCGGTGGGTGTGGCGGTCTGCTTGGTGAGCCACCCGAGCAGCAGGCCGACGCCGATGGCGCTCACCAGCGCACCGAGCACGCGGACCACCGACAGCTTCCAGCCGAGGAAGCTGCCGTGCACCAAGCTGCCGTCGAGGCCGACCTGCGGCGCGGCCAACATGAAGGCCATCACCAAGGCCGCCCCCGCACCACGGCTGCGCAGCTCGTGGGAGGCGGGCAGCACCATGCTCCCCACCACCGGGAGCGTGGCTCCACCAAGAGCGCCGCGCAGGCCCTGACGCCACGCGGGTTCGCCGGCTGCGATGGTCAGCGACGGACTCTTGCGGAGCGACTGCACGAGGGCGGTCAAGACGAGACCCAGCAAGAGCGAAGGCGCCAGGCGGAGCGTCAGGTCCAAGAAGACGTGACTCATCGACTCGGCCACCTCGCCGTGCACCTCGCCGCTGTACTCCCCGTGGGCGTGGCCCCCCTGCGAGACCAAGGCCACACCGGCGATCACCGCCAACACGTCCACGAACCGGGCGGCTCGCGAGCGCTCCGCCACGGGCGCGTGATCATGCGAGACCACGTGGATCAGCAAGCCCGCCGCGAACGCCGTGATGTACGGGGTGAGCGTCACCGCCGCGCTCGCGCTGACGGCCCCCGCGAGCGTGACCCCCAGCACGCCCGACAAGCCCAGCGCCAGCCCCTGGAAGAAGGCCATCGTGCGGCCGAACGCGGGGACGAAGGCCTGCACCAGCAGCGCCACCACCGGCACGGTGTGCGCGGCGATCGCGAAGAACACCTCCACGTGCAGATGTCCCGTGTGTGACCCGGACGCGAAGGTCCCGATGGCCAGACCGTCGCCGGCCTCGTGCAGCATCATCGCGACCAGGCTCAGCCAGAGGCCGGCCCGCTTGCGTGCGAGCCTCTCGGCCTCGGTCTCGCAGTCGTCGTCGTCGCTGTGGCCGTGTCCGTGATCGCCGCCTTCGTGGTGGTGATGCCGGAAGAACAAGCGCGGCAGGCCCACGCCAGCCGCGAACACCAGCAACACTACGAGCCCGGCTTCGGCCAGCGCCTCCGGTAGCAGCTGCCCGAAGACCACGGTGACCGCGGCCACGAACGCGAAGCTCCGCAGCCCACCCGCCAGACGGCCGTGGCCACCCAGCAGGCCCAGCGCGGTGCCGAGCATCGTGGACAAGAGAGCGAAGGTGTAGGCGAGCGTCATGGACCCGAACGGAGCAGCGGGCGGCAGTGTGCGCCGCTAGCGCTACGAGCGCTCGTGTGTACTGCGTATATCAAAATTTGTTAGTGATATCAGCGTGTTGAAATTTTCGCCCTTGACGCACCCCGCGTGGAATGGTCATTCTTCGTTCATGTCCGAGCAAAGCTACAACCTCACCGAGCTCTCGTCGCTTCTCAAGTTCTCCTCTGCGTACCTGAAGATGCTGCTCAAGAAGCAGGCTGGGTACCAGCCGGACCAGCCCATCTCTGCCGAGCTGGCGAAGAGCGTGGCGGCTCAGGTCAACCGCCCGTGGCCCCCCGCGGCGGCTGGCTGACCCTGACCCCCGCGACCAGCAAGGCACGGTTGCGCCTCGCCCGCCAGGAGCTGTCCCGGGGGATCATCCTCGATGCGGCCGAGCGCGTGTTCGGCGAGCACGGCTTCGTGGCCGCCAAGATGCAAGACGTGGCGGCGCTGGCGAAGGTCTCCACCAGCACCGTGTACGAGCTCTTCGAGGGCAAGGACGCGCTCTTCGAGGCCGTCCACACGCGTCGCGGCGCCGAGGTCCTCGCGGTGGTGAGCATGCCGTCCGCGCTCCCCGAGCTGCTCGACCGCCTGCTCGGGGGTGTGGCGGCCTACGCGGGCTACCTCATGGACCACCCCGAGTACCTGCGCATGCTCAGCCACGTGAACGTGTGGGCCGAGGAGGCCGCGCTCGCGAGCCAAGGCCAAGTGGACGCGTCGCGGCGCGGGGCGGCGCTGGTCACGCGCGGCTTCGAGAAGGGCATCGCGGCGGGGCTGTTTGCGTTCGAGGACGCGCGCCTCATGACGCGCTTGATGCACGCCACACATCAAGTGCGCCTGCTCGCCTGGCTGGCGGACGGCATGCGCGTCGCCCCTGCCGAGGTGATCCGGCGCATGCAGCGCGAGCTCGTGTGCATGTTCTGCCAGCCCGAGCAGATCGCCGAGCTGCTTCGTGAGCGAGGCTTGCTCGAGCGCGCGGAAGACCCGTCAGTCGTCGCTGAGTAGGTCGTCGAACGCCGCGTCGAGCTCGTCTTCGTCCGAGGCGTCGGGCTCCGATGCGGCGGCCATGGCCGCCTGAACCTTGCGGATGCGCTGCGACACCCCACGGAACACGGCGTCGCGCTTGCGCACCTTCTCGAAGAAGTAGAGCGCCTCGTTGTTGTCGCCGAGGATTTCGTAGGCGTTGGCCAACTCGAAGTACAGCGCCAGCTCTTCGCGCTCGTTCTTGTTCTCGGCGTGGAGGCCGGCGCGGAACGAGTTGATGGCGTCTTGCGTGCGGCCCTGCTCCATGCGGCAGAGGCCCACCATCGTATGGCAGGAGCAAGCCCGCACGGGGTTGCGCATGGCCACCTGGAACTCGCCGATGGCGTCGTCCAGCAGGCCCATCTCCTTGTAGGCGATGCCCAGATCGAAGTGCGTGTCGCTGTCGGCCTCGTCGACCTGCTCCTCCACGCCCTTCTTGAACTGGGCGAAGACCTGCTCCACGTCGAGGATGTCGCTGCCGGCGGACGCGGGCGGCTCTTCCTCGAGCTCCTCGGCGAGCTTCTCGGCGAGCGCGAAGCTCTCGTCGGCCAGCTCTTCGGCGGGGCCCTCGGAGGCCTTGCGGATCTCGGCGATGCGCCTCGCGAGCGTGGCCGAGTCGGGGTACTCGCTCTGCAGGTCTTCGAGGCTCGCGAGCGCGTCTTCGTAGAGCCCTTGAGCCACGAAGAACTCCGCCTCCTCGAGGCCCTCGGAGACCTCCTCGGGGACGTCTTCGTCTTCGACTTCTTGGGCCGTCGGCTCGGGCGCGACCGCCACCGGAGGGGCAGCGACGACCGGAGGCGCGACCACGGCGGGCGCTGCCACGACGGGCGACGCGACCACCGCGCGCGGCGTGGGGGCTACGGGCGCCGGTGCGGCGGGACGCTCGGAGGGCGCCGTCGCCACCAGGGCCTCCGGCGGGAC
>CAZEAA010000482.1:0-4569 GCA_964510015.1 uncultured Sandaracinaceae bacterium
GCCTTCACCTGGTCACGCCAGTAGGCGGCCGCGTGGCGCGACAAGCAGAAGTGCCCCTTCAGGTGCACGTTCACCACCGCGTCCCACTCCTCTTCGCTGCAGCTCACGAACATGCGGTCGCGCACGAAGCCGGCGTTGTTCACCACCACGTCCAGCCGCCCGAAGGTGGCCACCGTCTCGTCCACTAGCAGCTTGGTCTGCGCCCAGTTGGCCACGTCCGCGCCGTTGGCGAAGGCCTCGCCGCCCATGGCCTTGATGGTGCTCACCACCTCGGCGGCCGGGCCCTCGTCCTTGCCCTCGCCGTGGTTGGTGGCGCCCAGGTCGTTGACCACCACCTTGGCGCCCTGACGCGCCAGCTCGAGCGCGTGCTCGCGACCGATGCCGCGCCCGGCGCCCGTGACGATGACAACCCGACCTTCGCAGATTCCGCTCATGTGCTTGCTCTCTCTTCTCTTCAGTCGAACGCCGTCGACGGTGCTTTAACCAGAACTTGGGGTGGGCGCGCCGGCGTGGGCCTTGGCACGCGAAAGGGGTGCGGAGAGGTTACGAAGGGTCCGCGACCTTGACCATCAGCTTGCCACGGTGGTCGCCCGAGAAGAGCCGCAGCAGGTGCGCGGGCGCGTGCTCGATGCCGTCCACGACTTCATCGCGGGTGACCAGCTTCCCCGCGCGCACGTAGGCCGCCAGCTCTTCACGCGCTGCGCTGTAGCGGTCCGCGTAGTCGAGCGTGACGAAGCCCTCCATGCGCGCGCGCTTGGCCATGAGCTGCATCACGTTGCGCAGGCCGGGGCCCGGCTCGGTGCGGTTGATCTCGCTGATGGCGCCGCACACCACCACGCGCCCGCGCATGGCGAGCCGCGGCAGCACTTGGTCCAGCAGCTCGCCGCCCACGCCGTCGAAGAACACGTCCACGCCCTTGGGGCACACGTCCTTCAGCTGCTGGAGGAAGTTGGGCGCCTTGTAGTTGATGGCCGCGTCGAAGCCCAGCTCGCCCGTGAGCCACTCACACTTGTCGCTTGCACCCGTGAGGCCCACCACGCGGCAGCCGCGCAGCTTGGCCAGCTGCCCCACGATGCTGCCCACGCCGCCCGCGGCCGCGCTCACCAGCACCGTCTCGCCGGGCCTGGGCTGGCCCACGTCGTAGAGCCCGAAGTAGGCCGTGAGCCCGTTGCCGCCCAGCACGTTGAGCATGCTGCTGAGCGGGATGCCGGGCACGGGCGTGATCTTGCCCATGAGCTGCGCCGCCGGCACGAGCGAGTACTCCTCCCACGCGGTGAGCGCCTGGCACAGGTCGCCGGGCTGCCACTCGGGCACGCCGCTCTCGACGACCTGCACCAGGGTGCCGCTGCGCACCGGCGCGCCGATGGCGATGGGCGGCAGGTAGCTCTTGCTCTCGCTCATCCAGCCGCGGATGGCTGGGTCGAGCGACAAGTAGATCTGCCGCACCAGCACCTGCCCCGGACCCGCGCTCTCGGGGACCGGGCCTTCACCAAGCGCAAAGTCCTCCGCCACCGGCACGCCATGGGGGCGCCGGCAGAGGAGGATCTGCTTCTGCGTGGTGGGGAGTGCGCTCATGCGGCTCAGCCGAGATCAGAGGCGCTCGATGATCATGGCCATGCCCTGGCCGCCGCCCACGCACATGGTCTCGAGACCGTAGCGCCCGCCGCTCACCTGCAGGCCGTGGATGAGCGTGGTCATGATGCGCGCGCCGGTCATGCCGAACGGGTGACCGAGCGCGATGGCGCCGCCGTTCACGTTGAGCTTCTCGTAGGGGATGCCCAGCTGCTTGGCCGAGGGCACCACTTGCGCCGCGAAGGCCTCGTTGATCTCCACCAGGTCGATGTCCTTGATGGTGAGGCCCGCGCGCGCGAGCGCCTGCTGGCTGGCGGCCACGGGGCCGAGGCCCATGATCTCGGGGTTGATGCCCGTGACGCCGCTCGACACGATGCGCGCCAGCGGCGTGAGGCCCAGCTCCTTGGCCTTCTTGTCGCTCATCACCAGCACGGCGGCGGCGCCGTCGTTCAGCGGGCAGGCGTTGCCAGCGGTCACCGTGGCGGCGTCGCCCATCCACTTCTTCAAGATGGGCTCGAGGCCCGCGATGGCGCCGAGAGTGGTGCCGGCGCGCGGGCAGTCGTCGGTGTCCACCACCGTGCCGTTGGCCAGCGTGACGGGCGTGATCTCGTCGCGGAAGAAGCCGCTCTTCTGCGCGGCCTCGGCGCGGTTCTGCGAGAGCACGGCGAACTCGTCCTGCTCGGCGCGCGTGACGCCGAGGCTGCCGGCCACGTTCTCGGCCGTCTGCAGCATGTTGGTGTACACGTCGGGCAGGCCGTCCACGGCGGCCCACGGCGTGCCCGAGGCGAACGCCTTGCTGCGCGCCATGGCGTCGTTGAAGAGCGGGTTGAGCGTGCCCTCCATGCCGTCGCTCTTGCCCTTGTCGAAGCGGCTCACGCACTCCACGCCGCCGGCCACGAACACGTCGCCCTCGCCCGCCTTGATGGCGTGCGCTGCCATGCGGATGGTCTGGAGCGACGAGCTGCAGTAGCGGTTGACGGTGGCGCCGGGCGCCTCGTTCAGGCCCGCCAAGAGCGCGACCACGCGGGCGATGTTGTAGCCCTGCTCGCCGGCCGGCTGCGCGCAGCCGAAGAGCACGTCTTCCACCAGCTTCGGGTCCAGGTTGGGGACCTTCTGCAGGAGAGCCCGCACCACCAGGGCGCCCAGGTCGTCTGGACGTTGGTCCACGAGGGAGCCCTTCTTGGCGCGGCCGATGGGGGTGCGAGCGGTGGCAACGATGACGGCTTCGGGCATGACTCGATCTCTCATTCTTCGATGAAGGCGCTTTGCTCGCCCAGCAGGACGTGCTTCAGCACCTTACCAGTGGCGTTCCGCGGAAGGGGCTCGGTCACGAACCGGAGCTCCGCGGGGACTTTGAAGTAGGCGAGGGTCTCGGCGACCCACGCGCGCAGCGCAGCTTCTAGCTGCGGCGTCGGTGCGGGGGTGCCCTCCGTTACGCGCACGAAGGCGGCCACCCGCTGGCCCAGCTCCTCATCGGGCACGCCCACCACGGCGCACTCGGCGACCTGCGGGTGGGCCTCGAGGCGCTGCTCGATCTCTTGCGGGTACACGTTCTCGCCGCCGCGCAAAATGAGGTCGCGCTTGCGGCTGCACAGATACAGCCGCCCGTCTGACAGGTGCCCCACGTCGCCCGTGCGCAGCCAGCGGCCGGGGCCGATGACCGCGGACGTAGCCTCGGGGTTCTGCCAGTATTCCAGCATCACCAGCGGCCCGCGCACGTGGATGTCGCCGTCTTCACCCGGGGGCAGGGGCTGCCCGTCTTCGCCGCGGATCTCGAGCTCCACCGTGGGCACCGGCCGGCCCGCCGACGTGGGGTGCGCGCGCAGCTCGGGCCCCGGGTTGAGCGTGCTGAAGGCGCAGCCCTCGGTGAGCCCGTAGCCCACGCCCATGGTCTCGCGCACCTGCGGCACCAGCTGGAGCGCCTGCTCTTGCAGCGGCGCCGGAATGGGCGACCCGCCGCCCCCCATCATGCGCAGGCTGCTCAAGTCGAACTTCCGCACCCGCGGGTGGTTCACCACGCGGTGCAGCATGGTGGCCGTGTAGCCCCAGCCCGTGACCCGCTCTTCCTCAATGAGCTCCAGCACCCGCAGCGGCTCGAAGCGCCCCATGGTCCACACCGTCTTGGCCCCGCCGCCCAGCCCCGTGACCGCCGCGCAGTGCAGCCCCGACACGTGGAACAGGGGGCTCGTGACCAGGATGCAGTTGGGGGCGGAGTCCGGGGCCGGCGGGTGGAGCGCCATGAGGCGTGCGCCGTGGAAGAAGCTCACCATGAGCAGCGAGCCCACGTTGCCGTGCGTGTGCACCGCCGCCTTGGGCCGGCCGGTGGTGCCGCTGGTGTAGAGCATCACCGCGGGCATGTCCTCGGTGATGGGCGTGGTGGGCAGGGCGCGCGGGGCCTGCTCGTCCGTGCTCTCCGCAATGGTGTCGCGCAGGGCCGCCTCGAAGTCGGAGTCGATGGGCAGCACCCAGCAGGGCAGGCCGGCCAGCTGCTCGGCGCTGAGGCGCGCCAGGCGCTTCTCGTCTGCGACGAGGAGGGCGGGCTGGCAGTCGGCGATGCCGTACAGGATCTCGTCGGCCGTCCACCAGGCGTTGAGGCCTACCGCGACCGCGCCCAGGCTGGTGACGGCCCAGAAGGTGAGCACCCACTCGGGGCAGTTGGCGGCCAGGATGGCCACGCGGTCGCCGGGCTTGATGCCGTGGATGGCTTGGAGGTTGGCGGCCAGGTTGGCGACGAGGGTGAGGTGCTCGGCGTAGGTGTACCGGCGGCCGTCTTCCCAGACCATGTAGTCGGACTGGCCGAAGGTGGATGAGCGCTGGAGAACCTCGCGGAGGGAGCGCGGGCGGTTCTTGAACGCCGTGACTTGGTGGCCGAGGACGGTGGCCTGCTCGAGCTCGAAGGGCTGCCCTGGGCCCGTCAGGTGGGCCTCGATCGCGGCGAGATCGGGGGTGGGCGTGGCGTCGGCGGGCATGGCGGGGGCGGGTCGGCGAGCCGGGAGG
>CAZEAA010000483.1:0-4561 GCA_964510015.1 uncultured Sandaracinaceae bacterium
GTCGCCGTCGTTCTGGTAGTTCTTGGCGGCGTTGATGCCGCCCTGCGCGGCGATGGAGTGCGCGCGACGCGGGCTGTCCTGGAAGCAGAAGCACTTCACCTTGTAGCCCATCTCGCCGAGGCTGGCGGCCGCCGCGCCTCCCGCGAGACCCGAGCCCACCACGATGATCTCGTACTTGCGGCGATTCGCGGGCGCCACGAGCTTCCCGTTCATCTTGTGCTGGGTCCACCGCTGCTCGATGGGGATCGACTTATCCGGTTCGTTCGAACGAAGTTCCATGATCTCTCCGAGGCTGCTGGTCAGTGGTCGCTGGCGGGCGAGTCGTTGGCGTCGGCCATCGCGGCTTCGTAGCCGGCGGGAGCCTCGATGAACCCGAGGTGCACGCTGATGGGGAACATCAGGTTGCCGAGGGTGAGGATGGTGGCGAGGCCAATGGCACCGTCACGGCGCAGTTGGTTGAACTTGGGGTGGTTGGCGCCGAGGGTCTGGAAGGCGCTGAAGAACCCGTGGAAGATGTGCAGGCCGAGGGCGAGGTTGCCCGCGATGTAGATGCCCGCCAGCAAGGGGTGCGAGAGGCCCGCGTAGAAATTCCAGAACGGGTTCTCGAAGTGCGCCTCGTTGAACAGCTGCGGCGCCAGCGTGAAGTGCAGCAGGTGGAAGAGGATGAACAGCAGCAGCGCGATGCCGCTGACCGGCATGGCCTTGCTCGCGAGGTTGGCCTCGGTGTGCTTGGTCACGTGGTAGGCCTGCGGGCGGGCCTGCTGGTTGCGGGTGACCAGGGTGAAGGCCGACAGGATGTGCGCGCTGAAGGCCAGGAGCAGCACGGCGCGCGTGGGCCACACGATGTACCAGGCCTCGTGCAGGGATCGGGCGTACTCGTTGAACGCGTCCTCCCCGACGTAGGCGTTCAGGTTTCCGGCCATGTGACCCACCGTGAATCCGACGATGACGAGGCCGGACAGGGCCATCGCCACCTTCTTGCCGATGGTGCTCTGATAGAGCGTCAGCGCTCTCTGCATGGGTAACTCCTGAGGGGCTGGGCGGCTCTACGTGCGCTGGGCGTCGCGCGAGCCGAATCGTCGGGCATATACAACGTACGCAGCGGGTTGTCGACGCCAGGCTGCGCGAGGGCGTAGCGTAACGGCCGAGACCTTCTCCCGACTCGATCGCCACGCCAGTAGAAGGGAAGCCGCCATGTCCACGAGCCCGTCCGAAACCCCTGCCCTGACCATCGACATCGTCTCGGACGTGGTGTGTCCTTGGTGCGTGATCGGCTACGAGACGCTGGCCAAGACGCTCCGCTCCATGGGCCTCGCCGAGAGCACCGCGGTGCGCTTCCATCCGTTCGAGCTGAACCCGGCCATGGGCCCCGGTGGCGAGAACCTCGGCGAGCACCTGGCTCGGAAGTACGGCTCGAACAGTGAGCAGAGCCGCGCGGCGAGAGCACGTCTGACATCACTCGGCGAGTCGCTCGGGTTCGCCTTCCGTTTCAGCGACGGGACGCGCATCTACAATACGTGGAAGGCGCACCAGCTGCTGTACTGGGCGCTCGAGTCGGCGGGCGCCGAGAAGCAGATCGAGCTGCAGCGCCTGCTGTTCGAGGCCAACTTCACGGATGGTCAGGCCATGGACGACGTGCCCACGCTGGCGGCCATCGCGGCGCGGGCCGGGCTCGACGCCGACGAAGCCAGCGCGGTGCTCTACGACGGGCGCTACGCCGACGTGGTGCGGGCCGAGGCCGCCGAGTGGCGCGCGAAGGGCATCCAGGCGGTGCCGAGCGTGGTCATCAACGGGCGCAGCCTGCTGACCGGCGCGCAGACCGAAGGCGTGTTCAAGCGGGCCATCACGCGGGCGATGGACGCCGCCGTGGCGGAGGGAGCCAGCGCATGAGTGAGCTCGGACGTCGCGACACCCTCAAGATCCTGGCCTCCGCCAGCGCGGCCGCCGCCGTGGGTTGCCGTGCCGCGGACAGCCCCGCGAGCGGCGCAGACACCCCCAGCCACCCTTCCAGTCCAGCATCCACCGGGAGCACCGACGTGACCACCACCACCACACCCGACACCGCGAGCGTGAACCCCATTCTGGGCGGTGAGCGCCTCGGCTTCCTGTGGCGCACCGTGGACCCCTTCCTCTTCTGCGCGCATCACCTCGACCGCTACCCCACGGGCAACGCCGAGTTCGGGCCCACGGTCTCGCTCGCGGGCCGCAACATGGGCAGCGACTTCGAGGTGCGCGACGGCTTCCGCATGTACCACGGCATGGTGGTGCCGGGCTTCCCGCGTCACCCGCACCGCGGCTTCGAGACCGTCACCGTGGTGCGCGAGGGCCTGCTCGACCACTCGGACTCCATGGGCGCGGCGGCGCGCTTCGGCGGCGGCGACGTGCAGTGGATCACGGCCGGGCGCGGCATCCAGCACTCGGAGATGTTCCCGCTGCTGTCGAGCGTGAACGAGAACCCGCTCGAGCTCTTCCAGATCTGGCTGAACCTGCCGCGCGCCGACAAGATGGTGGACCCGTACTTCACCATGCTGTGGAACGAGAGCATCGAGCGGGTGGTCACGCGCGACGAAGCCGGGCGCGCCACGCAGGTGGCCGTCATCGCGGGGCGCCTGGGCGAGACCGCAGCACCTCCCCCGCCCCCCAACTCGTGGGCCGCCGCCGCCGAAAACGACGTGGCCATCTGGACGGTGAAGCTCGAGCCGGGCGCGCACTTCACGCTGCCGGCCGGCAACGCGGGCTCGCGTCGCAACATCTACCTGCACCAGGGCGCCGGGCTGCGCGCCGCGGGACACGACCTGCCAGCGGGGCACCAGTTCGAGCTGCGCGCCGACGTGGCGGTGAGCATGGTGAACGGCCCCGAAGAGAGCGAGTTCCTCATGCTGCAGGGCAAGCCCATCGGCGAGCCGGTGGCGCAGCACGGCCCGTTCGTGATGAACACGCGGCAGGAGCTCCAGCAGGCCTACATGGACTTCCAGAGCACCCAGTTCGGGGGCTGGCCGTGGAGCGACGACGACCCGGTGCACGGGCCCACGCCCGAGCGGTTCGCGCGGCACGCCGACGGTCGTGAGGAGCGACCGGCGAGGGGCTAGCCCGGCGGGTCGAGGTAGTCCACAAGCTCGCCGCGGAAGGTGCGCAGCGTGGTGCGCCCTGGGCCTCGCGCCACCACGGTGTCGGGACCCACGGGCACCTTCCCGCGCCCGTTGGGCGTGTCCACGATCAGCTTCGGGAGCGCGATGCCGCTCAGCCGGCCCTGCAGCGCGCCCATGATGGCGATGCCGGTGTCGAGGGGCGTGCGCAGGTGGCCCGTGCCGCGTACCGGGTCCATCTGGAGCAAATAGTACGGACGCACGCGACGCTTCACCAAGCCGCGAAACAGGGCCTCTAGCGTGTCGGCGTGGTCGTTCACCCCGCGCAGCAGCACCGTCTGGTTCATGACGGGGAGGCCCGCGTCCACCAGGCGCGCGAGCGCGGCGCTCGACTCCTCGGTGAGCTCCTTCGGGTGGTTGAAGTGCGTCATCACCCAGATGCTGGGGTGCGCCTTGCGCAGCGCCTGAACCAGCTCGTCGGTGATGCGCTGCGGAATGGTCACGGGCGCGCGCGTCGCGAGGCGCACGTTGGTGAGGTGCTCGATCTGCGCGAGGCGCTCGAAGAGCCGCGCGATGCGGGCGGTGCTCATCACGAGCGGGTCGCCGCCCGAGACGATCACCTCGTGCACCTCGGGGTGTGCCTCGATGTACGCGAAGGCCTCGGAGAGCGCGTCCATGGAGCGGGCGCCGCCGCCGTCGCCCACCATGCGCGAGCGCGTGCAGAAGCGGCAGTAGACGGCGCAGCGGTCCGTGGCCAGCAGCAGCACGCGGTCCGGGTAGCGCTTTATCAAGTGCGGCGCGACCTCGTGCTCCTCTTCGCCGAGCGGGTCGCGCAGGTCACCGGGCACCTCCACGGCTTCGTCGGCCACGGGCACGCACTGCTTACGAATGGGGCACGAAGGGTCGTGCTTGTCGGCGAGGCCGAGATAGTAGGGCGTGACCGACAGAGGAAAGCCGTCGCCGAGGGCGCGCACCGCGCCGGCGCGCTCCGCGTCGGTGAGCACCAGCGCCGCCTCGAGGCCCTCGAGCGTGGTCACCGCGTCGCGAGCCTGCGCACGCCAGTCGCCGTCGGGGTTGTTGGCCGCCGACGCGAGCGTGAGATCACCGAGCAGCGGCAGCGGGCGGGGCACAGCGGGGGGAGTATGGCGGGGGGCTCGGCAAAAGCAAAAGCCACCCGAAACGAGAGAGCCGCCCGGTTGGGGGCGGCTCTCATCTGGTCTTGCGGTTAGCTCGCTTCGCTCAGCGGCGGCGCCGGCGCGTGGCGAGCGCGAGGCCCACCAGCAGGAGGCCAGCGGCCGCCGGCCAGTCGCCGCCCGCGGGCACCTGCGTGGCGCAGAGCGCGCCGCCCGAGACACCGCCCGCGCCCGTGTCCACGCCGCCGTCCGGCATCATGCCGCTGTCCGGGCCGGCCACGAACACTTCGGTGGTGTCCGTCGCGGTGTTGCCCGCGGGGTCCGTCGCCGTCGCCGTGATGG
>CAZEAA010000484.1:0-4552 GCA_964510015.1 uncultured Sandaracinaceae bacterium
CCGTGATGCAGTCTGCGTCGCGCGGTGCGTCGGCGCACACGAAGAACTCGCGCGGTGCCCGGCGGTCCGCGCCATTCGGCCAGCTGTTCGGGGGACTGTGCAAGGATGTCGGTTCGAGTTGGTGCGAGCATGTCTACGAGCTCGACCTCGCGGCGACGCAGTCGCTGAAGCACGCGTGACGTTCGTCGAACTCGATGCGGGTCAAGGTCCGAGGTGATCAGGATCGAGCCAGCAGCGTTGAGTTGCGTCCACGGACTCCTCCTGCCGGATGCGCCAACGCCCGTCCGTTCGATGGAGCTCGATGTGTCGGTCCACGGTGGTCCGTTGGGAAGGCGCTACCACGCGCCCATCCGCCACGCGTGGCTCGACCTCGGTCCATCCCATTTCGTGGATCACGACCCGCGTTGACGACACCACTCGGTACATCCACGACTCGATTTGCGTGAAGCGATGGGGGCCCCGCACCACGTCCTCTGCCCCGAGGTCGAACTGCTCGTCCAGCATGGCGCGACGCACGTCTGACCGCGGCACCGCCGATCGTCCGAAGTAGCATTCCACCGGGTCTTCGAAGCCCGCATGGTAGGCGTCTTTGTCGAGTCCCGAGTTCCAGGCATCGAGGACCTGAAGGTAGGCGGCCGTAGCTTCGCGGGCGATGGACTCTGCGTTGGCAACCGGTGGGCGGCCGAACATGGGCGGCATGGGCCGAGGTTCCGGTGGAGGTCGGCGCACACGCCTGGGAAGCTCGCTGCTTGGGGATGCGTCCTCTTGGCTCAGTGTGACCCCGAGGACCACGGACACGAGCGCGACCAACGCTACCCCGGCGGCGAACCACCGGGGCCGCAAGCGCGACCGCCGCGCGGCGGAGGGCTCTTGGGCGCCGGCGACGACCGCATGCACTTCTTCGATGGCGGGACGTTGCTCCGGCGCCGCGCTCATCGCGCGCTTCAGCGTCTTCCGTAGCGCATCAGGTACCAGCGCTTCGCGGGGAAGCGCGCCAACTCGTGCCTCACGCCAGCGCACGCCACCCGCTTCGAAGGGGAGCTGCCCCGTCAGCGCCTCCCAGAGCGAGACCGCGTAAGCATGGACGTCGCCGCTGCGTCCCACCTCCCCTTGCTGCGCCTCGGGTCCCATGTAGGGGGGTGTCCCGACCACGTCGGCACGCCAACCGCCGACGCCACTCTCGTGCATCGATGTCGCAAAGCCGAAATCCACGATGGTGGGGACGTTGCGGTTGTCGACGATGATGTTGTCTGGCTTCACGTCGCCATGAACGATGCCGGCCGAGTGCACACGATGCAGCCCCACAGCGACGTTTGCGTAGACGCTCAGGAGGAGCGAGCGCGGAGGGGCCTGCAGCTGCCACTCGCGTAACGTCGTTCCCACCACGAGCTCCATCACGATGTAGTTCACGGTGGCGCTGTACGTCGATGACGCGAGGTGCCCGCTGGCCGTCTCCCAGACCTGCACGACACACTCGGGGCGCTTGAGTTGGGCGAGCGTGCGCGCCTCCTCGAGCATGCGTTGGGAGATGACGCTGGTAGGCGCGAGCTTGACCGCGACGTCCCGCGCCAGTCGTTCGTCACGCGCTTGGACGACCATGCCGCTCACGCCGCGGCCCAGGATCTTGGTGAAGCGATAACGACCATCCAACATGGGAAGTGCCGCCCCGAGGAGGTTTGCCCTCAGCAAGTCCCCTCCGAGCTCAGTCGCCAAGCGCGAAACAGATTCAGACACGGCGGCAAAGATACCACGGTGTTGTCCAACTACGGGTTTTGCGAGCGCTCCCAGCCCTCCACCGCGGCCCAGTCCTGGAAGACGTGAACGGGGTCGCAGATGCCGTGGAGCCCCGTCTTCCCGAGGTTGCCGATTTGCACCCCGTGGAACCGGGTCCCCCTCTCCCGTGCCGTGTCCACGTCTCGCACCACCTTGGCGTTGGCCGACCACTCGCCGTCCGTGACGAAGAGCACGTCGGCCTTGCGCCAGTCATTCTGGTTCAAGCGCTTCAAGACGCGGGCCAGGACGGCGGACTCGTCGGTCCCCCCGCCGAAGCTGAGCTGAATGAACGCCATCAGGCGCACGATGCCATCCGGTGAGAGGCTCAGCTCCTGCTCCTCGACCTGGCCTGGGCCGCTGAAGAGAAAGACCAAGCAGCGGCGGTTCTCCGCGTGCGCCGTGCGCAACGCCTCGAGGACCAGCGCCTTCGCAACACGCTCGGGCGTCCCTCGCATCGACCCGGACGTGTCCACGACCGCGATGATCGGTCCGCGCTCTGGGCGTGGGGTGTGTTGCTCTCGTTCTTCTTCGCGGTCGACCAAGACCTCGTTGATCTCCACCTCGATGCCCTCGACGCGGTACGTCATGAGCCCACGCTCGGCGCGGCGGGCGTGCCACAGCATCCGCAGGGCAGGGTGCCCCAAGAGGACGGCCTCTGCGGGGAGCATGCGGGTGACCTCCGCGCTGCGCTCGAGGCCGCGCGTCTCGGCCGGGATGTACGGAACACGGATCTCCTTGCGCTCCTCCTCCATCCGCTGGACCCGGACCATCACGGTCTCGGCCACGCTCGGTTCTCCTTCGCTGTGGTGCAGCCGACCCAGAGACCGCACCACGTCGCTCAGCTGGGGGAGCTTGGCCACGAGCCCTCGCAAGCGCGTCAGATCACGCCAGCCTGTCTGCTTCAGGATGCCCAGGCTGAGGTCCCAACCACGCCCCAGCATGTTGCCGAGATCGCCGAACACGTCCGCAATCTCGGCCCACACACGGGCTTGTTCGCCCCATCGCTCCAGCAACCCCGCGTCTGGTCCGTCCGCTGCAGCCCGTTCGAGGACCGCTCGACGCGCTTGTTTTCGCAGCTGCTTCTGCGTCTCCGTGTCCAGCTCGAGCGGGCCGGTTGCGAGCTGGGCGTTGCGCTCGTGTTTCCGGTTTGCACCGACAGCTCGTTGGCGTTCAAGCGCCTCGACTTGGCGCGCACGGGCCTTGGCCTCCAACGCGCGCAGCTCCGCGAGGATGTCGCGTTCCTGATCGTCAGAGGCGCGACGAAAGCTGTCGAGGATGTCCGGCAGCAGGGCGTCCACCAACTCGGTCTGGCCCTTGCAGAAGCGGACCACGTCCATGTCCGAGAGGGCCTTGCGTGCTCGCGCGGCGACGTGGCCGGGAGGCCAGCTCGCTTCGTCGGGCAGGCGACCCGAGAGGAGCGCCGCACGCCACGCCAACATCCCTTGAATGCGCTGCTGGAGTGCGCCGAAGGGGAGCGCCACCAAGATGGGCAGCAGCGCCTCTGGGCACGCATCCAGGAATGCGTAGTCGGTCTCGATGGATTGAGGCCGAAAGAGGGTGCTCATTCGTCCTTCTCCTTGGTTTCGCGCGGCAGCGCGTCGAACCCGGCCTTCAGCTTCTCGACACGCGTCATCAGCTTCTCCACTTGAGCTTGTGTGCTGCGCAGCGAGGCGCCGGCCGGCTCCACGAAGTCCGAGGTCACCCAGAGATGTGCGCGCAGATGTGCCTCGAGGTCCGTGATGTGCTGCTGCAGGCCCGCCTGGTAGGCCTCGATGTCGCGCTGGAGCGAGGCCACCTCCTTCAAGCTGTGCTCCACGTACATGGCCTTGTGCCGCATGGCTTCGATCTTGGGGGCGTACGCGCCTTCCACCGTGAGCCAGTTGTCCTGCGCTTCGAAGTACTTGGCCGCGCCGGACCACGAGGCGAATTCGGCGTAGCGCCCGTTGGCGTCTTGGACGTGGAACTGTTCCAGCTCCGCTCGGGTGTATCCCTTCCCCTTGTTCGTCCTCTCGGGCAAGGGGGTGGCGCGGTTGTAGTGGTCCAGGGAGGCCGTCCCGGGCGGTGCCAAGAAGAGCCCCTCACCCTTGCGCAGTTGGTGGATGAGACCGTGAGAAGAGGTGACCGTACCTCCCTTCGGCGACTCGTAGAGCAGCTTGCCCGCCGCGTTGCGCGCTTGCGCCTTCTCGGTGCGGTCGCGCTCCAACCGCGCCTCCATGCTGACCACGAGCTTCACCAGTCGCGCAGGGTCCATGCCGCGGGTGGTACCCACGCGCTCGCCATACCAAGCAAAGATTCTTTCGCGCTGGCCAGGCTCGTTCCAGAGGCAGTGCTGCAGGAGCCAGGCATCCCAGACGGACACTTCGCGGCGGCCGTTGGTCACCGCGGAGACTTGCAGAAGCTTCACCACCTTCCGCCAGCGCCGGTCGGAGACTTCGATGCCTTCGGCGGTACACCAGTCGCGCAGCTCGCTGAGCAAGCCGTTGACCTCCGCTGGCACGACGACCTTTTCAGCCGAGTCTCGCACGCGGTCGATGTCGGCCTTGCTCAACGCCAGCGCCTCCGGGATCTGCGGGCTCTTCTCTCCCCGAAGCTGAAGCAGGTGCGCGAAACCGGATTTCGACACGGGCCCCACGTGCAGGCGCAAGAGAAAGCGGTCGAAGAGCGCGCCCAGCTCCTCACCCTTCGGAAGCTCGTTGCTGGCCGCCACCACGGACACCAGCGGCGTGGTCTCGCGCTCCGCGCCGTTGTCGAACTCCCGCTCGTTGAGTAGCGTCAAGAG
>CAZEAA010000485.1:0-4518 GCA_964510015.1 uncultured Sandaracinaceae bacterium
CGACACACTCATCCGGCACTGGCCCGAGATCACACAAGGCAACTGGCTCACTCAAGGCAGTCCGGGCCCGACAGGGGCTGGACTTCCGCATCTTGTCGAGGCCAGGTTCGCTGCCCCGTACTTCAGTGCGGGGTGCCCAAATCACCTTGCCAGAAGCACGATTCGCTTGGCAGGTCACCTCTGCTCATAGGCTCCGCAGGACCCAGGACTTGTGATGAGTCGATAGACGTGGACGTGGACGTGGACGTACGTTGACGTTGACGGCGACGATCCCAGCGTTGCCCACGCGGACAGCCCCGAGCTCTCGCCAACCAAGTGCGCCACCACCCATCGAAGCGCTGAGGTCGTCGCCGTCGCCGTCGCCGTCAAGGACCACGTCCACGACCACGACTACGACCACGTACGACCACGTCCACGTCGACGACCACGTCCGTGGACGACGGCTTTGGCGAGATGGCCTGAGCTCTCGCTCAGGCCTATCTCGGCGGCAGCCCCAACGACACGCGGTGGTCGGCCACGGGGTCACGCGAGGCCAACAAGAAGTCTTCGAGGTCGGCGTCCCCGCTCTTGCGCAGCTTCTCCGGCGTTCCCTCGAGCTTCACACGGCCGTCGTGCACGAACGCCAGCCGCGAGCTCTCGTTGAACGCGCTCTGCATGTTGTGGGTGACCACCACCGTCGTGATGTCGAACTCCTTGCGGAGCGACTGCAGCATGCGGTTCACGCGGGTGACGTTGATGGGGTCGAGGCCTTCGGTGGGCTCGTCGTACAGGATGATCTCGGGCCGCAGGGCCGTGGCCCGCGCGAGCGCGACGCGCTTCTTCATGCCGCCCGAGAGGTCTGCGGGCCACTTGCGCTCGATGCCCTCGAGGCCCACCAGCCGCAGGCACTCGCTGACGCGCGCCTGGATCTCGGGCTCCTTCAGCGCGCGGGCCTCGCGCAGGCCGTAGGCCACGTTGTCGCCCACGTCGAGCGAGTCGAACAGCGCCGACTCCTGGAACAGCATGCCGATGCGCGGCCGCAGGCGCGTCCACTGCGTGTCGCTGTAGGTGGCCACCTCTTCGCCGTCGAAGCGCAGGCTGCCGGCGTCCGGCGTCAGGATGCCGATCAGCGTCTTGAGGATGAGGCTCTTGCCGCTGCCGCTCTCCCCGATGATGGTCAGGAATTCGCCCTGGTGGATGTCCAGGTCCACCCCGCGCAAGACCTGGTGATCGCCGAAGGCCTTCGTGATCCCGCGCAGCTCGAACAACGCCACGGGCTGTGTGTAGCAGCTTCCCCGAGGCGCGTGCTATCCCTGCGCGTGTTTTCCCCCAAGCTCCGGCTCGTGTTGATGGTGGCCTGCCTCGGCTTCGCGGCGCTCACGGCGCAGACCGACCCACCCCGCGCGGCCGTGCTCGCGCTGCTGGGTGTGCTGCTGGGCTATGGCGCCCTGCGGATGGGTGGCGTGCCCGCGGCCTTCGCGGCGCTGCGGCGCAACGACCTCGGCAGCGCCAAGCGGCTGCTGGACCAGACGTCGAAGCGGTACCTGAACGCCGACTGCCGCGCCAAGTACGCATGGGTGGAGGCCGCGCTCGCGGAGGCCAGCGGTGACCTCACGGGGGCGCGCGACAAGCTCGGTGAGGCGCTGGCCGGCGACGCGCTGGCTCGCCGCCCGGAGCGAGGCATCGCGCTCGCCACACTGGCGGCCGTGCACCTCCGGCTGGGCGACGTGCCGCGCGCACAGCAGCTGCTGACCGAGGCGCAGGAGACGTCCGCGTCGCCCGACGTGCAGCGGCTGGTGGAGAAGCTGCGCGCCGAGCTGCCCGCGGGCTGAGCTGGCCGAGCGCGGGGGCTACGCGCCGAGCGTGGCCAGCGCCTGCCGCACCATCTTGCGGCCATCGCGCACCGAAGCCGCTTGCCACTCGCGCGACTCGGGCACGAACGCTTCTTTGAAGCGCCGCTTGGCCTCGAGGTGCACCGCGCTGCCGTGGCTCGCGTACTGGTGCGCGCGGTTTTCCTGGCGCATGGCGGTGAGCACCTCGACCACGTGGTGCGTGCCGTACTCGGCCAGCAGGCAGTCGTACTCGATGCCCGGGAACTGATCCTGGAGCCAGCCGCCGAGGCTGCCGTTGATCTCGTAGAGCACCCCGTTCGGGTCGAGCCCCTGCACGGCCTCCTGCCCGAACTCTCGGCGCAGGCGCTGCACCCGCGGCGAGTCGTTCGGGAAGTCCACGGCCAGCACGTAGGTGCCCCACTTGCCCATGCCCGTGTGGAAGTCGAGGTGCACCACGCGCTCGGCCCCGGCCACCAGGGGAGGCAGCGCCTCGGCCAGGATCTGCAGCGACTTGCTGGGCCCCTTGCCGCCGAAGAAGAGCCCCTTCGGGAACTCGTACTGCCCCTGCGCGATGGCGTTCTTGAGCGTCTTGAAGCCGTGCTTGGCCAGCTGCACGCCGGCGCCCAGCAGGAACGGGTCCACCGGCGTGGGCGCGCTCACGGGGTTCAAGAGGTCGTTCAAGCGCGCGTAGTCTTCGGGGGCGCCGGCGTACGTGCGCGTGCTCTTCACGAAGTTGCGGTTGAGGTCGACGTTGTCCTCGTTCACGCGCCGGATGTAGGCGAAGCCGTAGGGGTTCACGGCGTGGATGAACACCACGCGCGTGTCGGCCGGGCGCTTCCAGCCCTTCTGCAGCTCGCCCTCGAGCACGGCGGTCTGCACGGCCCCGCCGTAGAAGCCCTCGATGCCGTGCGTGCCGCTCGAGACCACCACCACCCGCTTGGCGGAGGCGTCGCCATGCACGGCCACGTCCACGCACAGCTCTTCGCCGCGGGGACCCGTGAGCCCGATGGGATGCGCGCTGCGCTTCCAGCCCGCGGCCTCGGCGGCCGCACGGAAGCGGGTACGCGACGCCAGGTAGTCGGAGGCAAAGGGCGGGTCGATCAGCGTCGTGGGAACGGGCTCACTCATGCGCCCGCCTTACACCGAGACCTGCAGGATGTAAACGCGCTCACCCTCGGGAGCGCCGCCGCACCGTCAGTTGGTGGGCGTCATGTTGAAGGGCACGCGCGCGGTGGCGCAGGTGCCGCCCGTGGGGGCCACCAGCTGCCAGGTTCGCGCCGCCGCGCTGACGCAGCTGTTGACCGCGCTTCCGAGGTTGCCGCTGGCGTTGGCGCTCTCGACGCGCCCGTTGCCGCCGATGGACACGGTCACGGTGACGCGGCCCTGCAGCATGTTGTTCTGCTTGAGGGCGCGCTCGTAGCACTGGCGGACCTGGCCACGGTAGCGCGTGACGGCCGCCTGCAGCGCCGCCGGGGCGATGGTGCCTTCGCACTCACGCACTGGGCGCATGCTCGGGCGCATGCTCGTGTCGGCCACCACGCCAGCGTCCACCGGCGGACCGGCGTCCGGCTCCTCGGCGGGCAGCTCGAACTCGTTCTGGAACTGCGACGTGGTCGGCGCCACGCCGGCGTCCAGCGCCACCACGGGCGCGGGCTCTTCGCCGGGCGAGCAGAACAGCAGCAGCAGGGCCGCGGTCACCAGCACACCACCGATGACGGCGAACTTCAGGCCGTTGTTGGAGGATGGCAGCGGTGCTTCGGAGTCAGACATGAGTTCCGCGCTTGTAGCAGGCCCAACGCGCGACCGCAAAGTCGCCGATTCCGATTGGCCTGCTATGCTCCGCCCATGGTGCATATCTCAGGTGTGAGCCGTTGCGCAGATGGTCCCGCTTTTCTGGCCCTGGGCCTCGCCCTCGTCACCAGCGGGTGCCTGGACGCCAGCGTCTCGTTCCCCGTGACCCGCGAGCTGGAGTTCGCGGCCGCGGACCTGCCGGTGATCGACGACTTCCAAGAGGTCACCCCGGACGGCATCGTCATCATCCCGGAGCTGGCGTGCAACAGCGCCGCCACGTGCCCGATGTCACCGGCCATCAACGTGGAGTGCAACACGGACGGGTTCTGCGACCCGGTCGCCACCCGAGCCACCATCCACGTGCAGGACATCGACCTGCGTGAGGTGATGGAGCGCTTCAGCGTGGTGGACAGCATCGCGCTGCGCGGCGTGGAGTACGCGGTGACGGCCAACACCATGAACGTGGACCTGCCGGCCGTGGAGATCTACTGGGCCCCCGTGGGCACCGCCAGCGTGGACGACGCCCTGCGCCTCGGCACCTTCCCTGAAGTGCGGGCCGGCGAGACCCCCATGGCCCGCGTCGAGCTGGACGCCGCCGGCACCGCCGCCATGAACGACCACCTCGAGGGCGTCTCGAACCAGTTCCGGCTGTTCCTCGAAGCCACCATCGACGTCGAACCGGGCGACCGCTTCCCCCAGGGCATGGTCGGGGCCAACGTGCAGTTCGAGCTGCGCGCGTCGGGCCGCCTGCGCTGATCAACCCGAGCCTCCGCGGTCCGTGCGACCACGCCCACGTACATATGCGTAGACGTCTACGTATTCGTAGTCGTCTTCGTGTACGTAGGCCTCCGCGTGCTCGTTGACCTGCTCGTGCTCGTGCTCGTGTTCGGCCGGGGAGACGTGTTCAGCCGTCGCG
>CAZEAA010000486.1:0-4515 GCA_964510015.1 uncultured Sandaracinaceae bacterium
TGCAGTGGGCCACGGCGCGCTTGGCGCTGCCGTCCATGATGCGGGCGGCCGCCTCTCCGAAGCGGATGAGGCCGGCGGTCATGATCGAGTTGGCGGCGAGCGCGCCACCCGAGGGGTTGATGGTCACGCTGTCGTCGAGACCCAGCGCTTCTCTCAAGATGATCTCCTGGTGCGCGAAGGGCGCGTGCAGCTCGGCCACGTCCACCTTCGCTTTGCCCACGCCCGCGCGCTCGCCAGCCAGGCGCGCCGAGGGGCTCTGGGTCAGGTCACGCAGGCCCAGCTGGTGGGCCTCCACGCGGTGGTCGATGCCGCGGATGAACGCGGGGCGCTTGCAGAGCGAGCGGGCCTTGTCACCGCTGGCGAGGATCACGCAGGCGGCGCCGTCGGTGACGGGCGGGCATAAGCTCTTGCGCAGGGGCGAGCTGAGGTAGGGCTCGTCCTTCAAGATCTTCTTCGCGTCGAACTCGCCCTTCACCTGGGCGTTGGGGTTCTGCATGGCATCGCGTCGGCTGCGCACCGCGATGTCCGCGAAGTCGCGCTCGGTGGCCTTGCCCGCGTCGATCAGCGCGCGCGCCTGGAGCGCCGCCGCGCTGATGGCGTCGAGGCCCAGCGGCTGCACGTAGTACGGGTCGTTCTGCAGGTTCAGGATGTCCGGGATGGGCCCGAGCGAGCCCTTGCCGAACGAGAACACCAGCGCGACGTCGATGTCGCCGTGCAGCAGGCGCACCCACGCTTCGTAGAGCGCGAAGGCGCCGTCCATCTCCACGTGCGACTCGCGGATGGGCGGTCCCATCGAGCGCCGATAGGTGTACTCGAACGCGTACGGGCCAGAGAGACGCTCGCTCATGCCGAGTGCTCCTTCGCCAGGGCGTTGTCATCGGCCCCGGTGCGGCGTAGCGCGAACCGGACGACAGAGCGTGAGAACAGCAGTGCAAGGGCTAGGCGTACGTCAGTGGGGTTCATGGTGGATTCCTCCGTTGCGCAGACCATAGGACGCATGAACCATTCTGAAAAATAGCGATTTGAGAACCTATCGTTCTCTTCAGACGATTCAACGTGCTAGCTTCGTCGAGGAGGAAATGACGTGCCGAACACCATCCCCGCAGCCCCGCGCCTCAACTACCACCACCTCCACTACTTCTGGGCGGTCGCGCGCGAGGGTCACCTGACGCGCGCCGCGCGCCTCTTGGGGGTATCGCAGTCCGCGCTGTCGACGCAGATTCGCCAGCTCGAGGACTCGCTCGGGCACCCGCTGTTCGCGCGCGAGGGGCGGCGTCTGGTGCTGACCGAGACGGGCCGCATCGCGCTCGAGTACGCGGACACCATCGCCGCGGCGGGGCACGAGCTGGTGGCCACGGTGCGTGAGGGGCGCAAATTCGACCAGCACGTGCTCCGCATCGGAGCCGTGGGGACCCTCTCACGGAACTTCCAGCGCGGCTTTCTCGCGCCGCTCCTGGGCCAAGCCGACGTGCACTTGGTGCTGCACTCGGGCTCACTCGACGAGCTCCTCGGGCGGCTGCGGGCGCACACGCTCGACTTGGTGCTCTCGAACACGCGCGTCCAGGAAGACGGGGGAAACGCGTGGCGCTGTCGGCGCATCGCTCGGCAGCAGGTGGGCCTGGTGGGCCCTCGGCGCCGCAAGCCGTTCAACTTCCCGCGGGATCTGGACGACCGGCCCATCGTGCTGCCGAGCCGAGACAGCGAGGTGCGCAGCGCGTTCGACTTGATCTGCGAGCACCACGGCATCCGCCTCCGCATCGCCAGTGAGGCCGATGACATGGCCATGTTGCGCGTGCTCGCCCGCACGTCGGGCGCCGTGGCCCTGTTGCCGCCGGTCGTCGTGCACGACGAGCTGGCCTCACGTGAGCTGCAAGAGTACTGCGTCGTTCCCGACCTCTACGAGGCGTTCTACGCGATCTCGATTCGGCGGCAGCACCCCAATCCGTTGATACGGCGGCTGCTGGAGCGGACCGAAGAGGAGATGCTGGACATGGCAGCGCCCGGGTGACCCGCGTGCGCGGGAGGTTGCCGTCTACGCGCTCAGCGCCACGGTCGCGGCAGGGCGCGGGGCGGTGTCGGACACGCCCGCAGGGGCCACGGCCACCAGCTCTTGGGCCGCAGCGGTGGGAGCTGCAGCGGTGGACGTCGAGGCCGGCGCCGCGGTCAGCTCCACGATGGCGCCCTCGAGGTCCTTGGCCAGGTTGCGCACCTCGTCGGGGGTCATGCCGCCCGCCGGGTAGATGAAGCCCATGCGCATCTGGTCGCGGAAGCTCACGCTGGTGACGAAGAGCCCGGTGTTGGGCGCGTAGCCCGCGAACTCCGCGAGGCCCACGTCGTGCCGCGCGAAGTGGTCCACGCTGCCCACGGTGGAGTAGTGCACGCTCATGGGCGCGAGCTTGCCCTGCGTCTTGAGGCGCCGGGCCACGATGGCGTAGAGGCGCAGCCCGATCCACGTGCTGAGCTCGTCGAACAAGAGCCCGAGCCCGCGCTCGTGATCCTTGAAGCGGCGCAGGCCCTCTTTCAGCTGCGCGCCCACGTCCGCGAGCAGCGCGGCCGCGTCGCGGAAGCGCGTGGAGCGCACCATGAAGCTGGCCACGAAGTTGCCGAACGCGTTGGGGCGCGCCGGCTCGAAGTAGGGGCGCAGGTCCACCGAGATGCGCACGCCCACCTCGTGGGTGTCCACGGTGTCCTCGGCCCGCGCGCGGCGCGCGATGACCAGCGTCAGGGCCGCGAGGACCAGCGCGTTCAGGTTGCTGTTCTGGGCCTTGGCCGCCGCCAAGAGCGGCTTCACGGGCAGGCCCAGCGTGTGCCGCACCATGCGCGGCGCGGTGAACGCAGGGAGCGGCGCAAGCGGGTCGATCAGGGTCAGGCGTCGCGCGGCCTCCTTGCGGGCCTGCATGGCGCGCCAGTCGATGCGCGCCTTCTCGAAGCGGCCACGCCAGCCCCGCGGCCACAGCGCCGCCCGCATGAAGGGCCGGTCGATGGGCACGGGCTCGATGGGCGTGCCGGCCAGCGAGCCGAGCAGCGCGTCGATCATCTGGATCATGCCGCGCCCGTCGCAGACCAGATGGTGCACGACCATGAAGAGCGTGGGCCGCGTGGGGTGGTCCGCGAAGCGGAAGCGCACGGGCAGGCTGCGGCCCAGCGCGAACGGCTCGGCCAACAGCGCGTTCCGATACTCGTGCAGGCGCTCGTCGTTGGCGGCGATGCCCTGCACCACGCTGTAGGCCTCGTCGAAGAGAGGAACCAGCAGCGGGTCGCTGTCGTCCAGCACTTCGAGGCAGGTGCGGAACACGCCCACCGACAGGCGCGTGCGCGTGCGTGGGAACGCGGACACCAGGGAGCGAACACTCGCGCGCAGCTGCGTCTTGTCGACGGCGCGCTCGAAGGTCATCTCGTAGACCTGCGAGACCGATCCAGCCAGGCCCTCGAGCGCGGCATACGCGCGCTCGGAGCGGTTGAGTGGGATCAGGTAAGGCACATCTCGTGTCCGGCATGCACCCGGAGGTGCGCTTCGTTGACGGGCTCGTGCGTCCCGGGCGTGGTCATCGCGTAGAGCAGCGTGGGCGTCTTCTGCGTGAAGAAGGCCGGCTCGATCACGTCGAGCAGGCTCTCGCGGTCGTAGTCGGTCATGGCCACCATGTGGTAGTCGGCCACGCGCGGGTCGGCGTAGAGCGCTTCCAGCAAGGCCGAAAACACGGCGCGCCGCTCGGCGCTGCGCAGCGTGTGGTCGATCTCCTGCGTGGTCAGGTACAGGATGCGCAGCTCTTCGCCGGGGCGCGGCACGCTCTTGCCGAGCCCGCGCGCGAGCCCCGCGGCCACCTGCAGCGACGTGGGGAAGTCGTCCACCACGATGCGCCGTCCGGGGGACAAGTCCCACGGCGCGAGGCAGCCCACCAGCTTCCCGATCGCGTCGCTCGCCAGGTAGAAGCTCTCGATGGCGAAGTCGTCCCAGCTCTCGAGGCGCCGCTGTAGCTCGTCGTGCTCGCCCTCGTACACGTAGCCGAGCGCGCGCTCGCGGTTCTGCGCGTTCAGGAACGAGCGCAGCCGCCCGATGTCGTCCTTGCGCGCGGTGCGCACGCTGACGCCGGGCAGGGCCTGCTTCAGCTGCTTCAGCTTGCCGCGGCCGAAGGGCCGGTGCGCCAGCAGGTTGATCATCTGGTACGAGGCCACCGGCGTGAGGTCGAACGGCGTCTCCTGCGCGGTGAACGCAGCGCGCGCGCGGTCGTTGGCCATCACGAACGAGCCCAGCCAGTGCTTGCAGCCGTGCCAGCCCTCGATCTCGTGACCGTAGTCGCAGATGGCCGCCATGAAGACCTTCCAGTCGAACTTGGAGCGCCGGTCGCGGCCGCGGATGAAGCGCAGATCCGACCAGTGACCCACCCACTCGACCTTGTCGCCCACGTAGCTCGGGCGCATCACGAGGGTGGCCATGCCCTCCGCCACGCCGTCCGAGTTCTCCACCAGCAGCACGAAGTGCTCGGGGCCCTCGTAGCGCAAGAAGCGGAAGTAGTC
>CAZEAA010000487.1:0-4512 GCA_964510015.1 uncultured Sandaracinaceae bacterium
TCTCGGGGCTCCGCGCGGCCGGACGACGCGCGAGCACGATGGCCACCAGCACGATGACGAGGCCCACCACCGCGGCCCAGAACCAGATGGGCGCGCCCCACAGCGTGTTGGGGATGCCGCGACGCTTCGCCGCGGGCAACGGCCGGCCCGGCAGCGTCTCGAGCGACGGGTGCGGCGGCAGCGCCACGAAGACGGGCGCCACGGAGGCCGGCGCCATGGAGGCGGGCACCACCGGCTGTGGCCGCAGCGAGTCGGACACGTGCACGGTCACCCCGGCCAGCTCGAGCGGCGAGGCCGCGATGGTGGTGGGCGCGTCGTCGTCGTCGAAGACCGGCTTGCCCATCAGCGTGGGGTCGTCATCCGGCGACTCCATTCGGAAGCCCAGCGCGTCGTCGCCCCGCTCCGCTGCGGTGGGGCGGTGACGCGGCTTGGCGAGCGCGTCTTCCACCACGATCAGTCGCCGCAGCGTGCGCTCGGCCTCGCCCGGATCGCGTACGCAGGTCAGCAGCGCGGTGCGCATCGCGTCAGCGTCGGCGAAGCGCTCGGCGGCGCTCACGTGCAGCGCGCGCGCGATGACCGCGTCCAGCTCGGGCGACACGGCGGGCCGCAGCTCCGCGGGGTGCTGGCGATGGAGCCCGCGCGAGACCTTGTCCACGCACTCGATGAACGACGTGCCGCTCACCACCGGCCGCCCCGTGAGCAGCTCGTAGGCGCTCGCCGCCAGCGAGTAGAGGTCCGTGCGCTGGTCCACGCTCTTGAAGTCCGCGAAGTGCTCGGGGCTCATGTACGTGAGCGTGCCCAGCACCACGCCGGTCTTGGTGAGCGTCTCGTGCCCGGCCCCCGACGAGTCTCCGTGGAAAGCCTTGGCCAGGCCGAAGTCCAGGATCTTGGTCTGGAAGCCGTCGCCCACGCGCGCCACGAACAGGTTCGCGGGCTTCAGGTCGCGGTGCAGGATGCCCTTGCCGTGCGCGTAGTGCAGCGCGTCGAGGCACTCGGCGATGCAGTGCACCACCACCTCGATGGGCAGCGGGCCGACCGCCTGGAGCAGCTCGCGCAGCGAGAAGCCGGACAGCAGCTCCATCTCGAGGTAGGGCCCGAGCGCCTTGTCCTCGCCGAAGTCGCGCACCTCCACGATGCCCGGGTGCTCGAGGCCCGCGGCCTTCTGCGCCTCGAGGCGGAAGCGCGCCATGTACTCGCGGTTGTCGAAGTGCCGCTTGTGCATGAGCTTGATGGCCACGTCGCGGTCGAGCTGCAGGTGGCGCGCACGGTAGACGGTGCCCATGCCGCCCGAGGCCACCGCGCCCAGGATCTGGTACTTGTCGGCGACGAGCGTGCCTTGCAGCGTCGAGGCGCCGGGTTCGACCGGATCGTGGGCCATTCGCCCGCGAGCCTATCACCTGTCGGGGTGGAGTTAGAAGCGCGCGAGCTGGGTGAGCAGTTCGCCCAGGCGCTGCGCCGTGGCTGGGTCCCCGCTGGCCGTGGCCGACGAGAGCAGGCCCTCGAGGCTGCTGCTGGCGTCGCGCACCACGGCGCGCAGGCTCTCCACGTCACGAGCCGCCGACTTGGCGCGCGACTCGGCGGCGTCCAGCTCGGCCTCGCGAGCCCGCAGCCGCGCGTTGAGCTCCGTGAGATCGGGCGCGGCTTCTTGGGTGCGCTCCACCTGCTCCACGCGACGCTGCGCGGCGAGGCGACTGGCCCGCTCGTTCTGCAGCTCTTCGCTGAGACGGGCGGCGCGCTCCTCCAGCTCCAGCATGGCGCGCTTGGTGGACTCTTCGTCCGAGGCCGCCGGCGAGGCACCTCCCAAGCGCCGGTCGAGGGCGCGGATGCGGTCATCCCGCTCTTCGAGCTGGGCCGTCAGCGAGCGCATCAGGGTCTCCTGCCCGGCCAGCTCGCTCTCGAGGGTCTGGAGGCGCTCGAGGTAGGCCGCCACGGCGTCCTGCGCTTCGCTGGATGCCCCGGTCGGGATGGACGCGCCCAGGTCGTCGTCGTCGCCGGGCGCCTCGATGCCCACGGCCGTGGTGGTGCGCGGCGCCACACCGGCGAGGCTCACCCCCGACAAGATGGCGTGCGTCTCGCGCAGGGCCACGCGAGCCTCGTCGCGCGCTTGGATGGCCTGGGCCACACGGCCCAGCAGCACGTCGCGCTCGGCCTTCAGGGCTTCGCTGGCGTCCGACGCGGCCGCGTGCTTGCGGACCTCGGCGCGGGCGGCCAGCAGCTCTTGCAGGGCGGCCTCGGCGGCGGCCTTGGCTTCGTCGCGGGCGCGCTCGAGCGCGTAGATGCGGCCGGGCTCGACCACGCTCTTCGACAGGGTCTCCACTTCGCGCTGCAAGGCGTCGCGCTCGTCCACCGCGGCCGACGCCGACAGCAGCGCCTCGCGCAGGCGCTCGTTCTCGTCGCGCAGGCGGTGCGCGTCCGACTCGCTGGTGCGGGACACGGACTCGTTGTCGCTGAGCTCCAGCTGGAGGCGCGTGATGAGCCCGTCCTTGAGGCCCAGCTGCGTGCGCATCGCGTCGATGGTGTCGTCCGCGGAGCGCAGGCGATGGACCAGCTCGGACTCCGCCGCCGTCGTTCCGTCGGCGGGCTGTGCCGTCACGGCAGCCACGGGCGCGCTCACGGCCACCACGGGCGCAGAGGCCCGCTCGCTGCGCAGCGTGGCGAGGGCCTGCTCGCGCTCGCTCAACCGAAAGCGCAGGCCCGTGATCTCGCCGGCCAGGGCGCGCAGCTGCCCTTCGAACGGCGCACCGCTCGCGAGGTCACGCGCGGCCGCGAGCTGCAGCGAGAGCGCGGACACCCGCTGGGACAGCTGGCCCTCGCTGCGCTCGAGGGTCGCGATGTGCTCGCGCACTTCGTCCGGCAGCGCGGTGGGGTCGTGCTCGGCGCCGCGGGCGCGGATCAGCTCCACCTCGAAGGTCTCACGCAGCCGGCCCAGCTCGGCCTGGAGCCGACGCTCACGCTCGAGCGCATCCATCGTGTCGGACTCGGCCAGCGCGAGCCGGGCGTGGGACGTCTCGTGCAGCTCCGTCAGCTCGGCGATGCGAGCGCGCAGGCCCCGCACGCGGCCGAGCAGCTCCGCCTCCACCAGCTCGAGCGCGGCGGCGCGCTCGCTGGCCGCTCCCTCGAGGGCAATGCGCAGGGCGTCGTTCTCGAAGCGGGCCGCGTCCAGCTCGGCGGCCAGCTTGGCGTGCTGGAGCGGCGTCGGCGCATCGGACGCGCGCGTGACCACCGGCAGCGGCGCAGCAGGGACCGGCACAGGCACCGGCACAGCCACCGACGCGGAGGGCACACCGGCCGCGAGCGGACCCTCCACGCGATCTCGGGCCAGCTCACGGCGCAGGCGGGCGGCCTCTTCCACCGCGTCACGCACCAAGGTGCCGCGGCGCTCCACCTCTTGCTCCAAGGCGGCCGCGCGACGGCCCACTTCGCGCAGGCGCTCTTCGAGCTGGTCGTAGGCGTCGGGCTCGTCTTCACGCGCGGCCTCGCCCATGGGCACGGCGGTCAGGCGGGCCAGCTGCTCACGCAGGTCGTCCAGCTCGTCTTGGGCACGCGCCAAGGACGCATCGCGCGTGGCGAGAGCACGCTCCACTTCTTCGGCGTAGTCCTCCGAAGCCTCGAGTTGTTCGCGCAGCTCTTCCAGCTCCTCGACGTCATCGAGATCGGCATCGTCGCGGTCGCGGTCGGCGTCGCGGTCTTCGACGCGGTCGCTCACGTCGGCGAGGCGCGCGGTCGGCGCCGACAGGGCAGCCACCGACTCGGCGGTCTGCACCACCAGGTAGCCCGGCAGGCGGTCGCGCTCGGCACCCACCACGGCGATGAAGCGCTGGAGAGGCGGCGTGTCGCTGAGCAGCCCCGCATCCACGGCCGCGCCCGCCACGTCGGCCGCGCCCAGCTCGGCCACGGTGTCGCCCACGAAGGCGGACTGGCCGAACCAGCGCCCTGCCCCGAACACGTCGCGCACGCAGTCCTGCACGAACTCGGGCTCGAGGCCGTTGCGGGTGTCGGTGACCAGCACCAGGAGGCCGTCGCCCACCAGGCGCTCGAGGCGCTCGAGCGCGGGCCGCAGGCTGTGGAACACCGCCAGCTCCGCGATCACCGCGACGTCGTACGGGTCGCTCGGGGGCCCCTCCGAGAAGTGCCGAATCACCAGCTCGCCGCGCGTGTCCTCGAGGTCCTCGTCGTCGGCGTCGTGCTCGGCCTCGGGCCGCGTGTCCAGGACCACCACCCGCTCGGCGCGATCGGCCAGCGCGATCGGGCCGCGACTGCTCGCGTCGCCCACCCACAGCACACGCTGGCCATCGGCCGCGTCGTCCACCAGCGCCGCAAGGAAGAGGTCGCGGTCGGGAGAAGCATTCGTTCGGGTCATGGAGGGATCGATTCGGTCGGGCAGATAGCTCAAGAGGAGCGCGACTATACGTGCGCGTGTGATCTCTGGTCAACGCGCGGGGTTGGGTGGTGGCGACGTGGTTTGCGGGATCGATAAGGCCGGGGCGGGGCGGGGGTCGCGGCGGGCACGGA
>CAZEAA010000488.1:0-4468 GCA_964510015.1 uncultured Sandaracinaceae bacterium
ATGTTCCCCTGGGGCCGCCCGCATTTTCGGATGCATCACCGCTCGGCCCCGTGCTACTTGGGTGTTCGTCTTCGGACACCATCTATGGTCCTGCCAACGCTGGCCCGTGAACCCCGCCAGGCCCGGAAGGGAGCAACGGTAGCGGTCACCAGCGTGTGGCGGGGCCACTTTTAATTTCGGGGCCACGGCCACGGCCACCGTCTCGCCTCTGGCGGTTTCGGAACCGTTGCCCTAGGGTCGGTCCGGGTCATGTCCGACGATCTCGTCATCGATGCGCGCATCACGCTGCCGGCTTGCTGTCTGTCGTGGACGGCTGCGCGTGCCAGTGGTCCCGGCGGGCAGAACGTGAACAAGGTCTCCACCAAGGTGGAGCTCCGCATGGACCTCGACACCGCGGACCTGCCGGGTCCGGTGCGCCTGCGTCTCGAAGGGCTTGCCGGGCAGCGGCTCGGGCAGGACGGCTCCATCCGCATCGTCAGCGATGTGACGCGCAGCCAGCAGCGCAACCTCGAGGACGCGCGCGAGCGGCTGAAGCAGCTGGTGACCTCCGCGCTGCACGTGCCCAAGAAGCGGCGTCCCACCAAGCCCAGCAAGGGCGCGGTGCGCCGGCGCCTCGAAGGCAAGAGTCAGCGCTCCGAGGTGAAGCGTGGCCGCGGTAAGGTCCAGGGCGGCGACGAGTAGGTGAGACGTGGCAGGGCGCCGACACAGGCGCGACGCGAACGACTCGGCGCCTCTACTGGACATGGCCCTCTCGGTCCACGAAGGTGGCCGAGATGACGCTCGAAGCCCCCGAGACTCCAAGCGGCGCGGCCCAGCCCGACCTCGCATCCACACAGGCAGAATCCAGCGCCGTTGGCCACAACGCGCCATGGACACTGGTGTTGCCTGTCTTCGGCGCGTTGGTGCTGTTGCTCACGGGTGTGCTCGCGCCCTCCATCCCAGGCGCCTTCGCGCTGGTCACCGCCGCGCTGTTCACCAACGTGGTCACCTCCGTGCATCACGCCGAGGTCATCGCGCACCGCGTGGGCGAGCCGCTCGGGACCCTGGTGCTCGCGCTCGCCGTGACCGTCATCGAGGTGGCGCTGATCGTGTCGATGATGCTGGCCGGGGGCGAGGCCACCAGCGGTCTCCCGCGCGACACGGTGTTTGCGGCCGTGATGATCATCCTCAACGGCATCATCGGGCTCAGCCTGCTGGTGGGCGGGCAGCGCCACCACGAGCAGGAGTTCCGGCAGGACGGCATGACCGCCGCGCTCGCCACGCTGACGGTCATCGTCGTGTTCACGCTGGTGCTGCCGAACTTCGCGACCACGGCGCCCGGCCCGGTCTACAGCTCGGCCCAGCTGGTCTTCATCGCCATCGCCACGCTGGTGCTCTTCGGGGGCTTCACCTTCGTCCAGACGGTGCGGCATCGCGACTACTTCCTGCCCCAGGGCGAGCACGCCGAGGGCGACCCGAGCGAGCACGCAGCCCCGCCCACCAACAAGGAGACGCTGACCAGCCTGCTCCTGCTGCTGATCGCCCTGGTGGTGGTGGTGTTGAGCGCCAAGAGCATCTCGCCCACCATCGAAGCGTGGCTCATCGCGGCCGGTGCCCCGCTCTCGACGCTCGGCATCCTGGTGGCCGGCATCGTGCTCCTGCCCGAGGGCGTGGCGGCGGTGCGGGCCGCGCGGCACAACCGCGTGCAGACCAGCCTGAACCTGGCCATCGGCTCGGCCATCGCGAGCATCGGGCTCACCATCCCCATCGTGGCGGTGGTGACGCTGGTGATGGACTGGCCGCTCCACCTCGGCCTCGACGACAAGTCCACGCTGTTGCTGTTCCTCACGCTCTTCGTGGCAGCGCTCTCGCTGCGCACCGGCCGCACCACCGTGCTGCACGGGCTCGTGCACCTGGTACTGTTCGCCGCCTACGTGTTCCTCAGCTTCATCCCATGAGCCTCACCGACGAAGACTTCATGCGCGCCGCCATGGCGCAGGCCGACCTGGCCGCGCAGCAGGGCGAGGTGCCCGTCGGTGCCGTGGCCGTGCGGGCCGGCGAGATCATCGCGGTGGGGCGCAACCTGCGCGAGCGCAGCCAGGACCCCACGGCCCACGCCGAGCTCATCGCGCTGCGAGCGGCTGCGGCCCGGCTCGGGACGTTCCGCCTCGACGACGTGTGCATCTACGTGACCCTCGAGCCCTGCCCCATGTGCGCTGGCGCCATGGTCAACGGCCGCGTGCAGCGCGTGGTGTGGGGCGCCGACGACCCGAAGGCTGGCGCGACGCGTACGCTCTACCAGATTGGGGACGACCCGCGCCTGAACCATCGCTTCGAAGGCGTGGGCGGCGTGCTGGCCAGCGAGTGCTCCGAGCAGCTCACGTCCTTCTTCCGTGCCTTGCGCGCCCAGCAGCGCGGCGAGCGCCCGGCCCAGCGCTGACACTCGGCCGTTGTCGAGACCATGGATGTGGGCCATCCGCCTCGGTAGCCGACAGAGGACGAGCGGGCGGAGCTTGCCGAAGCGCTCAACGAGAGCCTCACCGTCGCGGGTGACCTCAGTCCAGAGTGGAAGGCTGAGATTGCGCGTCGGATCGAGGCTGTCGAGCGCGGCGAGTCTCGCCTCATCCCGGGAAGCGAAGCGCTGGCTCGCGTTCGGGCAGCCCTCGAATCCCGCTGATGGAGCTCCCGTTCGAGCAAAGCGCCCTCGACGAATTCGAGGCCGCCGCCAAGTACATCAACGATGAGCGCGCACGGGACATCCGACGCTTCGGGCTCGAGCGTTTCGCGTACTCGATCGTCTTAGGCGTCGTCGCTGGCCGGCGAGCGGTTGTCGCCGTCGCGCACATGAGCCGAGAGCCGGGTTACTGGACCGGACGCCTCGTCTAATCGACCGAGGCGCCGCACAAGGATTGACACACCCGGGGGTCGGGGCTAAGAACCGGTCCCTGCTGGCCGGTCCCCGGACGGGCGGGCATTGAAAAGTTTCTTTGGAGAGGTGGCCGAGTGGTCGAAGGCAATCGCTTGCTAAGCGGTCGTACCCGTTAAACGGTACCAAGGGTTCGAATCCCTTCCTCTCCACCAAGTGCGCTTCGGGAGCCAACTTTCCTTGACCGGGGAAGTTTGGCGACTAGAGTGCGCCCCTCGCTGGACGCGTGGCTCAATGGATAGAGCACCGGTCTACGGAACCGGGGGTTGGAGGTTCGAGTCCTCCCGCGTCCGCCAGCAAAAAGCCCTTACGCATCTGCGCGAGGGCTTTTTTTTTCAGCCATCCGACGTCGGACCTCACTGTCCAACGTCGCTGCTCCGGCAGTGGGGTGGTCCAGATTGATAGGGGTCGCGGGGAGTGGGGTGGTTGGAAGCGGCAAGTGTCGCGGCGGGTGGCGTGGCTGGAAACCGCGGGGATGCCCTGGCGGGAACGCTCCGAAAAAGCAGCACTCGTCGGGGTCGACTGCCAAAAAGTTCCCCGATCCCCCTTGCCCCAAACGCCGGGGATGCGTATCAGAGGCATCCCGCGCAGGCTGCTGGGCCATTGGCTCTCGGCCGCGCACAACGACTCAACCGAGGTGACTCTGCGATGAAGATCCGACCCCTACAGGACCGCGTGCTCCTGGAGCGCGTGGAAGAAGAGAAGAAGACCAAGGGAGGCATCATCATCCCCGACACCGCCAAGGAGAAGCCCATCGAGGCTAAGATCGTGGCGGTTGGGAATGGTGCCGTGGGCGACGACGGCAAGGTCCGCCCCCTCACCGTGAAGAAGGGCGACCGCGTCCTCTTCGGCAAGTACTCGGGCACCGAAGTGAAGCTCGACGGACACGACTACATCATCATGCGCGAGTCGGACATCCTCGCGATTCTGGACTGAGGAGAGACTGAATCATGGCTGCCAAGCAGATCCTTTTTGATGCAAACGCGCAGAAGCGCATCCTTGCCGGCGTCGACGCTCTCGCCAACGCGGTGAAGGTCACCCTCGGCCCCAAGGGCCGCAACGTCCTGCTCGAGAAGAGCTTCGGCGCGCCCCGCGTGACCAAGGACGGCGTCTCCGTCGCCAAGGAGATCGAGCTCGCCGACAAGTTCGAGAACATGGGCGCGCAGATGGTCAAGGAGGTCGCCTCCAAGACCAACGACGTCGCCGGTGACGGCACCACCACCGCCACGGTCCTCGCGCAGTCCATCTACCGTGAGGGCGCGCGCATGGTCGCCGCCGGTCACAACCCCATGGACATCAAGCGCGGCATCGACGCCGCCGTGATCGCCGTCGTGGCCGAGATCGCCCGCATCACCAAGAAGGTGAACGGCACCGAGGGCATCATCCAGGTCGGCACCATCTCCGCCAACGGCAACGAAGAGGTCGGCCAGATGCTGGCCAAGGCCATGGCGAAGGTCGGCGAAGAGGGCGTCATCACCATCGAAGAGGCCAAGGGGCTCGAGAGCGAGCTCGAGGTCGTCGAGGGCATGCAGTTCGACCGCGGCTACCTCTCGCCCTACTTCG
>CAZEAA010000489.1:0-4444 GCA_964510015.1 uncultured Sandaracinaceae bacterium
GGCCTCGCGCGGATGACGTGGGGGGTGTTGTCCCCGTCATCGCCCTCCACCGAGGCCGCCACGAACCAGCCGCCGCCCGCGTTGGTGGACGCCATGCTGGTGAGCGCCACGAAGGGGCTGTCGTCGATGGCCGGGCGGTCGTAGCTGAACAGCGTCCGGGCGGGGAACTCCGTCACGCTGGTGGAGACGCCCAGCAGGTCGCGCGCTGCGGCGCCGCTGCCGCCGCAGGCCTCGTCCACGTCGTTGCCGCACACCTCGGGCGCGCCCGGGTAGACGCGGTCGTCGTCGTCGTCGCAGTCGGTCCCACCGCAGAACGTGGCGTCCACGCCGTCGCCGTCCATGTCGGGGTCTTCTTCACAGCGCGCGGCCGCGTCCATGCCCAGGTCGTCCACTGCGCCGTCGACGCCCCCGTCGTGCACGCCGCCTTGGTGCTCGTCGGCGCCGAACAGCAACGAGCAGCCCGTCGTCGTAGAACCCACCCCGACCATCCAAGCCAGCCACGCAGCCATGACCCCGCCGCGCCGCACCCACAATGCATTCATGTCCAGAAGTCCTCGAAGCGGCCCGGGTCTCGGACACGCTCGCGCAGGATGACACGCCGGGTGCGGGGGACCAATGGCGTGAAGTCGCTGTGTCGCGCGCGCAGCGCACGCGTGTTTCGTTGAACCCCCATGCAGCCTCATGTAGCGTCCCCCGGTTGGCAGCGGTTGCCAACACCCTCGAGGGGGAACAGGTCCATGATGGACCCGAATCCTCACCATTTTCCGAGGTCGCGCAGTTGTTCACGCGGTTCCACGCCAAGTACTGGGCGTACACTCTTCGCCTAGCCCGCCACTCCGGCGTGGACGCCATCTCTCGCTCCATCGGTAACGCTCGCGTGGACCTGAACCCCCACCAGGTCGACGCCGCGCTCTTCGCGTTGCGGTCGCCGTACTCGAAGGGTGTCCTGCTCGCTGACGAGGTCGGCCTCGGCAAGACCATCGAGGCGTCGCTCGTCCTCGCGCAGAAGTGGGCCGAGCGCCGCCGCCGCATCCTGCTCATCGTCCCGGCCACCCTGCGCAAGCAGTGGCAGGTGGAGCTGGAGGACAAGTTCTTCCTGCCGTCGGTCATCCTCGAAGCCCGCGCCGCCAACGCGCTCATGAAGAACGGCATCCAGAACCCCTTCGAGGCCGGCGAGAAGATCGTCATCTGCTCCTACCAGTTCGCGTTCGCCAAGCGCGACTGGGTGCGCCAAGTGTCCTGGGACCTGGTGGTGGTGGACGAGGCTCACCGTCTCCGCAGCATCTACAAGGACACCAAGACGGCGGTGGGCATCGTCGAGGCGATCCGCCCCGCCCGCAAGCTGCTCCTCACGGCCACCCCACTGCAGAACTCGCTGCTCGAGCTCTATGGTCTCGTCGGCATCCTCGACCCGGAGCTGTTCGGGAGCCAGGAGGCGTTCCAGGCGCAGTTTCTCTCCACCGACAACGTCGAGCAGCGGGACCTCGCGCTCCGCGAGCGCCTCCAGCACGTCTGCAAGCGCACCCTCCGCCGGCAGGTGCTCGAGTACATCCCCTTCACCAACCGCTTCACGCACACCGCCGACTTCGTTCCGTCGCCGGCCGAGGAGCAGCTCTACGCCGAGGTCTCGGCCTATCTGCAGCGCGAGGTGCTGGTCGCGCTGCCCAACGCGCGCCGCAAGCTCATCACGCTCATCTTGCGCAAGCTGCTCGCGTCGTCTTCGGCCGCCATCGCCGCCACCCTCGCCAAGTTCGTCTCGCGCCTCTCGGACCAGGCCGAGCTGCCGCTCTCCGTGGAAGACGCCCTGGCCCAGGACTTCGAGTCCATGGCCGAGATCGAGGAGGAGCTGCCCGCCGGCGAGAACGGCGCGCCCCGAGAGCCCGCGCGTCCCGAGGGGAGCGCCGAGGCACAGGGCGAGCTGGCGGACCTCCAGCGCTTCGTGCAGCTGGCGCAGTCGGTCGAGCGCGACTCGAAGGCCACCAAGCTCGTCGAGGTCTTGCCCACGGCGTTCCGGCTGGCGCAGGAGAAGGGCGCCGCCCGCAAGGCCGTGCTCTTCACCGAGTCGGTCAAGACCCAGGAGTACCTCTTCCACCTGCTGACGGAGAGCGGGTTCGCGGGCGAGATCGTCCTCATGAACGGCTCGAACAACGACGAGACGTCCAAGCTCACCTATGCCGCGTGGAAGGCACGCCACGCGCACCGCTGGGCCGATGTGTCGTCGGGCTCGAAGACGGCCGACATGAAGGCGGCCATCGTGGACGAGTTCCGCGAGCGCGGCACGCTGCTGTTGGCCACCGAGTCGGCGGCCGAGGGCGTGAACCTCCAGTTCTGCTCCATCGTCATCAACTACGACCTGCCGTGGAACCCCCAGCGCATCGAGCAGCGCATCGGCCGCTGCCACCGCTACGGGCAGAAGACCGATGTCTTGGTGGTGAACTTCCTCAACCGCCAGAACGAGGCCGACAAGCGCGTCTTCGAGCTGCTGGACCAGAAGTTCAACTTGTTCAAGGGCGTGTTCGGCGCGAGCGACGACGTGCTGGGAGTGGTCGAGAGCGGCGTGGACCTCGAGATGCGCATCGCGGCCATCTACCAGAGCTGCCGCACGCAAGAGCAGATCAAAGAAGCCTTCGACTCCCTCCAGCTGGAGCTGGACGAGAAGATCAAGGCGGGCCTCGACACCGCGCGGCGCGCCTTCCTCGAGAACTTCGACGCCGAGGTGCACGAGCGCCTGCGCGTCCACAAGGACGAAGCGAAGCAGTCCCTCGACCAGCAGCAGCGCATGCTGCTGGACCTCGCCAAGTTCGGCCTCGCCGGGCGGGCCACCTTCGAAGCGAGCGAGCCGCGCTTCCACGTGCAGCCCGCGGGCCCCGGCGAGGCGCAGCGCTTTCACCTCGCGTGGCAGCGCGCCGAGGCGCTGGGCGACACGTTCTTCCGCGTGGACCACCCGCTGGCGCAGGAGCTCATCGACAGGGCCGCGGCAGAGCCCACGGGTTTGGCCGAGGTGGTGTTCGACTACGAGCCCCACGCGAGCGCGCTCGACAAGCACCGGGGGGCCTCGGGCTGGCTCGAGGTCAGCAAGCTCACCGCCGAGGCGGTGGGGCGCGGCGAGGAGTTCTTGCTGGTGGCAGCGTGTGACGCCGCGGGCGAGCCCCTCGCGGCCGACGTGGCCGAGAAGCTCTTCTCGCTCCACGGGCGCGTGGCCGGCGACGCCCCGGGCGCGCCGCCCGCGGTGCTGCACGACATTCGTGACCAGCAGCGTGGCGTTCACCTCGGCCAGCTCCAGTCGCGCAACGAGGCCTTCTTCCGTGAAGAGGAAGACAAGCTCGACCGCTGGGCCGAGGACGTGAAGTTCGCCTTGGAGCGCGAGCTGCGGGACCTCGACACGCAGATCAAGGCGGCCAAGAAGGCGTCCAAGGCGGCGGTCGCCCTCGCCGAGAAGCTCGAAGCGCAGAAGGCCATCAAGGCGCTGGAGGCCAAGCGGAACACCAAGCGCCGGCAGCTCTTCGACGCACAAGACGAGGTCGACAGGAAGCGCGCGGAGCTGATCGAGGAGATCGAGCGCCAGCTCACGACCGCGAGCCGCGTCGAGACGGTCTTCACGCTGCGCTGGACGCTCGGTCTCGGTCCAACTATGGCGAATTCACCACAATTGGAGGCGGACCAATGAGCAAGCCAACGAGTCGCAGCCTCACCGTTCAGGGGCGGGTGGTCGGGCTCGTCTCCACCGGGGACGAGGACTACTTCTCGTTGACGGACATCGCGCGGCACAGGAACGCGGAGCACACGGACGACCTCATCCGGAACTGGCTGCGCAACCGTAACACCCTGGAATTCCTGGGCATCTGGGAGCGCCTCAACAACCCCGGTTTTAATCCCGTGGAATTCGACGGAATTAGAATGCAGGCCGGACTGAACACCTTCGCGCTGACGCCCAAGCAGTGGATCGAACGCCTCCTCACCGACGCGATCCAAGAGCACCTGATCCCGCCCGAGCTCACCAAGGCCCAGGTCCAGTTCGTGTACGCGTCCGAAGCCGACCTCCTGAACGTGGCGCTCTTCGGCAAGACCGCCGCCGAGTGGCGCCGAGAGAACCCCAAGCAGCCGGGCAACATGCGCGACCATGCCACCCTCGAGCAGCTGGTGGTGCTCTCCAACCTCGAGAGCCTCAACTCCGTGCTGATCCACCAAGAGCTGCCCGCGCCCGACCGGCTGCGGCAGCTCAACGCGGTCGCCATCGTGCAGGTGCGCTCGCTGCTCACCTCGCCCACCGTGAAGCGCCTCGCGCCAGGGAAGAAGACATGACGAAACGACTCAAGCGACTGGAGCTGACGTGGATCGGCAAGGAGGACCGGCCCCGCCTGGAGCCGCGCATCCTCCTCCCCGAACCTTCACTTGCGCACACGTCTTCGGGGAACGCGAACCGTCGCGACGATCACATCATCAT
>CAZEAA010000490.1:0-4434 GCA_964510015.1 uncultured Sandaracinaceae bacterium
ACGGACAGCCGGCCGACCCCGGTGGCCGCGTGGCCCTCGACGCCGAGAACGAGCGCACGTACGACCCGCACCGCTCGGTGGGCGCCAACGCGTCGGTGGACGTCTTCTTCCGCGCCAACATGATGAGGGACCGCCACGTCACGCGCAGCGCTGGCGACGTGGCGAACGGCATCGAGTACTGGCGAGACTTCCGTTACGGTGGCGCCGTGCTCGACATCGGCGTGACCTTCACGCTGGGCTGGTACTGACGCGGGTCGCCCACGCGGGCGGCTCGGGTTGGAGCGAAGCACGCCACGCACGAACGTGTGAGGCCTCCGCCACCACGACCGTCAGCTGCCCGTCGTAGCCCGCCGCGAGCACGCGTCCGCCCGCCATGGGCACGAGCCGCGTGATGAAATCTGGGCGTGTCGCGAGCACCGCCGAGGGCTCGGTGATGCCTTGCCGAAGGGCGGCGCAGTCCCAGAGCAGCACGCGGCCGTCCTCGCCTCCGCTCACCAGGCGTCCGTCGCCCAGCGCCGCCAGCGCGGTGACGGGCCCAGCGTGGGCGTGAACCACGACGCCACCACGGAGCGCGACGAGGCTCCCGTTGCCCAGCCCCACCCACGCGCCGTCGTCGGCGTGCGTGGCGATGCAGCGCACGGTGGCCCCCACGGGACGGCGCGCGAGCTCGTGGAAGCGCTCCCCGTCGAAGACCACGTGGCGCACGCGCCGGTCCTCGCCGCCCACCAGCCACTGCGACGAAGCACCCTGCCCCACGTCGCCGAGAGGAAGCGCGGCCACGCCCCAGAGAAAGCCGGCGCGTCGCAGCCGCAGCTGCGCGACGGGCCCGCCCTCTTCGTCCAGCGCCATCAGCACGCCGTCGGCCCCCGCGCTGAGGAAGCCCGCGTCGTCCCTCGGCAGCAGGCGCAGCACCGCGCCGCGGTGCACGCGATGCGCGGCGTCGTGTTGGTGCTCCCCGTCCACGTCGAGATGGACGCGCTGAATGTGCCCGTCGCGGCTCCCCACCAGCACGCTCCCACCGGGCGAGCACGCGAGCGAGATGGGCGACGCCAGCGGGAGCGTCAGCGTGGTCTCCTCGACGAGACCCGCCGGCCCTTCGCGCCACGCGCGCAGCGCGCCGTCGCGACCCACGCTCAGCCAGCGCCCAGGGGAGCGAGACGCCACGTCCCAGACATAGCCGCGGTGACCGGCCTGCGGGCTGGCCTCCGCGCTGACGCGCCGGTAGATCAGGTCGCTGCGCAGCACCAGCTTGGTGCCCCCGGTGACCGCCTCGCCGTCGTGCCAGGCGTCGTGGGGGAACACCGTGGCCAAGCCCGCGCGCGGCGTGATGGTGAGGTGCGCGGGCGCGCTCGGGTCGGCGCTCGGGTAGAAGCGCGTTCGCCCTCCTTGGTGGGCGTCGCCATCGGTCAGGTACAGCATCAGGGTGCGCTCGCTTCGCACGTCTTCGGAGGGCGCATACGCCCCGTCGCGGTGCCGCTGGAACGACTGCCCGGCGCGGTAGCGACAAGCCCTGAAGCGCGGGTTCAGGCCCACCAGCTGCGCGCGGGTTCCGTCGGCCGTGACCACCTCGGGCGGCAGGTGGCCCCGCAGCATCTGGAACAGGCGCTCCGCCAGCGCCGGGTCGTCGAACACCAGGCGGTCGTTGTCGCGGTAGCCCGCGGGGTAGCGGCCGGCCATCGCGCGGAACCCGCGCCGCTCGAGGTCCTGTCGCAGCGCTTGCAGCTCCGCCGCCGTGAGCGCGTCCTCGATCAACACCACCTCGTCCTGCGCGGTCCGCTTATTTGGTTGCATGACCAAACAATAGCAGCGTGCTAGGGTGCCGCGCAAGATGCCCCGTCCGAGTAACACCGCCGAGCGCCGTGAACAGATCATCGAAGGCTTGCTGAATGTCATCGCCACCGACGGCTACGAAGGCGCCAGCACGGCGACCATCGCCAAGGCCGCCGGCCTCGGCAGCGGTCTGGTGCACTATCACTTCAAGACCAAGCAAGCGATCCTGCTCGCGCTGATCGAGCGTATCGGCGCGCTGGTGGAAGCGCGCTTCGAGCGTCGCCGAGACGCCGCGGGCGACGACCCCGTGGTGCTGCTGCGCGCGTTCATCGATGCCCACCTGGCGCTGGGGGACGACGCCGAGCCGCGCGCGGCCGCCGCGTGGGTGGTGGTGGGCGCAGAGGCCCTGCGCCAGCCCGCCGTCAGCGAGGCCTACCAGCGCGTGGTGGCCGCGCGCCTCGAAACGCTAGAGGGCCTGGTGTCCGAGGTGCTGCGGGCACGCGCCGGTCACGCGCGCGGCGCGAGAGAAGCCGCTGCGGGGATCATGGCGGCCATCGAGGGGGCCTATCAGCTGGCTGCCGCCGCTCCGAGCGCGATGCCGCGAGGCAGGGCAGCGCGCGTGGTGGAGAGGATGGCGCTCGGCCTGCTCGATGGCGAGAGCTGAGCGTTCGTCAGAACGAGCCGTGCAGCATCAGGCCGCGCCCCATGGGGGCCACCGCCACGCGACGGTCGTCGCCCGGACGAAGGTGCAGCGCGGCCGTGCCCACGCCGACGCCGATGCCAATCCCGAAGCCCACGCCCACGTCCACCATCGAGTGCGCCCCCGCGCGCACGCGCAGCGCCGCCGTGGTGACGGACAACAGCGTCATGCTCAGCGCGAGCGGCGCAAGGCGGTCGTCACGCTCGGTCGGCAGCAGCCACATGCCCATGAGCGCGCCGGCGATGGACGCCGTGTTGCTCGCGTGCCCCGACGGGAACGAGCGGCGATGCTCCTCGGGGTCTCCGGGGATGCCTGCCCGCGCCTCGCAGACACGCTCATCGTCCTGCCACGCGTAGGGCCGGCACACGCCCAGGTTCTTGAGCATCCCCACGACGGCCGAGGTCATGATGAACGACTCGACCAGCACGATGGGCACGCGCAGCGCGTTCACGTAGTCACCGTTGCGCGTCCCATCGAGGATGAAGCCCACGATGGGACCGACGGACAGGACCAGCCCCGCCGTGACGTCTGAGGCGAGGTCCGCGCCGTGGTGGTGGGCGTGCGAGCCGCGCCCTCCGAGGGGGGCGATCTCGCGGTCGCGTGGCGTGACGCCGAAGCGCGCCGTCAGATAGAGCGCGCCACCCAACGCGACGTAGCCGAGGTCGTAGCCGAAGTGCGGCATCGTTAGCTGGATCTCTCGCGGGATGGCTTGGGCGCGCGCGAGCCCGGGGCACGAGAGGAGCCCGCCCACGGCGAGGACGAGGGCGATGGGGGTCTGCCAGCGAAGCACCGCGCGAGCGTGGCACAGCGCGCGACCCAATGCCCTCTGGGCAGCGCGGGCCAGCAGCTGATACCTTCCGGGTCCCCCCATGTTCTCTTTCCAAGACCGTCACCCGAACCTTCCCCCCACCTTCAAGCTGTCCCGCGTGGAGCAGACGCGACGCTTCGTCACGGAGCTCGGCGCGTTCTTCGAGCAGGGCACGCGCGAGCTGGGCGACGCGTTCAGCATCGACGCCATCGGCTACGGGCCGCTGGTGGTGTTGTCGGACGAAGAGTCGGTCAAGCGCATCACGGCCGCGCGGCCCGAGGAATTCACCCACGCGAACGACATCGTGGCCTTCTTCGTGGGCACCAACTCCATCTTCTTGTTGGACGGCGACCCGCACAAGCACGCGCGTCGCCGCACGCTCTCGGCCTTCGCGGGCGACCGCATGAAGCGCTACGGCGAGGTCATGAAGCGCGCCGCGGACCGCTACATCGACGGGCTCGGCCCGAACCAGACCGTCTCGGCCATGGACGCGGGCACCACGATGGCGCTCGAGATCATCTTGATCGCCCTCTTCGGCATGGAGCCGGGCGCCGAGTACGACGAGATGGACGCCGCCGTGCGGGGCTTCATGGAGGGCGGCCACAGCCCCGTGGCGAGCCTGCTTTCCTACTGGCTGCCGCCCTCCACCATGCGCGGGCTGATCCTGGGGGACCGCGACCCGGCGACCATGCGGAAGCGCGCGATGTCGCCGCTGGCGCGCGTGCTGGGCAAAACCGACGCCATCCGCGCGGGCCGTCGCCTGACCGAGCTGCTGCTCAAGCTGGTGCAGGAGCGCCGGGCCACGCTCGACCGCGCGAGCGACGACGGGCTCTCGCACATCCTGCGGACCGCGCGCGACGAAGGGCACGCCTACGACGACGCGGCCGCCTTCGACGAGAGCCTCACGCTGCTGCTCGCGGGGCACGACACCACCGCCATCACGCTGTCGCGCGCGCTCTATCGCCTGTCCTCGAGCCCGCGCGTGCTGCAGGTGATGCGCGACGAGCTGGACGCCGAGTTCCCGAACCAGCCGCTCGACCCGGCGCGCATCGAGGCCCTGCCGTATCTCGACGCCGTGGTGAACGAGTGCCTGCGCCTGGACGCGCTCGCGCGCGGGGCCACACGCCGCCTGCTGAAGCCCATGACCTTCGCGGGC
>CAZEAA010000491.1:0-4416 GCA_964510015.1 uncultured Sandaracinaceae bacterium
GTGCGGCCCTTCTTCTCGGCCTTCTGCACGTAGAGCGGGTACACGCTCGCGAACGACATGCCGTAGATGCGGTGCTTCTTCGGCGCATCGGACGAAACGGCCTTGGGCTTCGGCCTGGACGCGGCGGCGGGCTTGGACACGGGCTTGGCGGCGGACGCGGGCTTAGCGGCGGACGCGGGCTTGCGATTGGTGGCCATGACGTTTCGTATCATGGCCACCCCACGGAACGTGCGCGAGAAGGCGCGCGCTACGCCAGCAACGCTTCGAGCGCGTCGAACGAGCCGGTCCAGCCCACGGTCATGCCGGGGCGCTCCGCCACGAACGCGGCCAGCTCGGCGGCGGTCACAGGCCCATGCGGCTCGGTGGTCACGGTGATGCGCGTGGAGTCCTCGGCTTCTTCCGTGAGCAGCACGGTGGTCAGCAGCGCGGGGGGCCACACGTCGGCGCCCGGCGCCGCAGCCAGCTGCTCGCGCTCGTCCACGAACTGCTGCGTGTACACGATGTGTCGGGGCGCCTCGATGGCCAGGTATTCGGCGCGCACGTGCATGGTGCCATGCTCCCCGGTGATGACGAAGAGCGTGCTCTTGCCCACCGCGATGTCGCTGCGCAGGAAGCGCATCTTCGTGCCCGCGGGCGGCAGCCACTGCGCGAGGTGCGCGGGGTCGGTCCACATGCGGAACACGCTCGCGATCGGGGCCTCCACCGTGCGGTTGATGACGAACGTGCGCTTGCCGCTCGCGCCCTCGGTGAGGTACTCGGCCAGGCGGTCCCACGTGCCGTTGCCGCCCGCCTCCTTCACGAACTGACGCGTGGCCGCGGCCGCCTCGGGCGTGGGCAGCGTCATGGTCATGACCATGGTGGTCTTGCCCGCCGTCTCCGCGAACGTGACGTGCACGCGGAACACCGGCGGCGTGGTCTCGGTGGCGCCGTGGTCGTACTCCAGGCGCTCCAGCGGCTCCACCACGTGATAGGTGGTGATGTTGGGCCAGTCCGTTCCGTCGGGGCCGTGCATGGTGTAGCGCCACTGGCCACCCACGCGCAGGTCCTTGCTGTGCGTGGTGATGGTGAAGCCGCGCGGGCCCCACCACTGCGCCGCCTGGTTCGGGTCCACCCACGCGTCCCACACGGCGCGCACAGGCGCGTCGTACACGCGCGTGATCTGGATGTCGTTCGGGCTAGTGCGGCTTGCCATGCTTCGTTCCTCTCGAGGACGCGGTCCTCGCCTTCTTGCGGGGGGTCGTGCGCGCGCGCTGCGGAGCGCGCTTTCGTGGACTGTTCGAGGCAGCCTCGGGCGCCGCTGGCGCAGCGGGCGGTGGGGCAGCAGGCTGCTGCGTGACGGTCTTCAGGTACTCGCCCAGACGGTCGAGGCGCTCCTCCCACATGGCGCGGTACTGCTCGAGGAAGTCCACCGCGGGCTCGAGGGCGCGCGCTTCGAGGTGACACGGCCGCTGCTGCCCCTCGCGGCTGCGCGAGATGAGCCCCGCGCGCTCCAGCACCTTGAGGTGCTTCGTGATGGCCGGGCCCGACAGCTCGAACGGCTCGGCGAGGTCCTTCACGGGCGCGTCGCCCTCGGAGAGGCGCACGAGGATGGCCCGGCGCGTGGGGTCCGCGAGGGCGGAGAAGATCATCGTCAGGTCGGCGGCGGGCTGCACACCTATTGTTTACCGTTGGGTTAAGTAACCCGCAAGTTAAATATCACCGCGTCGCGATCGCCGCGGCCATCGCCGGTCGCACGTGACGGCGTATGCTGCCGTGCTCATGACCGCCGTCGCTCACCGCGCGTTCGCCACCCGCAAGGACCTCGAGAAGTGGTTGAAGGCCAACCACCAGAAGGAGACCGAGCTGTGGGTGCGCATGTACAAGAAGGGCTCGGCCGTTCCGTCGGTCACCTGGGAGGACTGCGTGCAGGCGTGCCTCTCGTGGGGCTGGATCGACGGGCTCCGGCGCTCCCTCGACGACGTGTCGTTCGTGCAGCGCCTGACACCGCGGAGGCCGAAGTCGGTGTGGTCCAAGAAGAACTGCGAGCACGCCGAGCGGCTGATCGCGGCGGGGCAGATGCAGCCCGCAGGCCTCGCCCACGTGGAGGCTGCGCGCGCCGACGGCCGCTGGGAGCAGGCGTATGCGGGCTCTTCCGAGATGGTGATTCCGGAGGACTTCCTCGCCGCGCTCGAGACCAACCCGCAGGCCAAGGCGTTCTACGCCACGCTCAACCGGCAGAACCAGTTCGCCATCTACCACCGCCTGCAGACGGCGAAGCGGCCGGAGACGCGGGCCAAGCGCATCGCGGACTTCGTGGCCCAGCTGGCAGCGGGCAAGCGCTTCCACTGAGCACCCCCGTTCGATGCATCAGTGGGGTGCGCCCGTGTTCCAAGCGTCGGCCACGCGGAACGCTCGGCGCATGCGGTCCTGCGCAGCCCGCGTCAGCCCGCGGTCGGTAGCCACACGACGCCATTCACGGATCACGTCGCAGACGGCGTCCACCACCTCGCGGGCCCGTTGGTCTTTCACGCGGAACACACTCGCCACGTCGAGCGCGAGGTGCAGGTCCTGCGCGTTGTCCGACCCCGAGATGTTGAGCTTCAGGCCCGCGCCGTGTGGGTCGGGGTTCATGTCGTACGCCGGCGCGAGAGACCAACCCGTGGGGTTGAGCATGAAGCCGTGGTTGCGCAGGTGGTCGTCGGTGTTCGAGACACAGATGAAGAACACGATACGTCGCCAGAGCTGCTCGAGATCCGCTTGCGGGTTCGAGCCGAGCCGCATCAAGAGGTCGGCCAGCTCGAGATAGCTGACGCCGTCGTTGGCCCCCGAACCGTCGGTGCGATCGAGCAAGGTCATCGCCGATGCAAAGTGCAAGCGTGTCCCTTGTTGGGTCCTGTCGAACCGCTGACTCAAGAATGTGTGATGCCCATGGCTGCCGCTCTTTCGCGCGCCGAAGCGACGCACGTCTGCGGGCGGCACCACGACGCCGGCGCGCCCTGCAAGGTCGTGCACCACCTGCTCCCAAGCACCGATATCCTCTTCGTCGAGGCGGCTCGGAAACTTCGCGATCCAGAGCCTGCCGTGCTCGTCGCGAACGCTGGCCTTGGGGCGCGCACCCCCCAGCGATCCACCCGGCGCGATCAACATGCGCAGCCAATGACCGTACTCGGGGTCGTCCTCCACGCCGTCACGCTCGAGCTGCAGGCTGGCGTGCTCCAGCTCGCGCAGCGACGTCCACGGCGGTGAGGCCAGCTCATCGTTGTCGTCGAGGAAGCGACCATCCATTCGAAAGCGAAGCGCGCCCATGCGGTGCCCGTCGTGAACGCCCAACAGGTAGTCCAACTCCAGCAAGCGACGCTCCTCGCGGCCTTCGGCGCGCGCCCGCTGTGCCTCGCGCCGTCTCATGAGCACGCGACCCCAGCGATCGGGTGCGGAGTCGAGGAACATGCCGAAGTTCTCACGGCTCTTCGCGGGATACTGCGGGCCGCTGTAGAGCGCGAGCGACGGATCCAGCTGCTGTCGCGGGCCTGCCGCGAGCCAGCTCTTGTCGTACTCGAACGCGAACACCTCCTTGCCGCGCGCAGGGGTCGCGGTGAGGTGGCCCAAGCACGTCGCGCCGCCGAGCTCCGCCCAGTCTGCGACGACTTCGATGCGGCGTTGCCCTGTCACGGGGCCCCGTCCTCTTTCGTCACGACACGTTTGGGGCTCGCTCGCTTGGGCGCACGGCGTCGCACGGGGAGCTGCGCGTCTTGCAGCTTGCGGCCCAGCTCGTCATCGCGTGCGACGAGCGCCAGGTCCTCGTGCAGGCCGAGGCTGTGCAGCACGTTCGCATACGACCCCAAGGTCACGCCGGGCTCGCCACGCTCCACCGCAGAGAGGGTGGCGCGGGACATCCCAGCCCGCTCCGCCACCAGCTCCATCGAGAACCCACGCCGCAAGCGAGCGAGACGAATGTTCTCGCCGAGCGCCTGCAAAAGGCGCGTCACGAACGGGTGGGGCGCGGTCGTCGTCCTCGGCATAACGTACACTATTGTGAACATAACGCGCCAATCCGTCAACCATAGTGGTCATTCGTGAGTGGGCGGCTAGGGCGAGCCCAGCGCGATGAAGTAGCCGACCAGGCCGAGCACGGACACCACGATCAGCACGACCGCGACCAGCGCGCCACGCAAGACCGGATCGGTGGTCATGGGCGGGGGCAAGGGCACGCCGTGGCGCTCGGCGAGGGCGCGCAGCGAGGTGGCCGACTCCTCCACGCCGAGCGTCGACGTCCACTGGTGCAGGGCGGCCGCGCCCAGCTGCCCACCGGGGCCTTCGCGCATGCGGTCCACGAGGAACTGCTCGTAGCGAGGTGTGTCCTGCCGAAAGGCCACGTAGTCGAAGCCGCAGGCGGCGCAGCGCACCTGGGGTCCGCGATGGTCGATCAGCGTGGTGGCC
>CAZEAA010000492.1:0-4397 GCA_964510015.1 uncultured Sandaracinaceae bacterium
GCTTCGGGCGTGTGGTAGCCCATGAAGGCCGCGCCCACCGCGCCGATGCCCGCGAGCGCGGCGTCGGCGTCGGCCACGGAGAGGTTCAAGTGCTCGGGCGCCAGCTCGTCCGCCACGCGCACGGCCTCGGCGAGGTTCGGCACCACGAAGCAGTGCCCGTTGCGGCGCACCGAGGCCTCGGCGATCTCGTGACGCGGCAGCTTCGCGAGCTGACGGGCCACCGCCGCCGAGACGGCGTCGGCCTGCTGGCGCGAGAGCGTGATGAGCAGCGCGTAGGCGTCTTCGTCGTGCTCGGCCTGCGAGAGCAGGTCCGCCGCCACCACCTCCGGGTCGGCGGCGTCGTCGGCCACCACCAGGATCTCGCTGGGCCCGGCGATGCTGTCGATGTCCACCAGCCCGAACACCAGCCGCTTGGCGCAGGCCACGAAGATGTTGCCCGGGCCGACGATCTTCTCGACGCGCTTCACGCTCTCGGTGCCGTAGGCCGCCGCGCCGATGCCGTGCGCGCCGCCCGCGTCCACCACCTCGGTCACGCCCGCGATCTCGGCCGCCGCCAGGATCTCGGGGGTGGGCCGCGGGGTGACCAGCACGATGCGCTTCACGCCGGCGACCGCCGCGGGCACGGCGGTCATCAACACGGTGGAGGGGTAGCGCGCCTTGCCGCCCGGCGCGTACACCGCCGCCGAGCGCACGGGGCGCACGCGCATGCCGAGCTGCACGCCGTCTTCCTCGTAGGAGAAGCCCGGGTCGCGCTGGTGCACGTGATAGCGACGGATGCGGTCGGCGGCCTCCTGCAGCAGCGCGCGCACCTCGGCGGGAGCCTGGGCCGCGCCTTCACGGTAAGCCTGCTCGCTGAGCACGATGCTCTCCTGCGTGCGGCCCTCGAACTCCTGGGTCAGCGCGCGGATGGCGGCGTCGCCTTCGTTCTGCACGCGCCGCAGGATGGCGCGTACCGCGGGCTCCACGCGCTCGAGGTCGGCGTCGCCTCGCCGCGACAGGGACGCGAGCGTCGCCTCGTAGCCAGCCTCACCGTGCTCGTGGATCTGCAACATGCGGTCGGTTTAGTCCCAAGTCGCTTGGCGTCAAGCCTGTGGCCCGCGCGCTCAGCCGATCTGCCAGGTGGTCCCCGTGGGGCTGTCCAGCAGCTCCACGCCGCGCTCGCTGAGCTCCACGCGCACGCGGTCGGCGGCCTCGAAGTCCTTGGCGGCGCGGGCGTTCGTGCGGTCCTGGATGCGCTGCTCCACCCACTCGCCGCTGATCCCGCGCGCGGCCGCACGACGATCGCGGATGCGCAGGAGCACCTCTCGGGCGTCCTGGAAGCCGAGGCCCAGGTACTGCTCGAGCGCACCGAACGAGTTGGCCGCTGCGTCCACCGCAGCTTGCTGGGCGTTGCCCTTCTTGCGCATGGCCGCGTCGCACAGCTCGTTGACCGAGGCCAAGAGGTCCGAGAGGGCGGCCAGCGCCACGGGCATGTTCAGGTCGTCGTCGAGGGCACGCTCGAGCGCCGCCGGGAAGTTGGCGATGGCGTCCGGCACCCAGCCGTCCGGGACGATGCGTGCAGCCGGCAGCTCGCGCAGGCGCAGCATGGTCTTGTAGAGGTACTCGAGGCGCTTCTCGGCGTCCTCGAGACCGGGGAAGCGGGCCTTGCCGTCCACCTCTTCGAACTCGAAGCCGAGCGGTGAGCGGTAGTGCACGCCCATGGTGAAGAGGCGCACGGCCTCGGGCTCGATGTGCTGGAAGAGCTCGCGGGCGGTGAAGAAGTTCCCGAGGCTCTTGCCCATCTTCTCCTTGTTCACCTCGACGAAGCCGTTGTGCATCCAGCAGCGCGAGAAGGGCTTGCACGTGGCGGCTTCGCTCTGCGCCAGCTCGTTCTCGTGGTGCGGGAACACCAGGTCGAGCCCGCCGCCGTGCAGGTCCAGCGTCTCGCCGAGGTGCTCCATGCTCATGGCCGAGCACTCGATGTGCCAGCCCGGCCGACCCCAGCCGAAGGGGCTGTCCCAGCCCACTTCGCTCTTCTCGGCGGACTTCCACAGCGCGAAGTCCGCCGGGTGTCGCTTGCGCGCCGTCTGGTCGGCATCGAGCCGCCCGCTGGCCCCGGCTTCGTGGGCCGTGAGGTCGCGGTGGCTCAGCTTGCCGTAGCCCTCGAACGACTCGACCGAGAAGTAGACGTCGCCGTCCACGGCGTAGGCGTTGCCCGACGCGATCAGCCGCTGCACCAGCGCGATGATGTGCGGCAGGTGCTCGCTGACCTTGGGCTCGATGTTCGGGGACACGTTCCCGAGCCGCGCCATGTCCTCGCGGTAGGCCTCGGTGAAGCGCGCCGCGAGCTCGTCCGGACGCTCACCCCGCTCGGCCGCGCGGTTGATGATCTTGTCGTCGATGTCGGTGACGTTGCGCGCATAGGTCACGCGCATGCCCGACGCCCGCAGGTGCCGCACCAGCACGTCGTACACGATGTAGCAGCGCGCATGCCCGAGGTGCGCGTAGTCGTAGACCGTGGGCCCGCAGACGTAGACCTTCGCGTGGCGCGGATCGGCCGGCGTGAAAGGAGCCTTGGTACCTGTGAGCGTATCGTGGAGCTGCAGAGACATCGGCTGGCGAGTCTGCCGCATCGGGCGCTACTGGGCCACCTGCCGATCCACCGTGCGCGCCAGGCCGGGGCGTGATCGATCGGAGGGGGACGAGCACCCTGGTCTGCGGGGGCGTTCGCGCTGGCGCTCACTCTGATACCTCCCTGAAAACCACACTCCGGGCTGCGCCCTTCGTTTGTTTTCTGGGGCCCATCAAGCCCCGCTGCCCAGGGCGCCCGTCCCCCTCCACGGTGGCGCTTGGGAACCGCATGTTGGCCGGAGAAGCATGGAGGAACTGGCCGCGCTCGCGGCGACATCCTCTTTCGCACGTGGGGGAGCGCGGCTGGGCCCGACTGAGTGCGGAATTGCGCGAGAGCGGGTGCTTGGCAGTGCGCGAGGGCGCGTGGTGGTTAGGACGTGTGCGGGGCTCCGGGGACCGGGACAGCGGGGCGCTTCTGGTACCAACTGCGGATCCATGCTCCGAAAGCGATGAGTACGAGTGTCCAAACGAGCGCGGAGAGGAGCGACCAGACGTCCTTCGCGAAGACGAGCGTCAGTCCGCCGTGTGCCAGGATCATCACGACCACATAGGCGAGCGCGGCTCGCAGCCAGGGCGTTGTCCCTCGACTGCGGAAGATGCCCCACCCGATCATGGCGGCGACCAACGCCGGGAACGTCATCAGGCGCACCAGCGAGAACAGGTACATGGACGCTGAGATGAGTTCGCGCTCGCCGATGCTTCGGGCCCGAGCGGCGACCCCCGGAACCTGGGCGACCAAACCCATCACGAAGGAGCAAGAGCCGACGCCCGCAAAGAGCTCGACCAAGAGCGCGCGATGCGGTTCGATCTCCTTGGAGGGAGGTGCATCGAAGAGCCTGCGCCATGCGCGAAGGCGCAGAAGGAGGGTGATGCCAAGCAGGATCGGGGGGAGGTCACCGATCGTGAACCCTTGGCCCGTCATGAGGCGTCCGCGAGCGAGCGCCACGGCTGCATAAGGGATGCTGTAGACCGTCGTGAACCGCACCAGCCCGTAGAGGTGCGGGGCGCGACGTTGGAGCTGGGTCGTCAGGTACAGGCAGAGCACCACGAAGAACGGCCCTGGCCCGACCAGGAGCGGCCACGCATATGCCTTCGGCGCGACCACGCCAAGAGCGAAATACGCGGCCAAGAGGACGAGTCCAACCTGCAGGAGTACGAGTTCCACGACATCTCCCGCTGGTCGCCGTTGCGCACCACGTCGCGCTGCCTCGTCCGAGCCTGGCGCCTCCTCGTCCATCTCAGGACGATTAGCACGATGGTGCGCGGGCATGGCAAGCGCCCGGGCAGAAGAGGAGTGGCGGCGTTGGTCGCGGAGAAGGCGTGCCGTCGCCGCCGCCGTCAACGCTCACGTACGCTCACGTCGACGACGATCCGCAGCCGCCGCCCGACTCGTAGCGCACCCACACACGTCGGTGGAGACAGTCGAGCCCCCACGGAGCGAGGGAGGACCCTGCGCGCTCCCAGCCGCGCGCCATGGGTCCTGACGCGAACGTCGCGTCCCGCCCGCGGGCTCTGTGCGGGCGTCCCAGCCAGACGTCACCGTGGAGGGCGACGGGCGCGCTGGGCAGCGGGGCTTGATGGGCCCCAGAAAACGAACGCAGCGAAGCGGAGTGAAGTTTTCAGGGAGGTATCAGAGCGAGCGCCAGCGCGAGCGCCCCCGCAGACCGGCGTGCCCGTCGCCCTCCTCGCAACCACGCCTCCCTCGCGCACCCACCCAGAGCCCGCTGGTTAGGCCCCACCCGTTCGTGTCATCATCCCCGTTCGCTCCCTTCGACCAGCGCAGTGTC
>CAZEAA010000493.1:0-4372 GCA_964510015.1 uncultured Sandaracinaceae bacterium
GAGTCCCGCACCAGCTCGAGACTCACTCCGAGTAACGCTCGCCACCGCCACAGGTCACCCGATTCAAGGAAGCCGGGACACGTCGCGGATTCTCACCCTCGCTGTTCCTGTGAGCCCCTTAGGGGCCCTTCAGCGCTTCGAGCGTTCCGTCGGTGAGGACTCGGCCACGGTCTCGGTCTCGGCCACGGTCTCCGTCTCCGTCTCCGTCTCCGCCTCGGCCTCCGCCTCGGCCTCAGCGTTCGTAGCCTTCGTCGCGCGATGCCTTCTCGTCCTCGGCCTTGCGCTTGCCGCGGCCCTTCTCGATGAAGAACGCGATGAACACCGCCGCGTAGTAGAGCACTACCAGCGGCACGAGCATCATCAGCTGCGAGGCCACGTCGGGGGGCGTGAGGATGGCGGCGATGACCGAGGCGATCACCACCCACCAGCGCCCGAAGTTGAGCAGGCCGCGCCAGGTGACCATCTCGATGGCGGCCAGGAAGGACACCACCACGGGCACCTCGAAGACCACGCCGAAGCCCAGCAGCAGCTCCGCGATGAAGCTGGTGTACTCGGTGATCATGACCGTGGGCACGATCTGGATGGTGTCGCCCGGCAGCTGACCCGCGTACTCGAGGAAGGTGCGGAAGGCCTCGGGGAACACGATGAAGTAGCCGAAGGTGACCCCCCCCAGGAAGCACAGCGTGGAGGCGAGCACGAACGGGAAGGCCATGCGCTTCTCGCGCCGATAGAGGCCCGGCGAGATGAAGCCCCACACCTGCCAAAACACCCACGGCGAGGCCATGATCAGGCCCGCGATGACGCTGTTCTTGAGGTAGATGACCACCATGTCCATGGGTCCCGAGAAGTGGATGGTGGGGCGCCCGAGGCCGAGCTTGGCCCACGCGGTGATCCACGGCTCGAGCAGGAACTGCAGCAGCTCCTCCTTCCACACCCACGCCAGGCAGATGGTGGGGATGGCGCCCAGCACCGCGCGGATCAAGCGCGTGCGCAGCTCGCCGATGTGCTCGAAGAAGCCCATCTCGAGGTCGTCTTCGGGGCGCTGTGCGGTGCCGGCGTCGTCTTCGCGCGCGGCCTTGCTCGGTCCCGTCACGCGCGCGGCTCCCCCGTCACGACCCGCGTGCTGGCGTGGGCCAGGTCCACACCCAAGGCGGGCTGCTCGGCGCCCAGCTCGGCATCGCTCATCATGCGCACGGGCTCGCTCACGCCGGCGTTCGCGGTCTGCACCCCGGGCTTCGCGGCAGCCACCGCGGGCTTGGTCATGGCGGCGCCCACCGAGGCGACCTCGGACCGCACGCTGCGGCCGGCGTCGCGCAGGTCGCCGAGCGGCTTGGTCAGCTCGCCCTTCATCTTCTTCATACCCAGCGGGTCACGCACGTCTTCGTCGGCCAGGATGGCGTCGATGCCCACCTGCTTGCGCAGGTCCTGCGTGGTAGCGCGGAACTGCCGGATGCCCTTGGTGATGGCCCGCGCGAACGTCGGCATCTTGTCGGGCCCCACCGCGAAGAGGAGCACGAGGAAGATCACCATCATCTCACCGGGGCCGATACCGAACATCCTGAACGTCTCTATCGCATGGCCTGCGCTCTTGGGCGAGTGCAGAGCGTCGAACACCGTGCTGCGACCCGACGGACCGGGAAAGCGAGTGAGGACTTGACGTGGCATCCCCGGTCGAGGCTCCTGGTGACATGACGGACGCGATCCACCTCTCCAACGGGGCATCACTCGCGACGCTCGGCACAGGCGTGCTGGCGGCCCTCGCGGCGCTGGTCTGGCTCTTGCGGAAGTCCGGACGTGAGACGCTGGCGCCGGTCTGGCTCTTGCTGTCGAGTCTCGTGCCGCTCGTCGTGGGCCTCCTCGCCGCCGCGCGGGACGTCGAGCAACTCGACCCTGTCATCGTCGCGAATCAGGCAGACTTCACCGCCTGGCCAGCGAACGTGTCTCGGGCGCTCGCGACGGTCCATGCCCGCCTCGCCTTGGGCCAGGGTACATCTGCGGCAGCGATGGCGCTCGTGCTGCTCGCCGTAATGGTGGCAGGCAGGCGCACCGCAGACACGCCCGCTCGCACCGGCCACCACCTCGCTGCGGGTGCTGCCTTGCTGGCTCTCGCGGGGGGCGTCGCGGCGTACGCGTCCCTCCTGCGGGCCGATGCGCACTACCACCTTCCTGGCACCGATTGGGCCCTGCGGCGGGGTCTGCTGGTCGCCACCGCATCCGCGCTCGAGCCACTGCTTACGGTGCGGGCCGCGCTCACGCTGCTGGCGCTGGCGTTCGCTGTGGCGCTCGTGCTCCGCGGCCCCGCCAGCACGTCGTCGTTGGCGGGTCGTGCAGGACATGCGTTCGCGCTCGTGGGTCTGCTCGCCATCCAGCTCGGCGACCTGGGTGTCACCCACTGGGCCTCACGGTCCGCGCTCGTGACGCTGCGTCCACCCTGGGCGGGGCAAGCGCTTCAGCCGATGACGTGGCCGTCGCACATCGACGAGGCAGCGCCTTCCGCGGCGGCTTGGCCACGCTTGATCTTGGGGGCCAACGGCTTGGTCGACCTGGACATGCGTCGCACGCTCGACCCTGACAGACCTGCATGGGTCACCGCGCTGCAGGCACTCCAGCGTCGGATTCGTGCCGAGGAGGTCGCGTGGCACCCCGCCCCCATCGGTTCATACGGGGCGCGGGCGACTTGGGATGGCTGCGACCCGCCCGTCGACGGCGACCGACTGACGTTCGTGGCGGACCAACACGCCAGCACAGACGCGCTGAGGCAGCTGGTGTCGGCCGCGTCCGAGGTGGGCTTCGGCACACTCGAGATGGTCGGCCCCATCACCCCGCCGGAGTCCCTTCGCGCGCTCGGGGCACGCGGCTCGGTGGGCGCGGCGTTGCTTGCGCACCCCATGTATGGGCTCGAGTTCACGCTGCCTCCGCGCTGCGTGGCGGGCAGCGCCACGTTCCTCTCGGGCACCGTGGGGAGCGACGTCCCGAGCGCGCTCGACCACAGCTCCGGTTCCCGCTTCCCGCTTACTCGGGGAGGTCCGCTCACGCGATACCGTGCGCGCATGCATGCGGATCCCGAGGTGGTGCTGGCGCTGGGGCCGCAGGTCACGCTCAGCGCGCTCACGCGGACGCACGTGCTCATCTCGACGGTGGCCGGACAAGCCCTCACGCCGCGCCTGGTGGCGTCGCCCGCAGCGCTGCCGGGTGCGCAGGACGTCCCACCGTGAGCGGGCGTTCGCGTTGCCTCAGCGCCGCTCGTTGAACACGACGCGCTCCTTGGCGTCAGCCCACGGACGCCAAGGGCGAGTTCGCGTGTCCGTGGCGAGTCCGCCCTCAGTTGCCTTCGCGCAGGCGCCGCAGCGACACCGCCGCCTGGCTCATGCCGCGCACGTGCCGGTCGTACTCGCGGGTGAGCTCGTGGATGCGCGTGGCCGCTTGCAGCGTCTGCTCGCTGCCCTTGGCCTGCGCCCGGTGGCTCTGGTGCAGGTGGTTCACCATGGTGGAGATGCTCTCGATGGCCTGGCTGATCTGCCGGCCGCCGCGCGCCTGCTCCTGCGAGCTGCGCTCCACGTGCTGCGTGATGAGGCGCATCTTCTCGGCGCTCTTCATGATGAGCTCGGAGCCGCGCGCCTGCTCGGCGGTGGCGGCCGCGATCTGCTGCACCGTCTCGGCGATGCGCCCGATGGCGTCGGTGACCTGCTTGCTGCCCTTGGCCTGCTCGACCGTGGCGCGGGCGATGGCGCGCACCATGGCGGTGCTCTTCTGCGACGACTCAAGGATCTTCTTCAGCGCGCGCTCGGCCTCGGCGGACACCGTGACACCGCGGTCGACGGTGTTGGCGCCGCGCTCCACGGCCACGATGGCGTTCTTGGACTCCTGCTGGATGGTCTTGATCAGCTCGGCGATCTCCTTGGTGGAGGCGCCGGCGCGCTCGGCCAGGTCCTTGATCTCGTCGGCCACCACGGCGAAGCCCTTGCCGTGCTCGCCCGCCTGAGCCGCGATGATGGCGGCGTTCAGGGCCAGCAGGTTGGTCTGCTCGGCCACGTCGTCGATCACGTTGAGGATGTCGCCGATGGCCTCGATGCGGCTGCCCAGGTTCGAGATGACCGACACGGCCTCCGAGGAGGTCTCTTTGATGCGGTTGATCTCGGTGATGATCTTGATGATGGACTCGGCGCCCTTCTCGGCGTCGATGGCCACCTCTTCGGACAGGCGCGCCGTCTCGTTGGCGTTGCTCTGCACCTGGTCGATGCTCACGTCCATCTCGTTCATGGACGACGAGGTCTCCTCGGCGGTGAGCGAGAGCGCGTCCACGTTGCGGGCCACTTCCTTGATGGAGTAGGCCATCTCCTCGATGGACGACACCGTCTCGCGCACGCTGGAC
>CAZEAA010000494.1:0-4368 GCA_964510015.1 uncultured Sandaracinaceae bacterium
GCGTCGATCTGCTCGGTGACGGCCATGGAGCCGATCTCGGCGGCCATGCCGGCGCCGATGCGGCTGCCCACCACCAGCGCGGTGAGCGTGGGGGCCAGCTCGCGCGCCTCCGACAGCACGATGATGCGGCCGAGCGTGTCACGCGCGCCGAACGTCTCGAGCGAGAAGGCGAACTGGATGGCCATCACGAGACCCACGAAGATGGCGGTCACCGCGGCGATGGCGAGGCTCTTCACGCCCAGCTGCTCAACCTGATAGATGAAAGCGTGCGGCTCGAAGCGCGTGGTCAGCAGCGCGCGGCCGGCCCGCACGGCGAGCTGCGTGGCGCCACCAATGTGCTCGATGAACGCCCGCACCCGGCTGAGGGCGAAGCTCGCGGCGGCACCCGCGCGTGCATCGATGGCCGTGCTCACCGGTACGCCTGCGGGGCGGGCGCGCCGTCGCTGTGGAAGCCGCCCAGGAAGCGGTCGTAGGTGGGCTCGAGGCCGGCGAAGGTGTCCGGCGCCGCGACCAGGGCGAAGTCGAAGACGCAGTCGTTCTTCTTGAGGATGGTCATGCGGAACTCGACGGGCACGCCGTCCAGCTTGGCGCGCACGTGCATGTCGAGCGCCTCGCGGCCGTCCACCTCGATGCGACGCTCCTCCACGACCTCACGCTCGGTGAAGCCGATCAGCAGGTGGTTGCGCAGCGCTTCCAGCGGGATGTCGAGACCCGGCTGGCACGACGCGTTGGCCTGGATGACCCCCGACGTGGGCCCGTGCAGGAAGGCGAGGTCGTTCTGGTCGCGGACGTCCAGCTGCGTCCACTCGGGGCCCAGGATGCCCACACGGAAGTCGGCCTCGCCGCCCGTGTACTCGCCTTCCCGGTAGCTGCCGGACGAGCCGCAGCCACCCATGACCAGCGCGACGGCGGTCAGGACCAGCGCGGACAGCCCCGGCGGACGCCGCAACGACCACCGTGCCGAGGGGGGGGGGGGGAGGGCAGGTATGAGCACGCCGCGAGTGTAGCAGCGCACAGCCGGGCGCAACGCGCTATAGTCCCGCGACATGACAGGCGACACCCCCGAGGGTACGGAGGTACTCGACAAGCTGGCCGCCGATGGCCTCGTCGAGCCCTTCGACTATGACCGCGTGCTCCACCACGCGGCGAAGAGCGGCGAACGGGTCGAGGAGGCGCTGCTCGACCTCGGCGTGGTCACGGAGGCGGACCTGCTGCGCACGGTCGCGGAGATGGTGCGCACCCAGTTCGTGTCCACCGAGAAGCTGGCCAAGGCGCAGGTCAGCCGCACGCTCATCGAGATGGTCCCTCGCCGCCTGGCCGAGCGCCTGGGCGCGTTCCCCATCCTCTTCGACCGCAAGACCCTCACGCTCGCGGTAGTGACCTACGACCTCCAGGTGGTCGAGGTGGCGAAGCAGCTCCAGGTCGCTACCGAAGCGCGCACCGTCACCACGTACGTGGCGCGTCCGGGCGCCGTGCGCGCCGCCATCCGCAAGTACTACTACGGCGAGGTCGACTCCTTCACCGAGCTGATGCGCCCCAAGCGCCCGCGCAAGTCCGACACCGAGGTCGCGGCGCCGACGCGGAGCGACTACATCGACGTGGACTTCGGTCTCGATGAGTACGGGGCATCGGGGCGCACCGCACCCCAAGCGCCGCGACCCAGCCGCGTCATGCAGGTCCCGCAGCGCCGTGCGCCCGAGCCGCCGCCGCCCCCGCCCCAGGTCATGGAGATCGCGGACGCCTCGCTGATGGCCGCGCTGAGCGCGTCTCCGCTGGTGGGTGCTGCGTCACGCGCTGCGCAGCCGAGTGAAGTCTCCGCGTCATCCCACGGAAACGCCACGCCGGAGCCCAGTAGCGCGTCGGCGGTCAGCGTGTCGCCGCGCATGTTCCTCGAGTCGCTCAACGTGCTGGTCACCCTCATCGAGCAGGAGCGCGCCGAGCTCCGCGGCCACACGTCGCTGGTGGCGCGCCTCACCCGCAAGCTCTGCGAGCTGGTGGACATGCCGAAGGAGCACGCGTTCGACGTGGTGGTGGCGGCCTACCTGCACGACCTCGGGAAGACCGGCAACTACCACCTCACGCCGCTGAACGTGGCGCAGTACGAGGGCCATCGCATCCAGGCGCAGAAGTCGCACACGGCGCCGGCGCGCCTCTTCGAGAGCGCCGGGCTCAGTGACCGCACCATCAAGGCGCTTCATCACATGTACGAGCGCTTCGACGGAAACGGCTTCCCGGACCGCCTGCAAGAGCGCGACATCCCGCTCGGCAGCCGCATCCTCGCGGTGGTCGAGACCTACGCGGACATCACGGCCAGCAGCAAGAACCCGTTCCGCCGCCGCCTCTCCCCGCGCGAGGCCTGCGAGGCCATCCAGGGCCTCGTGAACACCGTGTTCGACCCCACCATCGTGGAGCTGCTGCAGCGCCTCGCCGTGGGGGACGAGGTGCGCCAGCGCCTGCTGGACGACGCGCGCTCGGTGCTGTTGCTCGATCCCGACGTCGAGTCCACCACGGTGCTCGAGATGCGGCTCATGGAGCACGGACACCGCGTGCTGATCGCGCGCTCGTTCGACCAGGCGCTCACCATCCTGTCCGAGAGCGAAGTGGACCTGATCCTCACGGAGGTGGACCTCCCTTCGCAGGACGGCTTCCGCTTCGTGGAGCGCTGTCGTGCCGGCAGCCAGCCGGACACGCCGGTGGTGTTCCTCACCCGTCGCGGCGACCGCGAGAGCGTGCAGCGCGGCGTGGAGCTCGCCGCCGCCGACTACGTGGTGAAGCCCGCCTCCCCCGAGGTGGTGGCCATGAAGGTCGGGCAGGTGCTGGCCCAGTCGCGCCGGGGCCAGAGCCGCGGGGTGAGCGGGTCGCTGCGCGAGATGTCACTGCCGGACGTCATCCAGATCCTCTCCAACGGCCGGAAGTCGGGCAAGCTCGCGCTCTCCACGGCGAATGGCAGCGGCGAGATCCAGTTCGGCGCGGGGGCCATCTGCGACGCGCGCTTCGGTGACCGCACCGGCGCTGAGGCGGTCTACGCGCTGCTCGCGCTTCGCGAGGGCGAGTTCGCGCTCGACCCGAGCTTCCTGCCGCTGCGCAACGTCATCAACCTGCCCAGCGAGACGCTCCTGCTCGAGGGCATGCGCCGCCTCGACGAAGCCGCGCGCTGAAGCCCTGCGGTCGTGTAGCCTTCCACGCCGATGGAGGCCCCCGACCCCACGTTCCTGCTGGTACCCGACGACGACGGACGCGCCCTCGCGCGCCTGCAGCGAAAGCTCTTGCTCAAGGTCGCGGGCTTCCTCTTGGGGGGCAAGGTGCCGGGCTTGCCGGCCCACAGCGCGCGGACCCTGGAGCACGTCCGGAGCGTGCTCGTGCCGTCGCTCGAGGCGCACCCGGACGCCTTGCTACGAGCGCTCGGCAGCCCCGACGTGCTGGCTCCGCTGATGATGACCATGGCCCGGCGTCTGTCGCCGGAGGACGGTCTGCGGCGCGCGCTGCCCACCTTGCTGCTCGGCGCCGTGAGCCATGGGGCGCTCGTCGGCTCGCTCGAGTACGACTTCCCTTTCGGCACGCTGGTGCACCACGCGGGGCTGCGTGTCCTTCGCTTCGACGAGCCCGTGCTGAGCTTGGACGTGACCCCCTCCGAGGCCCACGTCGTGCTCACGAACGGGCAGCGCGTGACCCTCGAGCGAATGGCAGAGGGTCGCGCCACCGCGCCGACCGAGCCCACTCTCGACGGCGTGCGCGCAGAGCACCCCTTCCATCTCATCGACCCGCGCCTGCCCGGCCTCCACCTGAGCGAGTACGACAGCAACCCGCTCTTCCACGTGCAGGACCACCCCGACGCGCGCGCGAACGCGATGACGCTCGGCGGGGCCCCGGTGTCCGCATGGCAAGAGCGGTTGCGGGACGCGCTCGAGTTCATCCGTGTGGCGCTTCCGGGGTGGGCGCGCGAGCAGCCCGTCACGCTGCAGCGGCTGGTGCCCGTGGGGGTGGAGCCCGAGCGCCACCTCTCGGCGTCGTTCCGCGAGGCGCCCGGGCTGGTCTACATGACGCTGCACCCCGACGCGCTGGTCATGGCCGAGGCGCTGATCCACGAGACCCAGCACGGCAAGCTCCACACGCTGATGCGGCTCGACCCGGTCTTGGTGAACGGCGACACGCACTGGACCAGCTCACCGGTGCGCCCCGACCTGCGCCCGCTCTCGGGCATCTTGCTGGCGGCCCACGCCTTCCTGCCTGTGGCGCTGATGTACCAGCGCATCCACCAGCAGGGGCTCGCCGTGCCGGAGCGCACCCGCTTCGAGCTGCGCTACGCGCGCGTGCTGGCCGGCAACCGCAACGCCATGGCCATCCTGGCGCGCGACGGCATCTTCTCCC
>CAZEAA010000495.1:0-4365 GCA_964510015.1 uncultured Sandaracinaceae bacterium
CCCCCATGCGTCGCTCCGGCCTCGCCAAGCTCGCGCGCAACGCCGCCGTGGTGCTCGGCAACACGGGCTCGCGCACGCACCTGCCCGTACTCCAGGAGGCCAGCCTCAGCCACGCGAGCGACGTGGTCCGTGAAGCGGCGCGCTGGGCGGTCGGCGAGATCGAAGTGCGCGAGGCGCTTCGAGTGACCGAAGCGCGCGAGTCGCTTCGAGTGATCGAAGCGCGCGAGTCGCTTCGAGTGATCGAAGCGCGCGAGTCGCCTCAGTCTTCGTCGGACTCGGACTGAACGCGGCTCCCGCTGCCCGCGGTGTCGTGCAGGTCCTGCGGGCGCGCGCCCAGCACCAGGTTGGCGCTGGTGACCCGCGAGGGGTCGGTCTTCTTCAGGATGGCCTCGAGGGCCAGCAGGATCTTGTCGAGCCCTTCACGCGTGGCGGCGCTGAACGGCATGACCTTCACGCCCAGCTCGGCGAACGCCTCGCGCGACGCCTCGAGCGCCTCCTGTGCCTCGGGGATGTCCTGCTTGCTGAACGCCACGATGGCCGGCCGCTCCAGCAGCGACGCATCGAACGTGCCCATCTCCTTGAGCAGGGCCTTGTAGTCGGCCACGGGATCACGGCTGGGATCCGGGTCGTACGTGATGACGTGCAGCAGCACGCGGTTGCGCTCCACGTGGCGCAAGAAGCGCAAGCCCAGGCCCGCGCCCTCGGAGGCGCCCTCGATGATGCCCGGGATGTCGGCGATGACGAAGTTGCGGTCCGGGCCCAGCGACGCGACACCCAGGTTGGGCACCAGCGTGGTGAACGGGTAGTCCGCGATCTTCGGCGTGGCGCGCGACACGGCGGCGATGAACGTCGACTTGCCCACGTTGGGGAAGCCCACCACGCCCACGTCGGCCATCAGCTTCAGCTCGAGCTTCAAGAAGCGGTGCTCGCCCTCTTCGCCCGGCTCGGCGCGCCGCGGGGCGCGGTCGAACGGCGTGGCGAAGCGCATGTTGCCGCGCCCGCCCTTGCCGCCGCGCGCCACCACGAACGTCTGGCCGGGCTCGGCCAGGTCCACCAGCAGCTCGCCCGTCTCCGCGTCGTAGACCTGCGTGCCCACGGGCACCTGCACCCGCTCGTCGCGCCCAGCGTGACCGAACTGGTCCTTGCCGCGGCCGTGCTCGCCCGGAGGCGCGGTCAGCGTGCGGCGGTAGTGCAGGTCCATCAGCGTCGACATGCGCTCGTGCGCCTCGAAGACGATGTCACCGCCGTCGCCACCGTCACCGCCGGCCGGACCGCCGAGGGGGACATACTTCTCGCGACGGAACGCCACGGCGCCATTGCCGCCGTTGCCGGCTTGGACTTCGATTTCAACTTGATCGACGAAACGCACGGCCGGAAGGTGGGGGCGCGGGCGTCCCGCTGCAACCCGGCGCCGTCACGTGACTCGGTCAGGTGACTCGGCGCGCCGACCTGTCGCCGGAGACCCGCACCAGGCGCGTCGCCGAGTAGTCGCCGCCAAAACCCTTTGGCTGGTGGACCAGCACTTGGTACTGCCCGGCCTCGAGCGGCACCGCGGCGCGATTCACGCCCTTCTTGGCGCCCGACTCCGCGGCGTCCAGCACCACCATGCCCTTCGCACTCACCTTCACGGTGCCCAGCTTCTTCCACGCACTCGCCACGGCCTCGTCGGGCGACCCGCTCGCCACCAGCAGCAGTCCCGTGGGCTCCGCGTAGACGCTCACTCCCTGCTCGTCGAGCACCACTCCCACTCCCGCGCCAACGCGAATCATCTGCGGCCCCAGCTTCTTCGTGGCGCGCTCGTAGTCGCTCTTCCCGCTGTCGAACGGCTCGGGCCCCAGCGCCCCCTGCCACGCCCCGAGCAACTCGGCTGGCAGCAACAGTGGCGGCCCCCCTTCGGTCCCCACGTGAGCCACCTTCGGCACCACCGGCCCCGCACTCTGCGTCTGCCTCCGCGTCCTCGTAGTCATAGTCGTGGTCGTGGTCGTGGTCGCGGTCGTGGTCGTGGTCGTCGACGGCGACGGCGACGAACCCACCACCGCCCGCAGCACCTTCTCCATCACCTCCACCGCCTCCGCGTCCCCTTGCTTCCTCGCGCGCTCCTGCAGCCCCTCGAACCTCTCCACCAACCGCCCCGGCAGCTTCGCATCCACCAGCGAAGCCCAGTACAGCTGCGCGCCGATCACCCGCACCGCCCCGCGCACATCCTCCTGCGTCGCCGCCCACTCCACGTAGGCCTCGAACATGGCCGGCTGCTTGCTGATCAACGACCCCGCGTCGTTGGCCACATCGGGCACCGCGTGGAGCGTCAGCGGCGCGACCAGCGGCAACCACGTCACGTGCCTGCGCTCGTTCTGCGCGATGTGGTTCAGCAACACCGGAGCGAGCCTCCACTCCCCGTCTCGCGCCTTCGTGAGCACCTGGCCCGCCAGCGTGCGCGCTTGCCTCGGCTTCGTCGCGAACAGCACGGCCAGCGCCACGCGCAGCACGGGCGCGCGCGTGCTGACCTCCAGCAACCTCACCAGCCGCGGCTCACGCGTCAGCGGCAAGCTGATCTGCCCGCCTCCCAGCACGCTCACCAACACTCCCGTCACGTGGCTGTCCGGCAGCTCGAGCACCAGGTCCACCAGCGCCGCGTCGTTGGCCACGTCGGCTCGTCTCAGGCTGCTGGCCATCATCTCCAGCTGGCCCACGCGCTCCAAGAACGCCATGCGCTTCGCCTTGTCCTTGATCGCCAAGCCGTCCGTCGGCGCGAGCTGGCGAGCCATGGTGGCGGTCGCGGCCTGGAGGGCGGCCGTCGCCTTCGCGTCCTTCGCGAGCAGCTTCCCGAGTGCATCGGCCGCGGCGGCCATGCCTTCCACGGTGCTGTGCTTTCCAATGACCTTTGCGAAGGCGCGGCTGACGGGCGCGGATGCGCCTTCGAGCGTGGGCGCCTCGGGGATGACGAGCTTCTTGGTCATACGGTGCGAGCGTGCCTGCAATCGCCGGCGAGATCACGCGCGGTTGCGTCGCTAGAGCGACAGCGCCCAGCGCCACACGCCCGCGTCGCGAGCGCGCGCCACCAGCACCGTCACCACCGCCGTGGCGATCGTGGCCGGTCCTCAGCGACAGGTGCACCCACCGCACTCGGACGTGGTCGTCTCGCGCAGCGGGTTGCAACGCGGCGTGTAGCCCACGCTGCAGCCGCTGACGGTGCTCGCCATGCAGCGCCCGTTGAGCTCTCCGCACGTGCACGTGCCTTCCACGGGCCCGGTCGCGGGCACGCACATGTCCAGCGTGGGGTCCTGTCCGAACTGCGCGCCCACGTTCTGGGCACAGCGCAGCCCGCTGCGGCAGTCCGCGTTCACGTCGCAGTCGCCCACGCCCGCGCTGCATCGGCACATGGTGGCCTTGCTGCTGCAGCGGTCCTCGATGGTGGCCGAGCACGTCAGCCCGCGGATCCAGGGGTAGTACGGCGACACCGCGATGGCCTTGCCCGCGAAGCCGTGGCTCAGCGTCGGGGAATTGCTCGAGTGCACGGCGTACAAGATGGTGCCCGCCAGGTTCGTGATGGCGCCTCCCGAGTCGCCACCGCACGTGACGGGGTCGTCCCACTGCAGGATGCGCCCGTCGTCAACGAAGCGGTCGAAGCGTGTGACGTCGAAGTTGAGCGTGCCGAGGGCGCCGCCGCAGCTGCTGCCCGTCAGCCCGAAGCCCGCGACCACGACGTCGGAGCTGGTGGAGGGCTTCTGCGTGGCCACCTCCATCGGCGTGATGTAGCTCGGGGCAGGGCTCGAGAGCGCGATCACCGCGAGGTCGTTCTCGAGCTCCTTGTCGACCCACGACGGGTTGTAGCTGGGGTGGTAGGTGGCGGTGCCCGTGATGTCCGCCGGCTGAGCACCGGTCACCGGGTTGGGCCGGAAGTGCACCGTCACGCCGGACTGACAGATGTTCCCGCCCACCAGGCTCTCGGTGCACACGCAGTGCGCCGAGGTCAGCACCCGGTCGGTGGCGATGAGCGTGCCCGAGCACATGCCGCGCCACGAGAACACCTGCACCATGGGCAGCAAGAACGACGCTGACGCCACGGTCGGGTCGCGGATGGCAGACGTCGCGCCACTCACGCCACCATCATCCGCCGCGCCGTCGGGTGAGCCGGGCTCGAACTCCGACTCGGCGGCGCAGCCCGCGAGCGAGCAAGCGAGGGCGACTCCCAGCCACGTGTGCATGGGCCAGCGCGCGTGAGTGTCGCGGGTCGCAACGCGGCGCCGCGTCCGCGTGACGGACGATGAAGGAACGGGGTGGTCCATGGTGATGTCCTCTCTCTGCGGCATGCAGCCGACGGTTCCGAGGTAGGTGGCCACCCGACATCGGCTTCGTGTCGCGAGC
>CAZEAA010000496.1:0-4322 GCA_964510015.1 uncultured Sandaracinaceae bacterium
GCACCACCATCGTGGACGACGTGGAGTGCGTGGAGACCAGCTTCCCCGGCTTCCCCGAGCTGCTGCGCTCGCTGGGCGCCCACATCGAAGTGGAGGTCGTCTCGTGAGCACCAAGCGCGCGCGGCCCGTGGTGGCCATCGACGGGCCCGCGGGCGTGGGCAAGAGCACCACGGCGCGCAAGCTCGCGGCGGAGCTGGGCTTCGTGCTCGTGGACACGGGCGCGCTCTACCGCGGCGTGGCCCTCGCGGCGCAAGACGCGGGAGTGGCTTGGACCGAGGCCGACGCGCTCGGCAAGCTGGCCAGCGAGCTGGACCTGACCTTCGTGCTGGGCCCCAGCGGCGAGCCGCGCCTGCACATCGCGGGCGTGGACCGCGCCGACGAGATCCGCACCACCGACATTGCCGTGGGCGCCAGCAAAGTGGCCACGCACCCGCCTGTCCGTGCCGCGCTTTTGGGCTTGCAGCGCCGCTTGGGCGCCGAGGGGGGGGTGGTGCTCGAAGGGCGCGACATCGGCACCGTGGTGTTCCCTGACGCCGAGGTGAAGGTGTTCCTGACAGCCGCCGCCACGGAGCGCGCCAAGCGCCGCGTGCTGGACCTCCGCGAGCGCGGCACGGTCGCCGACGAGGCCGAGATCCTTCAGCAGAGCGCGGCGCGCGCCGCCCAGGACAGCGGCCGCGCGGTGGCGCCGCTGCGGCCGGCTGAAGCCGCGGTGCACCTCGACAGCACGCTCATGAGCATGGACGAGGTCATCGCGGAGATTGCCGGGCTGGCGCGCGCCGCGGGGGCGTGAGCGGCTACTCCCCGGCTGACTCGTCTTCGGTCGGAATGCCGCTGTAGAGGTCGGTCACGGTCAAGCTCACGCCCAGGGCGTCCAGCACCACGATGTCGCCCGCGCGATGGTCCGAGAGGCGCCAGCTGCCGTCGTCTTGCCGCTGGTAGTGCTCGATGTGTGGCTCTTCGGCCCGCACCAGCAGGTAGTGACGAAGCGACGCTATGCGTCGGTACTGAGCAAACTTCTCGCCTCGGTCCCATGCCTCGGTAGACGGGGAGAGCACTTCAGCCAGCAACGTGGGATTCGTGACGGCGTGCGAATCCTCGGGGTGACGTTCGTCCCCGCCGCGCACCACGGTCAGGTCAGGGTAGGTGGCAAACCCGGTCTCGAGCACCCGCACCTTGAGGTCCGAGTCGAACGGCTCACAGGCACCGCCAGCGAGCGCGCCGCCGAGGTGCAGGGTGAGGCGCATCTTCACGCGCGCATGACGAACGGAGCCTCCCGCCATGGCCCACGCCACCCCACCAAGGAACTCGTGGCGAACGTCGTGCTCACGCTCGAGGGCGAGGTACTCGGGGTAGGTGAGCCGCTTCTTGGCGGGGACAGCCATCGGCTCAGGGTACTCGGAGGGGCGGGGGCCGACCAGCCCGGACGAGCGTGGAATCATGGGCCAGCGAGTGGGCGCCGTCGCTCCAGAAGCGTCTGCGTCTTCACCAGCTGACCGCACGCCGCCTCGATGTCACCGCCCAGGCTGCGGCGCACGGTGGTGGTGCGCCCCGCCTGCTTCAGTCGCGCGGCAAACGCCCGGCAGTCCGGAACCGGCGTGCCCACCAGCTCGGGCGCCGCCGCGATGGGGTTGTACGGGATCAGGTTGACGTGGACGTTCAGCCCCTCGGTCCACGCCAAGAGCGCGGCGAGGTCTTCTTCGGTGTCGGTCACGCCCGCGAGCATCAGGTACTCGAGCATCAGCGGGTCGGTCTGCAGCGCGTTCAGCTCCACCACGGCGCGCCGCAGGTCGTCCAGGCCCCAGCGCTTGCCGAGCGGCACCAAGGTCTCGCGCACGTCCTGCCGCGCGCTGTGCAGGCTGAGCGCCAGGCGCACGCGCGGGAACCGTTCGGCGAGCCGCAGCATGCCGTCCACCACGCCCACGCTCGACACCATGAGCTTCGCCGGCGCCAGGTTGAAGCCGGTGGGGTCGAGCAGCACCGCGACGGCCTCGGTGACGTTGGCCTCGTTGTGGAAGGGCTCCCCCATGCCCATGAACACCACGTTGCGCAGGCGGCGGCCCTCGCTTTGGAGCACGCGTCCGGCCGCCACCACCTGGCCCAGGATCTCGGCCACGCTGAGAGCACGCGCGATACCCATGGTGCCAGTCGCACAGAAGCGGCATGCGGCGGCGCAACCCACTTGGCTGGACACGCACACGGTGGAGCGGCCGCTGGCCACGCGTAGGATCACAGCCTCGGTGAGGAGGCCCTCGCTCGTGCGAAAGAGCAGCTTGCTCGCGCCGTCCAGGGTGGAGTCGTGGCGCTGATGCACGCTCAGTGAACCAAGATCGATACGCTCGGGCGCCGAGAACGTCCCGCGCGTCGCCTCGTCCGACGCGAAGTTCTTCAGGTACGCGTTCCGCAGGCTGCGCATCCGATGCGGGTCGAGACGCAGCTCACGCCGCAGGCTCTCGAGGGCGTCTCGGTCGAAGATGCTGGCCTTGGCAGGTCCTTCCGTCATGCCGTCTGGGCTCTCGAAATGAATGTCATGATTGTCTTTAGCGGGTGACATCGGCCGGGTTGGTCTTTATCAACTGATATAGTATTCTTTTGACGTGACGCCCCGATGTGCCATCGATGTTTGCCTGTCCGGCGAGTTCCGTGCCGCCGCCGACGTGGAGCTGCGGGGCGACCAGCGTGGCCACGAGGCGCCCACGTTCTTCGAGTACGACATCGACTATGTAGGGTCTGCCATGCACGCGCGCGACCATCGAGCGGTCTCCGTGCGGTACCCCGTCAGCTACGGGCCGCTGAAGCTGCCTACCTTTCCGGCCTTCCTGATGGACATGATGCCTCAGGGCGAAGCCCGACGTCAGGTGGCCGCTCGCCTGCGCGCGGAGGGTGGCGGCACCAGCGACTGGGACGTGCTCCTTGCGGGCGCTCGGAACCCGGTGGGCAACCTGCGCGTGGCCGCCGCCGTGACCCCGGGGGAGGAGAGCGGCGAGGGGGTCGAGCTGGCTGACATCGTGGCCCGCGGCGACGACTTTCGCGCTTGGGCCGAGAGCCAGCGCATCCCCATGACGGGCTCGAGCGACACGGGCGGCGCGTCCCCCAAGCTGCTCATGACGGCCGACGCCCATGGCCGCTTTCACGCCGATGGCGCGCTGCCGGATTCGCGTGCAGTCCGCCACTACATCATCAAGTTCCCACGCGGGCGCATGCGTCAGGACGCCGCCGTGCTCGCCAACGAAGCCCCGTATCTCGAGGTGCTGCGCGCGCTCGGCCTGCGCTGCGGGGACGCGCTCCATCATGACCAAGGGACGCTGCTGGTGCCGCGCTTCGACCGCCAACGAGCTGACGGTGGCGTTGTGCGTCTCGGCATGGAGAGCGCCTACTCGTTCATGGGCGTGGTGGAGCCCGGCGCGCGGCTCGCGTTCGAGGACCTCTGCGCGCAGCTCGCCGACGTGGTGCACGACCCGCGGCGTGACGTGCTCGAGCTGCTGTTGCGCGACGCGGCGGCGCTCGCGCTGGGCAACCCCGACAACCACGGGCGCAACACCTCGCTGCTCAAGCACGTGGACGGGCGGGTGGAGCTGTCCCCGGTCTACGACTTCGCGCCCATGTTCCTGGACCCAGATCTGATCACGCGGCAGACGCGCTGGCGCTCCGAGCGAGGAGGCCCACCGGACTGGAACGACGTGGCGACCGGCCTCGCCGAGCACCTGCCGTCCATCCTGCCGCGCGAGGTGAGCGCACCGGCGCTGCGCGCGTTCGGCGAGCGGCTGGCCGCAGCACCCGAGCTCATGCGCGACCTCGGTGTCGACGACGACGTCATCGATCGACGAACGCCGCACATTCGCGCCACGAGCGCGGCCCTCATGGCGGTGGAAGGAGGCTGATGTGGGCCGCATGAAGAAGCTGAGCGTGGCGGAGCGGCAGCAGGCCCGTGTTGCCTTGTACGAAGACTTGGACGCCGGTCGGCTGACCTCCCTCGCCGACACCGTCCGCCGCATGCGTCAGGTCACGGGCATGACGCAGGCGGACTTCGCGGAGAAGGTGGCGGGGGTGTCCAAGCTGACCATCGCGCAGATCGAGCGCGGGGAGGGCAACCCCACGGTCGACACCCTAGAGCGCGTCGGCCGCGCCTTCGGGCTGCGGCTGGGCTTCGTGCGCGTCCCCTGACGGGTTGGGCTCCGCAGGCGCATCGCTCGGGGCCGGCTCGGTAGGCGCCGTGTGGTCTTCGCCCGCGTCGAACTGGTAGCGCAGGCCCACCGCGAACATGTCGGCCGACCACTCGTAGCGGCCGTTGCCGATGTAGACCGCGTCGGCGCCGCTGATGGGCG
>CAZEAA010000497.1:0-4320 GCA_964510015.1 uncultured Sandaracinaceae bacterium
GCGCTCGACGACGCCGGCATCGACTGGCGCGACGTGCAGTTCGTGAGCGGCGGCGACACCATCCGCAACGGCTACCCCGGCTTCATCGCGGGCTCCACCTTCGCGCAGGCGCTCGGCTGGAGCGGCGCGCAGGTGGCCAGCTCCTACGGCGCGTGCGCCACGGGTGCCCAGGCGCTCAACATCGCCCGGGCGCAGATCCTGGCGGGCCTGTGCGACGTGGCCTTGGTGGTGGGCGCCGACGCGGCTCCCAAGGGCTTCTTCGCGCCCGTGGGCGGCGACCGGCCGGACGACCCGGACTGGCTGCGCTTCCGCTTGATGGGCGCCACCAACCCCACCTACTTCGCCTTCTGGGCGCGGCGCCGCATGGCGCTCTACGGCACCACCTCGGCGGACTTCGCCCAGGTGAAGGTGAAGAATTCGCGGCACGGCCTGCACAACCCGAACGCGCGCTTCCGTAAGGAGGTCACCATCGAAGAGGTGCTGGCCAGCAAGGTCGTGGCGGACCCGCTGCGCCTGCTCGAGATCTGCGCCACCAGCGACGGCGGCGCGGCCATCGTGCTCACCAGCGAGGCCTACGCGCGCAAGCACGCCACCAAGTGGGTGTCCGTGGCGGGCGTGTCCACGGTCACGCCGGTCTTCCCCAGCACGGTGGTGGACATGCCGAACATCGCCACCGACTCGGGGGCCAGCGTGCCGCTCCCGCCGGTGAGCTTCCGCGACTCCATCACCAAGCTGGCCTACGAGCAGGCCGGCGTGGGTCCCGAGGACGTCAACGTGGCCGAGGTCTACGACCTGGCTTCGGCGCTGGAGCTCGACTGGTACGAGAACATCGGCCTGTGCGCGCCCGGCGAGGCCGAGAAGCTGCTGCGCGACGGCGACACCACGATCGGTGGCCGCGTGCCCGTGACCCCGAGCGGCGGTCTCAGCTGCTTCGGCGAGGCGGTCCCTGCCCAGGCCATCGCGCAGGTGTGCGAGCTGACCTGGCAGATCCGCGGGCAGGCCACCGGCCGCCAGGTGGAGGGCGCCCGCGTGGGTGTCACCGCGAACCAGGGCCTCTTCGGTCACGGCTCGTCGGTGGTGGTCAAGGGCTGAGCCCACCCGCCAAGGTGTGGTGAGGCGTGTGGCCCGGCCTACGAGGCGCTGCCGTACGAGGTGCAGGACGCGCTGCCTCGCGACGTCCAGGCGGCCCTGCATCATCCGCTGGACTACGCGGTGTGTGCGCTGACCCCCGGCTGCGATCCGGCGCCGGAGCCCATGATCATGGGCATGATGATGGCACCCACGGTGCTCCCGCCTCCGGCCGGTGGCGGCGGCGACCCAGCCTTGGCCGAGCCCTGCGACCTGCCCCCCGAGACCGCTGAGACCGCTGAGATCGAATTCTAGTGTAGGCGGACACGCGGGGGAGAAGGTGTTAGCGTGATCGCATGCACCACATCACACGCCACACCATCGCCGGTCTCGGCTTCTTCTCGTTGCTGTCCATGGGATGCAGCCACTCGGAGCCCTCCTCGACTACGCCCGACCCCATCGAAGAGCCCATGTACGAGCACGTGGCTGCGGTCGACCCCGAGCCCGTCCCGGAGCCCGTCCCCGAGCCGCCGCCGCCCATGGCGCCCGGCATGTACTTCGCCGACCTCGAGGAGGTCACCCCCGAGCCGTACCCCGCGTTCACGGCCGCCATCGACGCGTGCCGCAACCCCGCCGAGGGCGAGTGCGTGATCAAGCGCACCGCCGGCTACGACACGCGCCGCAACCACTGGGCCGTGTTCGACGTGGACCCGGGTGAGCTCGCGCCGGGTCACGTGTGGCTCGGCACGGCCACGGCCTCCGAGCAGCGCGCCACCTTCGAAGGGGCCGTGGAGCGCCCGCGCGTGGCCGCCATCCGCCGCGGCCTGGGGACGTTCCGCACGGTGACGCCGGGGCAGAACCTGGTGAACCGCGCGGCCGAGGCGCCGTACTCCATCATGGCCTACAACGCGCTGGTCACCCTGGGTGGCGAGCTCGAGGGCTGGGCCATGTGGATCGAGGCCTCGGGCCCCGAGGGCAACGGCGGCTACACGCTGCACCTGCTGCGCGCCGACCAGACCGACGCGCGCGTGCTGGCCGTGAGCGCCAACGACGCGCACTGCCATGATGGCGACGCCCCCGAGTACGGCGCCGCCGCGGACGGCGTGGGCGGTGGCGCGACCGAAGAAGAGGCTCGCATGGCGCCGGTGGAGCCCCCGCCGCCTGCGCTCGGCTGCTCGCCCATCGGCATCGACGGCGTGCTGCTGTCGCCGGACCGCTCGTCCATCTTGGTGCTGGGCACCCGCGCCATGAACGGCCACGGTGGCGCGCCGGCCATGCACTGGGTGGTGCCCACGCCGGCGGACCTGTTCCCCGCGGCAGCGGCCGAGACGGCGGCGGAGCCCGCAGCAGCGGCCGCCCCAGCGGCGGAATGAACCGCTAGGGGGATGGCTAGCGAGCCACCCCCCTGGGGCAACCTCGGAGGCTCGACGGACAGTGGTGTTTGCCATGCGTTCGCCGGGCCTCTGACGTGTCCAGCCTTTGGCGGATTCGCCACCTCCTGTGTAGAGTGCCGGTTGGTTGTGCACTTGGATCGCCGAGGAGGGGACCGATGAGTTCGCTGTCGCTTGCAAACGTTGGTTGGTGGGGAGGCCTCGCCGCGAGTCTTCTCTTGGTCGTGTTGCCCTCGAGTGCCTCCGCGCAGGTTGGTTCGGACACGGCGGATTCGCTCGCCAGCGCTCCGCCGCCATCCGCCGAAGGGCCTCTCTCCGACGACGCATCCGACGCGGCCTGGGCGTTGTTCGAAGACGCGCTCGTGCAGCGCGCTGACGGTCACCCCGGGCACGCGCTCGCGCTGCTCGGCCGACTGCGCCTCGAGCATCCTTCGCACCCCGCCGCGGGCCGCGCGGAGCAGCTCATCCGCGAGATCGAGGCCGACATGGTGGACCGCCAGGGCGACACGGCGGCGTCACGAGGTCGCGAGGGCACCAGCAACCTCGCGCGAGCAGAGTTCGTCACCTCGCAGGCAGTGCTGGGGACAACGTTCGGCGTCGTCCCCTGTGTCATCGACGGGTGCAACGGAGCCCGGCCCTGGGTGGTGGCGTCGCTCGGCGGGGTGGGCCTCGGAATCGGCTTCTCGCTCCTGTACAGCCGCGACGGGATCACGCCAGGTGCCTCGTACACCATGAACGCGAGCGCCCTGTGGGGCGCCACCTTCGGCTACCTGCTCACGGGTGCGTTCGGACAGCTGTACGACAGCGACGGAGACGACGACTACTACGATGAGACGGGCTTCACGCGCGGGGATGGCGTGGCTCTCGGCATCATGCTGGGTCAGCTCGGCGGCCTCGGGGTGGGCGCCCTCCTGAACGCGACCATGCAGCCCACCGCGGGCGAAGCCGCGCTCGCGTCCAGCGTCGGCATGTGGGCCACGGGGGTGATGACCTTGCTCGCGTTCGCCGACCTCTCCTACAGCTATTCGGACGCGTGGGTGCGGGGTCTGCACGCCGGTGCCATGCTCATGGCGGTGGGCGGCATGGCCGTGGGCGGCTACCTCGGGCATCGCTATGATTTCACCCGCGGCCGTGTGCTGCTCATGGACCTGGGGGCTGGCGTGGGTGGAGCGCTCGCCGTGGCGCTCGGCTTCCTCTTCCAGGGCGACGACGTAAGCGGCGGCGGGCTCATGGTGGGCTCAGCGGCCGGCATCGTGGCCGGGTATGCGCTCACCGCCTACCTTACGCGTGGGATGCGCTTCAGGACCGAGCGGAACGTGTCGTTGAGCGCCGGACCCACGCGCGGCGGAGGCGTAATCGGTCTGAGCGGCAGGTTCTGAGTGGCGCGCTAGCGCAGCACGTCGAGGTAGTCGCGCACCACGGCCGCCATGCCGCGGAACAGCGCCTCGCTCATCAGCGCGTGGCCGATGGACACTTCTTTCAGGCCCGGAACCGTCTTGAACAGCGGCAGGTTGCGCAGGTCGAGGTCGTGCCCTGCGTTCACCTCGAGGCCCACGCTGCGGGCGTGCTTGGCGGCCACCACGTACGTGGCGAGGCTCTCGCTCGCGGCCGCGTCACCGCGCTCGAAGGCGCGCGCATACGGCTCGGTGTAGAGCTCCACGCGGTCGGCGCCCAGGCTCTTGGCGAAGTCCACCGCCGCAGGGGTGGCGTCCACGAAGATGCTGGTGCGCACGCCGAGAGAGCGCATCTCGGTGCACAGCTCGCGCAGCTCGTCGGTGGGCGTGGACGGGGACCAGCCGGCTTCGCTCGTGATCTCGCCGGGGCGCACGCGCGGACCGCCGCCGATTATCGCGGCGGCGGA
>CAZEAA010000498.1:0-4317 GCA_964510015.1 uncultured Sandaracinaceae bacterium
GTCTCGGGGATCGCGATGCCCTCGTTCACCAGCCCTGCGCGCACGGCGCGGTCGTTGAGCAGCCCAGCCAGCGCGCGGGCGTTCACCTCACCGCTCTGTCCCCCGCAGGCGCCGCACTGCAGACCCGCCGCCTGCGGGTTGTTGTCGCTCGTGGCGGCGTGGCCGAAGAGGACCACCAGGCGGCCGAAGCGTGCTGTGAGGCTCATGCCGCGCAGCACGTTCCCCGCCAGCGTGACCCGGCGCGCGAGGGGCAGCTCCTCCCCGTCCGGGCCCACCAGCGTGGGCACCAAGCTGTGTGCGTGGGCGTGCGTGCGGAGCGGGTCGGCGCCGCCGTCGCCCAGCGCGAACGTGTCTCGGACGAGCGCGCCCAGCGCGCCGAGGCCGAGGGCCTCCACCCAGGAGAAGGTGGCGACCGGGTTGCGCGAGAGCTCCTTGACGAGGCCCAGGCCCTCCGCCGAGCGCGCCACGGCCGCGCCGGCTTGGCTCTGGCGCGGGCCGCGATCCGCGATCTGCAGGCTGGGCGCCAGCAGCCCGGGGAGCTGCGCGCGCGCCGGTCCTCGGAGCGGTTGGTAGACCGCGGTGAGCCCGAAGAACCCCGCGAACCCGAGCGTGTGGAGGTCCTGGCCCTCGGCCTCGACGCTCCTCCGCATCACCTCCGAGCGGACGTCGATGCAGAACACCAGCTGTGCGCGCGGCGCCTCGTCGGGCGCGCTCGCGGTCTCGGCCTCGACGTCCGGAACCAGGCGCTGTTGGTAGGCCACCTCCACGGCGCGCTGGAGCACCCACTCGGCCTCGCCGGCCGTGCGCGCGGCGAGCGGGCGCGAGCGAAACGAAGCGCGCGCTCGGCGAACGGTCTGCCGCACGTCGGCGGAGGCCACCTCTTGGTAGAGCAGCAGCTCCCACGTCAGGCGCGCCGCCAGCAGATGGACGATGTCCTCGTCGTCGCCGCCCGTGAGGCGGGCCTCCCAGCGCGTGAAGGCGAACGCCGACGCCCACCCGAGGATGCTGAGGAGCAGCGCCGTGAGGTAGTCCTCACGCTCGGATGGCGTCACCCCGAGGACCTCGAGCGCGTGCCGCAGGAGGGCGCGCGGCTCCGTCGGGAGGGCCCGCGACGCCGCTGCCAAGCCCGCTCGGCCCACCAGCAAGCGAGGTGACGCGTCCTCTGCCAACAGGCGCCGGAAGCCTGCGTAGAAGCCTCCTTCGCGCGAGAGAGGCCAGCTCGCTTGCGCCCGGTCGACGTAGGCCGCGCACGCCTGGCTCAGCTGTCGCGTGACCAGCTCGTCGTAGGAGACGGCGTGTGACAGGTCGCGCGAGGCGTCGATCACGTCGACCACGGTGGGATAGCGTGACTCGGCGGGCTCGGGAGCCTCGAGGCACGCGAGCACCTTCGTCGCGTCGAGCGCGGAGCCGCTCTGCTCGATGGCCAGCTGAATGTGGCGCTCGGTCAGCGTCTGCTCCTGGTAGCGCGCGCGGTACCACGCCCGCGGCATGACCATGCGCGTGCCCGAGAGCGCCGTGAGGTGCGCGGCGGCGTCCTCGATGGGCTGGCTGACGAAGCCCCAGTAGGGGTTCACCGCGATCAGCCTATCGAGGGGCCACGCTGGCGCGATGCGCGCGCACGCCGCGTCCACGGCTGCGTCGAAGGTGGCGGGCTGTGCTGCCGCTTCGGAGGCGGCGGTGTGACCGACGGTGGGCTCGCTCATGCTGCGCTCCCGACGGCCGAGGCCTGCAGGTGGGTGGGGGGGCGCTGCCGTGTGAGCCCGCGCGGGGGCCACAGCGCGAAGGTCAAGCGCGTGAAGACCTCGTCCAGGTAGAACCCGGCGAACACGGCGGGGTAGAGGCGCCTCGCCAGGGCTCCGTCGGGCACGTGGCGGAGCCATGCATGCACGCCGAGGCCAGCGCCGAAGAGGACGACCACCACGCCGAGGTGAGCCACGCTCGCGACGTCCGACGTGGCGGGCGGATACCCGGCGACTGCAAGGCCGAAGCCGGCGTGCAGCAGCAAGTACGCGACCAGCAGCAGGCCTCCCCCGGTCACCCGCGCGAGCGCCGCCTGTGGCGCGCGTGTGGGCCGTGCGTCCGCCAGCAGCGCCGCGAGGGCGAGAGCCATCATGAATCCGGCCGCCGTGCCGGGAGTCGTCTCGCGAAGGCCCGCACCGAGCAGCGCGTCCACCGTGAAGACGGCGGCCAGCGACAGGGAGAGCGACAGCAGCCAGCGCGCAGGACTCGGCGCCACGCTCTCGTGCCGCGCCCGGCCGCTCACCGTGTGGGTCACGGTTCGTCCCGAGCTCAAGAACGCGTGCGCCTTGTAGAGCGAGTGCGCCACCAGGTGCAGCAGCGCGAGGTCATACGCCCCGAGGCCGCACTCCACCAACATGAACCCCATCTGCGCGCAGGTGGACCAGGCCAACGCTACCTTGATGGTCACGCGTGTGGTCATCACCAGCGCGGCGAGGGTGGCCGTCAGTCCGCCCACCACCACCAGGAGCGTCTGGGCGGCCTCCATCTGGAGCAGCAGGGCTCCCAGGCGAACGAGCACGAACCCGCCGATGTTCACGATGCCCGCATGCAGCAGCGCCGACACCGGCGTGGGGGCCTCCATGACCTGGATGAGCCAGCCGTGGAACGGCAGCTGAGCCGAACGCAGGATGACTCCGCCCGCGAGCAGGACGCCCGCGACCTCGAGAGTGGTTCGAGAGACCGCCGGCGCCATGGCCCGACCGAGGGCGTCCATCTCGAGCGTGCCGACGGCGTGGTAGAGGAGCGCCGCCGCGGCGAAGAGCAGGACGTCTGCGACCCGACTCATGAGGAACTTCTTGTGCGCCGCGACCAGCGCCTGCGGTCGCTCGGGGTAGAACGTGAGGAGCTGGTGGAGCGCGACGCTCGACACGCTCCAGGCTGCCACCACCACCAGCAGGTTGTTGGCGATGACGAGCAGGCTCACCGCAGCCATGGTGAGCGCGAAGGCGCGCAGGTAGCGAGCCTGGCCGGGCTCGCCCGAGAGGTAGCGCTGGGAGAAGCGCGTGATCACCAGGCCGAGCAACGTCACCAGCGTGAGCATGACCAGGGAGAGGGCGTCGGCGCGCACGCTGAAACTGGGGACGAACGTGCCGGCTGCCCCCGAGAGCGGCCACGCGAGGCCATCCACGTGCCACCGCGTGACGGGAGGGCTGGGATTCAGGACGTGCAGCATGCTCGCCGACATCGCGAGCAGCGGCGCCAGGTGCGCCACCGCGTGAGCGACTCGCCATCGAGTGGCGAGCGACTTTGCCGTGCTCGAGTGGCGGGCAGTCAGGCCGAAGCCGATGGCGGACAGGAGGAAGAGGAGTGGGACCGAGAGTAGGAGTGTTGCGCTGTTCATCATCGTCGAGCTCCGTGTGGACGAAACCTAGGACCCCGCGATACTTCGGTAAAATACTCATTATCAACAATAACGTTCGCAGAAACAGAACGTTTGGGGAGTCCCGGTGCGCGGCCGCGCGCGCGTACGGCGGCGACACGTGACGTTCAGCTCGCTTCGAGGGCCGCGAGGGTCTCGGCGTAGCTCTTGAGGCCGGCGCGCGGAGCGCCCACCAGGCAAGACACGGTGCCGTGCAGCTTGTTCTCGTACATGAGCTGGTGCGCACGTGGGACTTCGTCCCAGGTGAACAACCTCGTCATCACGGGCTTGATCTTGCCCTGCTGCACGAGCGCGTTCGCGCGACGACACGAGTTGGCGTCCGCGAAGTGAGAGCCGATGATCTGCTTCTGGCGCATCCAGAGGTGGCGCACATCGAAGGTCAGGTTGTACCCGGTGGTGGCGCCGCAGATCACGATCCGGCCGAAGTCGTTGGCGAGGAAGACGCTCGCCGGGAACGTGCTCTTGCCCACGTGCTCGAACACCACGTCGACACCCGTGCGTTCACCGAGGATCTCCCAGATGCGCCGACCGAACGCCTTCACGGCCGCAACTCGGTCGGCCTCTTCGGCGGCAGTCATTCCGTCTCGGTACGGGAGTCCGGGGAACTCACTGCGGTCAATCACGCCCACCGCGCCGAGGCTCATGCACAGCTCGGCCCGGTCCGGGCTGGAGACGACCGCGATCGGGCGCGCGCCCACCGCAGCGGCGAGCTGCACGGCGAACACCCCCAGCCCCCCACCGGCGCCCCACACGAGCACGCTCTGGCCGGGCTGGATCTTGGCGCGGTCCACCAACATCCGGTGGGCCGTGTAGTACGTGAGCCCGTAGCTCGCGGACTCCTCCCACGTGAGGTGCGCCGGCTTCTGGAGCAGCTGTTGGGCTTGCACGCGTGTGAACTGCGCGAACGACCCATCCGG
>CAZEAA010000499.1:0-4310 GCA_964510015.1 uncultured Sandaracinaceae bacterium
CGCGTCACGGGCACGTCTACGTCCGGGAACGTTCGCACGTCGTAGACCGCCAGCGCGCCGGCGGACACGCGCGGGGTGCCCGGCCGGTTCGACTCCCCCACCAAGGTGATCGCCTCGCAGGCGGCGAGCTCCGTCAAGATGGGCGCGTTGCTGCGCTCGTAGAGCACGTCGGCCGCGAGCGCGACGTCCCAGCGTTCCGGGCGCTTGGTGGCCGTGGTGATCGCCAGACCGTTGAGGGCGGCGTTGGCCGCACACGCCACCAAGGCCTCCGCGTCGAGGTCCACGCACACCACGCTGCGCGCCCCGGCCCGCGCCGCCGCCAGGCCCGCGATGCCCGAGCCCGCGCCGAAGTCGATGACGTCGAGCCCGCGCACGAGCGTGGGGTGGTCCAGCAGGTGCCGCGCCAGCGCCGCGCCGGCCGCCCACGCAAAGGCCCACATGGGTGTGTCATCGGCCTCCACGATGGCGTGCACGTGCGCCTCGAGGTCCACGCCCTCACCCAACAGGAAGAGCTCGAGCTCGGGCACCAGCGGGTGCCGCCGCGCCTCGACGTGCGCTCCGAAGATGTGCTTGCGACCGGGGAAGTCCACGCGGGCGCAAGCTAGAGCGTGACCCAGGATGGGCGCAAGGGGATGGCGCAGGCCAGCGTCTGCGGGCGAGACCTTCCGTCGCCTGGACGACCTCGCAACGTTGGTGGTATCCCGCGCCATGAAAGCAGGAGGAGGACCGTCGTGAGCGAACTGGAATCGAGTGGCCGTGGCGTGGACGAGGACCTGGACCCCACGGAGACGCAGGTTGCCGCGGACGAGGCGGCAGCCGACCTCGAGGTCGATGCACCCGGGAGCGAAGCTGAGACCAACGGAGCAGAAGCAGAAGCAGAAGCAGAACACGATGACGAGGTGGCCTCGCCAGCGATGACCTGCTGGGCCTGCCAGAACGCGCTGCGCGACCGGTACTACGAGGTCGATGCGCAGAGGATCTGCGACCGCTGCGTGGAGCTCGTGAAGAATCCGCAGTCCGAGGGGACCTCGTTCGGGCGCTTCGTCCGCGCGGTGACCTACGGCTTCGGTGCAGGCGTGGTTGGCGCGTCTATCTACTACGCCATCTTGGCGCTCACGGGATACGAGATCGGGCTGGTGGCCATCGCCGTCGGCTTCATGGTCGGCTACGCCGTGAAGGTGGGCTCGTACGGACGAGGCGGTTGGCGCTACCAGCTCATCGCCATGGCCATCACCTACCTCGCCATCGTGATGACCTACGTGCCGATGATCGTCGAAGGCATCGAGCAGGCGCCACCCGAGGCGGCGGAGGTCTCGACACCCGCCGACGCCAGCGCTCCGAGCGGGGACTCGGTCGCCCTCGACGCGGTCGAAGAAGCCGACTCGAGCAGCCTGCCGCCCTCGACCACGGTGGCGGAAGACAGCGGAAGCGCGGGCGTCGAGCCCGAGTCGGGGGGCCTGCTCACCTGGCTGGTGGCCATCATCCTCGCGCTGTTCGCCCCGTTCGTGTTCGGCCTCGAGAACATCATGGGCACGATCATCTTGCTGATCGGCTTGTACGAGGCGTGGAAGATCAATCAGCGCCCGCAGGTCCAGATCGCGGGTCCCTTCGCCCTCGCACCGCCGGACTCACGCGCTAGCGCAGGATGAACGCCTCCACCGCCTCGATCTGCACGCCCGCCGTGATGCCCGTGCAGCGCATGGTCTCGGGGTCGAGGTCCGCGTCGGCCACGCCGCTCAGCGCTCGCTCGAGGATGGGGAGCAGCGAGGAGTCTCCGGTGCCGCCGCCGTCTTCGATGACCCGCGTGACGAGCGCCTGGATGTCGGCCACGGGCACCACACCGCCCAGCATGCCGCGCACCCGCCCGTCGTCGCCCAGCTGAAAGCGCCCGTGCATGCGGGTGAGCCGCACGTCGCCGGTGGTCATCAGGAAGCGCAGCGGCAGCGTGAGGCTCGGGATGGGTCCGAAGTGCAGCACGCCGTCTTCGATGCGGCCTTCGCCCTCGGAGGGCTCGAAGTCGGGCAGCAGGTCGAAGGACTGCCCCGGCTCGGCCAGCCCGTCGGTGCCCAGCGCCAAGGGTCCCTGGCCGCGATACGCGCGCATGCTCACGCGGCGGTCGCTCGCGAAGCTCGAGACGTCGTCGAGCTCGAGCAAGATGGAGAGCCCGCCGTCGTTGATGGTCTGCTGCAGCGTGGCGTTGATGTCGCCGAAGCCGAAGAGCGCGATGGCGCCGCCCAGCCGGACCAGCTGGCTGTCCACGCCGGGCTCGCCCTCGAGGCCGATCAGGTCGTCGTGCGCGCAGCCGCCCTCCATGCCCGGCGGCTCGTCCATGGACGTGACCCCGTCGAGGTCGAGGCCCGCCACGCCGTCGTCGCTCGCCTCGAAGGCGATGTTCACGCGCGTCACGAGGTACACGCGCGAGGCCTGCGGCGCGGAGGGGCTGTCGCAGCTGGCGAGGCCCACGCAGGCGAGCGACACGAGCACGGCGATGCACCAGCGCATGACGGTCAGGCTAGAGCGGGACGCGGGTCGGCCGCAAGGGGAGGCCGAGCGGCGAGATGACGCGCGAGGCGCAGTGGCGAGGGGTCCCTCCCGTCAGTCGAGGTCGTCGAACATGCCGTAGAGCGCCGCCGCGCCGCCTTCGCTCGCGCTGGCCAGCGCCGCGCCCAGCGCCTGCATCAGGTCGGTGGGCACCGCCACGTGCCGCGCTTCGAGGGCTGGCAACAAGCCGCGGGTGAGCAGCAGCTGCATGTCGGCGCGCGAGGCTGCGTCGGTGGGCACACCCAGCTCGCGGCACAAGAGCCGCAGCGTGCCGCGCGCTTGGGTGCGCGTGAGCTTGGTCTTCTTCTCGAGGGCCTGAGCCACGGCGTCGAACGGGGTCATGCGCTCTCCACCGGTTCACGCAGCGCGGCCACCTCGGCCTCGCGCTGCCAGCGCTCGCGCACCCACTCGGGCGTGGCCCAGGTCAAGAAGATGGCCATCACGAAGGCGAGCGCCCCCAGCAACGACGCCGACATGGCGGTCCAGCCGAGCACCCCCACGTCGATGCGCGAGTGCACCGCGGGCAGGAGCAGGCTGAGCTGCCCCACGGCCGCGAGCGCCGAGCCGCGCCCCAGCACCTGCATGCGCCGCAGCACCAGCGGGTTGGTGTCGCGCCCGAGCCGCCGCGCTTCGGCGAGCGAGGCGTGTGTCCGCAGCGCCGCATGCGCCACCCAGCCAAACGCGGAGACGTTCAGCATCACCAGCGGCAGGCGCAGGCCGTAGCTCCACGTGGCTGGAGACGGAACGTCCACTGGCTCGCTCAGCATGCCGAACGCGGTGAGCCCGACCACCACGGAGGAGAAGCCCCAGGCAAAGCGCTGCGCGGGCAGCGAACGCTCACGAAACGCCGCGGCGCCGAACAGCGCCACGCACGCGATGCTGACCCCGGTAGCGAGCGTCAGCGTGCCGCGCGTCGCAGCCCACAGCACGGCGTCCGCGCCGCCCTGGTCCACCTCGAGGACCACCAGCGCCGTGCCCGCGAGCCCGAGCACGAACGACATGGCCGTCCCCGCGATGATGAAGAGGTGCGCCTGGCGATGAGCGCGCCTCCACGCGGTGAGCATCCGGCGAATGAGCAAGACGTCAAACGCCAGAACGGTGGGGACGCAAACCATGGCGAGGAGGAGGCGCCAGTTCATTCACCATCAGTCTAGCAAGGTCCGCCCGGGTCCTGTCGAGGGATGTTGGCGCTCCGCGGTATGCTCTTGGTCCGCATGCCCGAGCTGCCCGACATCGACACCTACTGCCACGTGCTCCGCGCGCGCGTGGTGGGTCAGCCGCTCACGCGGGTGGAGCTGCTGAGCCCGTTCGTGCTGCGCACGGTCACGCCAGCGCCGGCCGCCGCCGAGGGGCGCGTGGTCAGCGCCGTGAGCCGGCTCGGCAAGCGGGTGGTGCTCACGTTCGAGCGCGAGCTGCACTTCGTGATCCACCTGATGATCGCGGGGCGCCTGCGCTTCGATGCCACGGGACCGGGCAGCAAGCCGCTCAAGGCGCTGTCGCCGCGGGCGGGCGCGCTGTTCGCGCTGCACTTCCCCACGGGGCGCCTGTCGCTCGGTGAGGTCAGCAAGAAGAAGCGCGCGAAGCTGCACGTGGTGGAGGGCGCGGCCGCGCTGCACGAGCACGACCCTGGCGGCGTGGAGCCCCTCGAGGTGGACCTGCCCACGTTCCGCGCGGCGCTCACCGCCGAGAACCACACCATCAAGCGGGCGCTGACCGACCCGCGCGTGCTGAGCGGCATCGGCAACGCCTACAGCGACGAGATCCTGCAC
>CAZEAA010000500.1:0-4263 GCA_964510015.1 uncultured Sandaracinaceae bacterium
GGGGCCTTCGCGGGCATCGCGGCCATGATCTCGCACACCGGCGACACCGCCGCGGCGGCGCACCAAATCGGCCTGCAGCTCTTGCTGCTGGGCAACCTGCCCTCCATGGCGCTCAGCGAGGCGCTCAGCCTGGTGGCGGGCCGCTTGGCGGGCGCCGGCGAACACCAGCGGGCGCGCGAGGCCGCGTCGTTCGCGGTGCGCGTGGGCATCGTGTGGGCCACCAGCGTCGGCCTCACCGCGGCGCTGCTCGCGCCCATCGTCGGGCCGCGGTTGGTGCCGGGCGACGATGAGATCGTGCTGGTGCTGTGGGCCTGCGCAGCGCTGCTGGTGCTCGAGTGCACGTCGCTCGTGGCGCAGAACTACCTGCGCGCCACGGGTGACCCGCGCTACCCGTCGGTGGTCGTCATGGTCAACGCCACGCTCATCAGCCCGGCGCTCGCCGCGCTCGGCATCTTCGGCTTTGGCATGCGCGCGTCTGCCGGCTGGCTCTCGTTCCTGGTGGAGGTCAGCGCGTCAGCGGTCTTGCTGTGGCGCCGCATCCAGCAGCGGAGCGCGCCGCTCACAGTCGGGGTGCCGGTGCCCGAAGGCGCGTAGCCCGCTACGGCTGCGCGCTCGCCGGCACGCGGACCAGACCCACGGCCGCCCAGCGCCGCTCGCCGCTGGCCAGCTCCACCTGCACGCCGTGCTGAGCGCGCAGCAGCACCGTGCCCGGCAGCCACTCGGGCGCCTGCCGGGTGCGCGTCTCGACGCGCGCGCCCACGGCGATGCCGCCCTCGCGCAGCGACGTCATTGGGAGGTCTTCGCCGGCCCCGTCCGCGTAGACCACGCGGCGCGACTCGCCCACCATGTCGCCCACCACCGCTTCGTACCAGTGCCCATCGCCCGTGTAGCGCGCCAGCACGATGGAGCCCACCTGCCCGAACGGCGGAAGCGGACTCGGGACGTAGCTCGCGGCCTGCACGTTGTCGCTCGTCACGCGCACCAGCGCCACCGACGTCCACCAGCGACGACCTTCGGCGTTCGAGACGCCGAGCGCGTGACCCACGCGACGCTCGATGGAGACCGGCACGTAGGCCCCTTCCACGAACGCCTCACCGCGCACGGGCGGCATCAGTCGGTCGGACAGCACGGCGTCCGCCGCCAGCGTCTCCGTGTCGCCGTCGGCGTAGAGCACGCTCAGCTGCGGGCCGGTCACGGCCGTCACCACACCCACGTAGTAGTTGCCGAGCCCGCGGTAGTTGGCCAGCACGATGGTACCCGGCACGTTGGCCCCCACCACGGGCGCGGGCGGCGAGACCGGCGCCGTCGGGGGTGGCGTGGGAGGTACGACGGGAGCGACCACCGGAGCGACCACGGGAGCCGCGGGCACGGGCGCCGCGGGAGCCTCGGAGGAGCACCCGATAGCCAGCGCCGTGACGAACGCGCACAGCGCAACGGAGGAGACCTGGAACGTGCCGACGCGGTGAGTCATCCGCGGAGCATAACGCAGGCCACCCGCGCGTTGGCCCCCTTCACGCTCTAGAGGCCGGGTTGCTCCACGTCGGTCCACGCGGGGTCGTGGTTCGCGAACTGCGTGAGCCACGCGAAGATGGCGTCGCTGTCGCCCTCGCCGGTGATGGTGCCGGCCACGATGGCCGTGTGGCCGCGCCCGTTGATCAGGTAGCGATGATAGCGACCGGGGTAGCGCGCGCTCAGTGCGGCCGTCTCGCGCCGCAGCTCCGCCTCGAACCAGTCCAGGGGCACGTCCAGGAAGGTGCCCGCGATGGTGTCGTCCTGCGTGTGGCTGATCACGGCCATCCGCAGCGTGGGGTCGTTGGCCAGCACCCAGTCCGCGAACTGGATGGCGTGGCCGCCCACGAAGCACTGCGTGCAGCTCTCCGGGATGAACTGCGAGGCACCGAGTGACACCAGCAGCTCGTCCACGAACTCCGGCTCGAGCTCGCCGCGCGTGATGCCGATGCCCGAGTCGTTCACCACCATCACCTCGGCGTTCGGGAAGTAGAGGCGCACCATGGGCGCCGCGAACAGCGTGGCGAAGCCGCCGGCGCTCACACCCACCAGCGCGATGCGCGGCGGATTGGGGAAGCGCGTGGCGATGGCATCGAGGGCGGCCGTTATGTTCTGTCGACCGCGCTGGACGAACTCCTCGCCATCGAGCGTCTGGGTCACGTCGCCCAGAAAGAGGCTCCCGTCGCAGTAGGGGACATAGGCCAAGTCGAAGTCGCGGAACGGCTGGTCGATGGCGCCAGACAGCACGCCCGAAGGCAGAAACGGGATCCCCTCTCGCTCGCACGCGCCCGACGTGGAGTCGGAGCACAGGCCGCCACCCTGCAGGTAGATGATCAGGTTGTCGCTCTCCCGCTCGCGCGTGATCACCTCGAACACCTGCGTCGCGGGATCATCGCCCCCGATGCAGCGCGGCCCGTTCGGGGCGGCGGGGTCCCAGCGGTAGTCGATGCGCCCGCCGCTGCCGATGACCTCGGGCAGGAAGTCGCCGCGGTACTGCATGGCGCCGTTCGCGACCAGCTCCGCATAGATCTCTTCGGGAGTGGGCGGGCTCGCCGCATCGGAGCAGCCCAACGGCCCGAGGACTCCCAACCACAGCGTGATGGCAAATGAACGTATCGGTCGCATCGAGCGCGAGGGTACGCTCGCTCTGGCCTCGCGGCTACACCATCGGCTGCGCTACCCTCCGCCCATGGCCAAGCCCATCCTGCTCCGTCACGAAGGGAGACTGACGAGTCTCGAGCCCACACGCCTCGAGCGCCGCAAGCTCTACGGCTACCGCAAGCGCACGGCGCTCGACCCGAGCGGCCAGCCGTGCACCCGCGCTGCGCTCACCGAAGACGGGGCGCTGCTGGTGCGCGCCGGCATGACGGCGCAGGGGTACTTCGACGAAGGCGGCGAGTGGATTCCCACCAAAGACCTGGTGGGGCTGGACGAGAACGGCGCCGCCCTGCCCCTGGTGCCGTCTTCGCTCGGCGAAGAGCAGGCTCTCCACGGCCCCGTCGCGGCCACGGAGCTCTTGGACCAAGCCATCTCGGCGGTCTACGCGCTCGCCCCGCTGGAGCTGGACCCGACGCTTGCCGAGTCGCTGCGGGCGGGCGCCATCTATCGCTTCGCGTTCAACCCGCGCGCCGACTTCCGTGAGGACTTCGCCTACCTGGTCAGCAACCCCGACGGCGCGCTGTTCGCGCTGTCGGGCCAAGCCGTGTCGCCCACGTGGCTGACGCTGGCGCAGGTGGGCGCGCCGCTCGCCACGGGCGACGACGCCGACGACGACGACCTCGACTTCGAGATGTTCTGATGAGACCCATTCACCTCACCAACGCCGCCGGCCGCGACGCAACCGTGCAGTACGGCAACCTCCCCACCCCCTCGGCCCCCCCGCTGGGCGTTCCCGGCAAGCGCGTACGGTTCCAGCGCTACCTCGCGTCCACCGAAGGCTGCCTGCACGAGTCGCTGGTGGCCACGCTGGGCGAGGACTACTACCAAGCGCTGATCGACGGGGACCCCGAGGTGGATCTGGAACGCGTGGGGCGCCGCATCGGCAACACGCAGCTGGTGTACCTCACGGCGCAGGGTGAGGTGGTCTACGCGGCCCCCGAGGTGCTGGAGGTGGTGTATGCCCCCGATGGCTCCGAGCGTGAGCGCCGGGTCCCGGCCGACGTGGCCCCGAACACCAACGTGGAGGAGCCCGTGCGCTACACGGGGCGCCTCTTCACCCGCGCCGACGTGGTGCGGCGCTTCGTCTTCCGCCGAACCATCCAGCTCATGCACGGCGACGGCCTGACGTTCGACTACCTGTTCGACATGGCCCGCGAGCTGGACAGCAAGGACAGCGTGGTGCTGCTCGGTACGGGTCCCAAGGGCATGGCCCCGCTGGTGTTCCAGACGAACGGCTCGCCCTACCGTGCGTTCCTCGAAGGCCGCGTAAAGGACGACGCCTACCAGCTGTTGCTGCACCTCTCCAACATGGAGCTGAAGCTCCCGGAAGGAGCCGGCGCGTGAGCTTCTACAGCAAGGACACCGCCTCGCCGCTGGGCGAGGGACACCGCACGAGCCTCGGGGCGCTCACGGACGAAGCCCTGCGCGCCGTGGCGAGCGGCTACAAGCGCAACGTGGCGAGCCGCTACCGGAGCCTCACGCCCGACGAGCCGGACCTCATCCCCAGCGGGCCGCTGTTCGCGTCGCCCAAGATTGACGGAGAGCTCTGGTTCCTGGTGCAGAAGGCCGGCGAGCTGGTGCTGGTGAGCCCGCGCG
>CAZEAA010000501.1:0-4258 GCA_964510015.1 uncultured Sandaracinaceae bacterium
GCCTGGTTTGCTGCCCTCGGCTTCAGCCGGGGGTGCCCAAGTGCCTTGAAACATGCTGGATTCATCGACAGCAGAAGCCGACTTGTGATGAGTCGTCAGACGGCGACGGCGACGAACGCCCGAGATAGCGTCGCCCGCGCCGGCGCACCGCCACCGAAGTGGGGCGCGCCGACGCGACGACTGGGGGGACTAGAGACGGCAAACGGAGCTCTGCGTGGCCGCACGTGAGAGAAGACCTCCCAGTCACCGCACACGCTCGTCGCGACCACACAGAACTCCGTGCGCACCCATGGATTGTCGCGTGCGGTCGCCTGCCATCACTTTTTCTCACGACGCGCTGCGCCGGCGCATCTCAGCGGATCACCACGCGGTGGGCCAGCCAGCGGTCGTCGTGGTGGCGCAGGTGCAGGGTCACGTCGTGTACCTCCCCGCTGGCGCGCAGGCGCAGCGCCACCACCGCCTCGCCGTCGTCGAGGTTGATGGTCTGCTGGACCGAGCTCAGGTCGCGCTGCTCGGCGAAGTCGAGGGCCGCACGCAGCGTATCGGCGGCGTCGACCTCTTGGCCTTCCCCGAACTCACGGCGGTGACCCGCCACGCTGACCTCCACGCTCTCACGCTCGGGGGCCACGTGGCGCAGCAGCCCGTCCACGCGCCGGCCAGGCTCTTCCTCGGTCAGGACGTTGGCCAGCGTGCCCAGTCGCTCGAGCTCGGTCACCACCAGCGCGTCCGCCACCGCGGCAACAGCGCTCACCAGCACGAAGGCAACCAGGAAAGGGAGGAAGATTCGACGCAGCATGCCCCAGACCCTGTGCACGCCACGTGCCACCCCCCGCCCGACGGGCCAGCGCGCGTCGATCTCGCGATCTGCCGGTGATCTCGCGACCCACTCCAGACAAGCCCAGTCGAAGGCGAGACAAAATGGCAGCGCCACCGACCCGGCGCATGACACCGCGTCATCGTCCCTGACCTTTGGGGTAGGCTCGGCCTGCGTGAAACCCACCGAGATCCGAACCGCCCTGATCGGCAAGCAGCTCACGAAGCTGGTGGGCAGCGGAGGCATGCCTCCCACCCAGCCGCCCCGTGAGGTCATCGTGCGCCACGTGGTTATGCACTTGATGGATGGCGACCGCGTGGTGTTCGCCGGCAGCAGCACCTACTCGGCGCTGTCGCTGATCGTCCTCGGCTACGAGGCTGGCACCAAAGGGCTCGGGGACGGTGAGGAGCCGATTCCCCTGGGCGCGCCCTGGGACAGCACGGCGGGCCTCATCGAAGACGTGCGCTGCACCGAGGTGATGGTGTCGCCACCTCCCCCACGGCCGCTGCCGGAACCCACCGCTGACCAGGCCGCGGAAGGCTGGACATACGATCCGGAGATCGCGTTCGCCGAAGACGTGTTGGAGTACACCGTCCCCTTGGGGCCCATGCAAGCCACCACTCGGGTCGCAGTACGCGTCGCGGGCCACGGCTGGCTGCTGTTCGAGGGGTCGCCCGCGCACCCCGCCATCAATGCCCACCGGCTGACCCGGATGAGTCGTGCCGATTCACTGACGGAGTGACCACGTCTCCCGAAGACGGGCTCCGGTCAGGCCGTAATCAGGACCGCAACGACCGTGACGTTGTCGTCGCCGCCGTTCGCGTTGGCTTCCCTCACCAGCTCGGCCACCAGCTGCTCCATGTCGTCGCCCGCGCGCGCCGCGATGTCGTTGATGACGGCGTCTTCGATCATGCCGTTGAGGCCGTCCGAGCAGAGCACGTAGACGTCGCCCGGCTGGGGCGCGTCCGGCAGGAGGTCCACCGCCACCGAGTCCTGCATGCCGAGGGCGCGGGTGATGACGTTCTTCGGCAGCTCCGCAACCTGCTCGGGGGTCATGTCGGGCATGACCATGAGGTAGTCGTTGACCAGGCTGTGGTCGCGCGTCATCAGCTCGATGGCACCGCCGCGGATGCGGTAGGCGCGGCTGTCGCCCACGTGGGCGATGAAGGTCTGCCCGCGATTCTGGCTGAGCAGGATGCTGACTACCGTGGTGCCCATGCCGTGCACCTCACGGTGCTTCACGGAGGCGTCGAAGATCTTGCGGTTGGCGATCTTGATGCCGGTCAGGAGGCGGTTCTCGTCGACCGAGAGGTGCGGGTCGAAGCTGAACGGCCAGGTGGCGTCCTCCGAGCTGGTGGCTTCGAAGAACGACGCGATGGCGTGCGTGGCCATCTTGCTGGCGACGTCCCCCGCGCGGTGTCCGCCCATCCCGTCCGCGACGATGAAGAGGCGGTGCTCCGGAAGGATGCAGAAGCTATCTTCGTTGTGCTCTCGATGCCGACCGACATCCGAGAGACCTGCCGCGATGAAATTCATGAAGGTGCGGAACCTAAAGTGGAATTGGCGCTAAACGTCTCCTGCATGGACCGATGTGTCAAGCTGCGGCCGGTGAAGACCCGGATTTTCATTTCCCTCTCCCTCGGACTCCTGCTGCATGCCTGCACGGGCGAGCCCGACCCTCGCACCCTGCCCGGTATGCTGGAATACGCCGCGCGCGCCATCGAACAGAACGATGCGCGGGCGCTCTTCCGCGTGATCGACGCACGTTCACGGCACGCGATGGCCTCTATCGTGGCGGATCGCCGCGCCGCCGCGGCCCTCATCCGGAGCAGCTACCCCGAGGACCAGCGCGCGGACGCCTTGGCCGACCTCGGCTCCGCGGCCAACGTCGAGGACGCCGCGGCGCTGTTCGCCGACCGCTGCAAGCAGGAGTGCATGAGCGATCTGGCGAGCCGCATCGGCGCCCCCATCAGCCAGCGCCAGGACGGCGACGAGCTGGTGGTGGAGACCCCGCGCGGCGGGACCCTGCGCGTGACCGGCGGCGGCAGCGACTGGTACGGCATCGTGTGGCACTACGACGAGCTCGACACCGAGCGTCAGCGCGCCAACCAGGACCGGCTGCTGGTGGAGGCCAACGCCCGCACCTACCAGCTGCGCGCCGAGCAGTCGGCCGCGCTGGATGGCGAGGCCGTGACCGATGACGCGGTCGATGGGAGCGCGCCGGCAGAGGAGCCATCGGGCGACCCCGGCGTGCCACCGCCCCCGACCCCCGAGCTGCAGGGGCCCTGATGAGCGCCCGCAAGATCGCGCTGATCGGTGGTGACGGCGTGGGCCCGGAGGTGGTGGCCGTGGGCGCGCGCGTGCTGGACGCCATCCGCGAGCAGCGTGGACGCGCGCTCGAGTGGGAGTCGTTCGACCTCGGCGCCGAGCGCTTCCTGCGGGACGGCACCACGTTCCCGGACGACGTGCGCAGCCGGCTGAAAAACGAGTTCCACGCGGTGCTGCTGGGCGCGGTCGGCGACCGCCGCGTTCCGGACAACCGCCACGCGCACGACATCCTGTTCGGCATGCGCTTCGGCTTCGACCTGTACGCGAACGTGCGTCCCGTGCAGTGCCTCGACGACCGCCTGATGCCGCTCAAGGGTCGCCGCGCGAGCGACTGCGACTTCGTGGTGTTCCGCGAGAACACCGAGGGCCTCTACGCGGGTATCGGCGGCACGCTGAAGCAGGGCACGCCGCAAGAGGTGGCCATCACCGAGGCGGTCTACACGCGGCTCGGCGTGGAGCGCATCCTCCGCGCGGCGTTCGAGTTCGCGCGCAGCAGCGGGCGCCGCAAGGTCACGCTGGCCGACAAGCACAACGCCATGCCGCACGCGCACGGGCTGTGGCTGCGCACCTTCCGCGAGGTGGCGGCGGAGTACCCCGAGATCGTGGCCGAGCAGCTGTTCGTGGACGCCCTGTGCCTGTTCGTGGTGCAGGACCCCGGGCGTTTCGACGTCATCGTGGCCTGCAACCTGTTCGGCGACATCATCAGCGATCTCGCCGCGGCGCTGCAGGGTGGGATGGGCATGGCCCCGAGCGCGAACCTGCGGCCCACCGAGCCGGACCACGTGGCGCTTTTCGAGCCGGTGCACGGCAGCGCCCCGGACCTGGCCGGAAAAGACCGCGCGAACCCGTTCGCCACGGTCCTCAGCGTGGGGATGATGTTGGCCCACTTCGGCTACCCCGAGGACCAGACGCTGCTGCGGGACATCGTGTGCGAGGGGCTAGCGGACGGAAAGTGCACAAGCGACGTGGGCGGTGCGCTCGGGACGCGGGCCGTGGGCGAGTGGGTGGTGTCTCGCATCCGGTCCAACGGTTAGCCGCTTCTGTCGCTGACGAAGATCGGCCTTGTTTTTGGGCACCCCCGGCTGAAGCCGAGGGCAGCAGACCAGGCTTGGACGA
>CAZEAA010000502.1:0-4245 GCA_964510015.1 uncultured Sandaracinaceae bacterium
GCCTCAGAACGCGATGCCGGCCTGGAACCCGATGGGCCAGTTGATGCGCGCCACGAAGGCCGCGCGCTGACCGAAGTGGTAGCGGAAGCCCACGCCGCCGACCGGAGCGGCGGTGACGCAGACGTCTTCGCGCCCGTCGCGGTGCCAGCAGTCGTAGATGCTCACGGTGAAGCCCAGCTCGGGGAACACGGAGATCTTCTCGCCCAGGTAGAGGTTCCAGTTGGCGGTGGCCACCATCCACATGGACCAGTCGCCGTACCACTGACCCCAGCCGCGCCCGTAGCCGCCCAGGCCGTCGTTGTAGCGGTCACGCCACGCGATGGCCGTGAAATCACCCCCAACGCTGAGCGCGAATTCGTCGTCCAATTTGTCGGTGAAGCCCTGTGGCAAGAGCGGGATGTCCACGCGCAGGCCGCCGCCGAACGCCTGGTAGTAGCCGAGCGTGGCGTGCAGCTCGATGCGCACACCGTGGATGCCGTTGCGGCCGATGTTGCCGCGCGGCTGCGCAGAAGCGGTGGACGTGAGCGCGAGCCCCCCGACGAGGGCTGCGACGAAGACCAAGAGGAAGGGGGAGGCTTTTTTCATGGCCTGATCGTGACGTGTTCGATCGAGAAGTCCAACGCGGGAATGCCTGTTCACGACCAGCGGCAATTGGCACCCACGGGCCCGCTGTGGGTGGGAATCACACCCCATCGAGCCGGTTCAGCCCTCGGACGACGTGACCGACGCCTGCGCGGCCGGGGGCCCGTCCACCAGTAGCCGCTGACCGTCGTCGAGCGCGCTGGTGGGACCGGCGAGCGCGAGCGTGTCGCCGGGCTCGAGGCGCTCGCGACCCGTGGGCAGCACCACGTCGCCCCCCGCGCGATGGATGGCCACCACGGACGCGCCCGTCAGCGCGCGCAAGTTCAACGCCGTCAGTGTGTGGCCGAGCGCGTAGGCGCCGTGCGTCAGGTGCACGCGGCGCAGCACGTCGAGGCCGGGCAGCAGGCTGCGGTCCGAGAGCGTGTCCACGGTGCTGGTGGCGGTTGTGGTGGCCGACGCGGTGGGGTCGGTGGCCAACAGGCCCGCGATGCGCGCGGCGCTCGACTGCAGCTCGGTCTCCACGGCGCCTGCCCTGCGCCACAGCACGAAGAGGCCGCCCGCGAAGAAGGTCATCACGCCCAGCAGCACGTAGGTGCCTCCGGGCAGCGGGCGCAGCACCGCGGCCGCCGGGAAGCCCACGGCCAGCAACACCACCAGCTGCACGATGGGCCGCAGCGTGCGCGCGACGACCACGCGACCGGTGTCCTCTTCGGTGTTGTCACCCACCAGCGAGTGACTCACGAGCGTGGCCAGCAGCCGCGTGGTGCGCACCAGGTTCCAGACCAGCGGGGCCGCGATGACCAGCACGGCCGCGTTGAGCGCGTACGGCACCAGCTCGGTGCGCGTGGTCACGTACTCGGACACCATCGGGACGATCATGGGCAGCGCGCCCAGGCTCAGCGCGGCGATCGCGATCAGCACCACCGCGTCGAACACGATGATGCGCAGCGAGCGCAAGATGGAAGGCGCGTCGCCGGAGTCGTCGCCCTCGGCGCGCAGGCGCACCCACCAGTCTTCGTACAGGCTGAGCAGGCGCTCGAGGCGGTGCGGCATGGCGTCGTCCACGAAGCTCACCAGCTTGTTGGCGCGACCGAGGAAGAGCGGCGTGCTGAACGCGGTCAACACCGCGACCGTGACGAGCACGGGCGAGAGGCTGGGGCGCACCACCCCCGCGCCGATGCCGATGCCGGCCAGGATGAACGAGAACTCACCGATCTGCCCGATGGCCAGGCCCGCGATGATGGAGCGCCGCAGGCCGTTGCCGGAGAGGATGCCGGCGACCGTCACGATGAAGAGCTGGGCGGTGACCACGAGCACGAACACGCCCAGCGAGAGCGGCAAGTGCTCGAGCGCCTGCATGGGGTCGACCGTCATGCCGATGGACACGAAGAAGATGGCGGCGAACACGTCGCGCAGCGGCTGGATGAGGTGCTCCACCTTCTCGCCCTTGCCGGACTCGGCCACCAAGATGCCCGCGATGAAGGCGCCGAGGGCCACCGAGTAGCCGATCACGGCGGCGGTCTCGGCCATGGCGAAGCAGAGGCCCACCGAGAACACCACCAGGATCTCGAGGCTCTTGAGGCGCGCCACCATGCGGATGGTGCGCGGGATGAGCAGCAAGCCGCCCACCATCATGGCCACCAAGAAGCCGGCCAGCTTGCCCACCGTGGACGCGAGCTCCATCGCGCCGAGGCCACCCCCTGCGGCGATGGCGGTGAGGATGGCGATCAGGATGATGGCGGACACGTCCTGAAACACCAGCACGCCGAAGATGAGCTCGCGCGTCTCGGGCTGCACCGGACGCTCCTCCAGCACCTTGCTCACCACCATGGTGGAGGAGATGGCGATGCACGCCCCGAGGAAGATGGACTCCACGGACGTCCAGCCCAGCACCTGTCCGAGCGACACGCCGGCCCACATCATGAAGCTGACTTGCAGCAGGCCGGTCAGGCCCGACGTGGGCAGCACGCGCAGCAGCTTCGCGATGCGGAACTCGAGGCCCACCGCGAACATGACCAGCACCACGCCGAACTCGGCCAAGGACGTGACGCGCTCGAGGTTGGCGGCCAGCGGGATGGGCAAGTACGGGCCCACGAAGAGGCCTGCCACGAGGTAGCCGAGGATCGAGGGTTGATGGAGGCGCCGCGCGACGACGCTCGTGACGGCAGCCACCCCCAGCACCACGGCGAGGTCGGCCACCAGGGTCTGTTCGTGCATTGCTCCCGGGGTAACAGATGAGACCGGAGGAGCAAAAGAAAACGAGGGTCAGGGCGGCGGAAGCTGGAAGACCACGGCGCCCTGGTCCGCGCCGCGCATGATGCGGGTGTAAGCGAACCAGACCGAGCCGCCCGTGAGGTCGTAGGGAGCCGGTCCGATCGCCGGGTAGTCTTCACCGTTCTGCACCATGTTCAGCAGGTCGAGCTCGCTGGGCGGCGGGTAGATGCCTGCGATCACGTAGAGCGGCACCGGATGCTGGCCGCCGTCGGTGTAGACGACGATGTAGCCGCCCTGTCCGCGCGGCCCGTAGGGCGCCACCTGCATGTGCTGGGCTCCCCGCGACGGGTCCGTGTCCAGCGGGACCGGCGTCCCGAGGGAGCCTGCTGCCGTGCGTGGCACGGTCATGCTGTAGAGGTCGCCGATGTTGCCGCTGGCCTGCGAGTTGTAGAGCAGCAGGTAGCTGTCTCCCTCCGGGTGCACGTTGCTCATCGTGTGGGACGACACTTCGGTCGAGACGAGCACGACCTCACCGCCGCTGGGCGAGCTGCCCACGAAGCGGCGCCCGCGCAGCGAGCGTGGCGTGCCGGGGCTGCCGACCTGGAAGTTGTAGGTGGCCATCCACGAGTTCCCGTGTGAGGCCACCGAGGGGCTCGTGAGCCTGCCGTTGGTGGTGCTCGCCAGCGAGGTCACGGGCGTGAGCGCAGCACCCGTGTTGCTGAAGCGCCGCCACCACAGGTCGTCCGAGACGGTGATGTCCTGCCACACCACCACGAAGCCGTCGTCGAGGGCGGCCGCCTGGGCGTAGCGCTGACTGCCGGCCATGGCGCCGTGCACGGCCTGCTCGGGGGACACCACGCCCGTCGGGCTGATGCGGCGCATCCTCAGCATGAACGCGCGCTCCGGCGTGCCGACGCCCCGGTCCGCCGTGTAGAACACCACGAACCCACCGGTGCGGAGCCCCACGGCAGAGGGGCTCGCGTCGAACAGGTTGTTGCTGGCGGTGTCCAGGAGCAGCGGGGCGGCGGCGTCCAGGAAGTTTCCGTAGCGGTCGATGCGCGAGGCGCGCAGCTGCTTCTCCTGGTCGTCGTAGCGGTCGTCCTCGCTCCAAACGAACAGCCCGTTGCCGAGCCCGTCCATGACCATCAGCTCACCGTTGCCGCCGAGCGTGAGGTTGAACTCCTCGGCCGCCGTGGGCACGCGCAGGCGGTACTCCGTGGGGACGCACGCGGCGGAGCACGCGTCACCGTCGCTCAGGTTGCGGTCGTCACAGCCTTCACGCGGAAAGCCTGGGACCATGCCCGTCTCACGGAAGCCGTCGCCGCAGCCACGGGTCACGCACTCGGTGGCCGAGCAGATCTGGGTGGCCACGTCTCCGCACGGCGTGGTGTCCGCGAAGGCGCGCTCCATGCACGTGTCGGTCACCAGGTCGCAGTAGCCCTCGAAGCA
>CAZEAA010000503.1:0-4223 GCA_964510015.1 uncultured Sandaracinaceae bacterium
GGACGAGATCGGCGACGCGCCGCTGCCCGTGCAGGTGAAGCTGCTGCGCGTGCTGGAGGAGCGCATGTACCTGCCCGTGGGCGCGACCGAGCCCGTGGCCGCAGACGTGCGCATCGTGGCGGCCACCAACCGCGATCTGCGCGCGGACATAAGCGAGGGGCGCTTCCGCGAGGACCTCTTCTACCGCCTGCACGTGGTGCCGCTGGCCATGCCACCGCTGCGCGAGCGCGCCGAGGACATCCCGCTGCTGGCGGAGGTGTTCCTGACGCGCGCGGCGGCGCGGCACGGGCTGACCGGCGCCCACCTGGCGCGCGACGCCATGCACGTGCTGGGGCAGCACGACTGGCCCGGCAACGTGCGCGAGCTGGCCAACGTCATCGAGGGCGCGGCGCTGCTCTCGGCCGACGGGGTGCTGCGCGCGCCGCACGTCCTCTCGGTGCTTCCGCAGCGCAGCAAGGCGGAGCTTCCGACCAACGACGCGGGCAACGCGCTCTTGGCGCGTACGGCGCTCAGCCTCGATCCGCTCGCCGAGCTGCCGCCCTTGCGAGAGGCGCGCGAGGCCTTCGACCGGGCGTACCTGGAAGAGGCCATGCGGCGCGCCGAGGGCAACGTGAGCGCCGCAGCACGCAGCGCCGGTCGCAACCGCACGGACTTCTACGAGCTGCTCAAGCGCTACGACATCGACGCCTCGAGCTATCGCGGCTGAGCGCGCAGACCGGAGGTCTCCGCTCGGTCGCTCGCCGCGAGGCGCCCCACGATCACGTCGTGCACGAGGATGGCGCCGAGGCCGGCTCCGGCCACGCCGAAGGCCAAGAAGCCGAAGTCGAGGAACAGCACGCCGCCGAGCACGCCACCCACCACGTACGCCCCCAGGATCACCACGTGCAGCGTGAGCTTGAAGCGCACCCCACGGTCCCGGCGAAAGCGGCGCTGCAACATCATGCTGAGCTCCATTCCGAGATCGGTGGCCAGCCCCGTCAGGTGGGTGGTCTTCACCACGCCGTTCGAGGCCGTGGCCACCATGCCGTTCTGGAGGCCCATGGTCAGGAGCAGGACACCCACCAGGTACTCGGTCTCGAGCAGCGTCTCGGCGTAGTGCAGATGCCCGTAGTACGCCACGCCCGAGAGCGCCGCGATCTCGAGCAGCAGCGGAATGGCCCGCCCCCAGCGAGGGCTGCGCGCCGCGAGCGTGGTCACGCTCAGATTGGCCAGGAACGATCCCAACACGAAGAGCAGCAGCCAGACCAACACCACGCGGATCTGGTGCACGTGACCCTTCACCAGCTCTTCGGCGAGGATGGCCACGTGACCCGTCACGTTGGACGCGAACGCGAAGAACGCGATGACGCTGCACACGTTCACGAAGCCCGCGACCGCGGCAGTGGACCCGCCCAGCCAGAAGTCTTGGAGGTGCCCGCGCCGCTCCGACGCGTCGAGCAAGATCACGATGCGTTCCCCAGCGACGAATCCGCCGAGTCCGCCGAGTCAGCGGGCGTCTCGTTGGCCAGCGCGATGTCCTCGGCCGTCTGCTTGAGTCGGCCGGACTCCACCGCCACGTGGCAGCTGGCCCGCTCGAATTCGAGACGCGCGATGCCGCGCACCTCCATACCAAGGTCGAAGTGCAGCACCAGCTTCTCCGCGGAGAGTTCCTTGATGTCGTAGACCTCGAAGCGGTCTTCGCCCTGCCGGATCGTCAGCACGTGGCCGCGCCCCTTGAGACGCCAGCGGGCGCTCGTGAGCGCGCCGGCGCGGTCGCCGATGGCCAGCGCGCCCCGCCCGCGGAACTCCCACAGCTCGCCTTCGTGGCGCACCAGCGAGCGGTCGGGATACGAGCGCAGGCGCACGCCATCGCTCCAGCTGCCAATGGGGCTGCTGCGGTCGTCCACGCGCTCGTACTCCCAGCCGGTCTCCACCCAGCAGCCCACGAGGTCTTGCTCGGGGTTGGTGCCGCAGCCGGGGGCGGCGAGGACGCCAAGCGCGAGCAGGACGACCAGCGCCACGGGCGGGAATCGAGGGGGGGGTCGGTGGCTCCAGAGGGTCATCGCCACTAGACAGTGCAAGCCCCGGGCCGTCCCAGAAGCGCCTCGAAACTCGGGGAGTCGCGGCCTGCCACACTCGCCTGTCGGGGTTCAGGGACGGACGCTGTCGGGGAACCCCGACAACGTGAGGACGCCCCGAGCGAGCCGCCCCGTCATCCTCGAAGCGTGCATTTTCGCGGCTCGCGAGGCCGCCTTCGTTGTATTGTCGCGGCACTATGTCCGACACCAGCAGGCCACCTCCTCCCAAGATCCGCGCCGAGATGCTCCGTGACGTGGGCCTGTTCGGCGGCCTGGACGACGAGTCGCTGCGGGTCCTGGCCGAGCAGCTCCCCGTCATGATGGTGGAGCCCGGCGCCGCCGTCGTGGAGGAAGGCGACGACCGCCAGGAGATGTTCTTGGTCATCGCCGGCGAGCTCGAAGTCGTGAAGCGTGGTCGCGGTGGCGAGTTCCGCGTGGCGCTTTTCGGCCCCGGCGACTGCTTCGGCGAGATGAGCCTGATCGACGTGCAGCCACGCTCCGCCACGGTGCGCGCGGTGGCCCACACCTTGATGGTGCGCATGACGCCGCAGTCGCTCGAGGAGCTGCTCTACCGGCGCGATCCGAAGGCCTACAGCATCTTCATCATGAACATCGCCCGCGAACTGAGCCGGCGCTTGCGCGTGGCCGACGGAATCCTCGCGCAATTCGTGAGCGCGGCCACCGGCCAACACCTCCACGACTGACCCGGGCCGGGCGCACCCGATGCTTCATCTTGTCTTGTCGGGATGGATCCCATAATCTGTTGGCTGTCGTGCTTTCTTCGCTCATGAACGCCATGCCGGCCCGTCCGAGCCGCTCCCGCCCCGCCCTCTCGGCGCTGGCGGCGCTGCTGATCGTGGCGTGCGGTGACGCATCGGAGCCTGGAGACACCGCGTCGGCCGAGATGGACGTGAACCCGCTGCCCCTGGTGGCGCAGTCCGACTGGCAGCCCGCGCAGGACACCTGCGAGGGCATGATGAGCGGTGCCGTGGAGTACGGCGTGGCCGAGGGCGAGCCCGACCTGCTGGTGGCCATCGGCCCGCGCGGCGTGGTCTGCGTGGACACCTTCTTGGTGTTCGAGAACGAGCTGGGCGCCAACTCGCTGGAGATGGACCGCATCTGGCTGCGCTACATGGCCACCCTGCAAGAGCTGGGTCCCGAGCTGGCCGGCGATCAGCGCGACGCCTCCATCCGCTGAGGATGCTCGGCGACAGCACGCGCAGAGGGCGTGATGGCTGAGCGGGGCATCGACCTGCTGGACGGTCCCGTGGGCACCGAGCTGCTCGCCCGGGGGGTACCCACCCCGTTGCCGCTCTGGAGCGCGTCGGCCATCGATGGCGCACCGGGCGTGCTGGGCGAGATCCACGCCGCCTACGCTGCCGCGGGCGCGCGCATCCACACGGCCAACACGTTCCGCACGCAGCCGGGGTTGATGGGCGCTGGGTTCGAAGGGGCTGCCCGGCGCGCGGTGGCCATCGCGCGGGCGAACATTCAGGCCGGAGCGCGGTTGGCCGGCAGCCTCGCCCCCGTGGAAGACTGCTACCACCCGGAGCGCAGCCCGGGCCTCGCGGCGCGACCTTCGCACGAGGCGCTCGCGCAGGTGCTGGCGAACGCAGGCTGCGATCTCTTGCTGTGCGAGACCTTCCCGATTGCCCTCGAGGCGTGGGTCGCCGTCGAGGCGTGCGTGGCCACCGGCGTGACGACGTGGGTCGCCTTCACCGCAGGGCCCGGCGGAACGCTGATGACACCCGACAGCATGATGGCAGCCGCGCGCGGTGCCATCGAGCGCGGCGCGGCCCGCGTGTTGGTGAACTGCACGCCAGCGACCGTCACCCTGCCCTTCGTTCAGGCGCTGGCCACGCTGGGATCTCCCGTGGGCGCCTATGCGAACGCGGGCCACGTGGACGACGCAATGGGGTGGCGCGCCGACGACGTCCCGGGGGCGACCCGCTATGCCGACCTCGCCGCCGAGTGGGTGGCCGCAGGCGCGAGCGTGGTGGGGAGCTGCTGCGGTACAGGGCCCGCACACACGGCGGCGCTCGCCCAGCGCTTCCAACGCTGAGGTCGACGCAGCCTGCTAGCTCGCGTGACGAGACAGGCCAGCCCGCTCCCGGTTGGCCAGCTTGTCGGCCGCGCGATGCACCACGCCCATGATGCTGTGCTGCG
>CAZEAA010000504.1:0-4198 GCA_964510015.1 uncultured Sandaracinaceae bacterium
ACGATCCACGTGGTGGCCCACCGCCGCCCCCGGGTTCACGTCGGCCTCGGTGGGGACGTGCAGCTCCGTGATGCGGTAGCGCACCGTGAACTCGTCGCACGTCGGCTCGATGATCGGGCCGTCGTAGAGGTCGGGTTGGTCCGGCCCCATGTCGCCGGGAGCACTGGACGGGTCCCCGCAGCCCGCCACGACGGCGAGCAGTGCGAGGGACATCGTCAGGGTGGCACGGAATCTGAGGGTCATGCGGCTCTCCAGGGTTCGAATCACGCAAACGGAGGCGCAGGAGCGCGCGCTCCCCTCAGGTGCCTCCAGCATGCCCAACCGCTCGAACGATGTCGAGGCCGGTTCCGCGCCCAGAATTAACAAGGGCTTTCGAACGAACTTAGGTGGCGGTCCACGCCCGGGGTCGATACGATGCGCCCCCCCATGTCGCCCACCCTGCCGAGCTTGAAGGATGTCGCCACCGTATGGAGACGTCCCGCGAATCGCGAGCGGCTCGGACTGCCGGTCGAGGTGGTGGCGTCCATGCTCGGCAACCCGCAGCTGTCGAGCGCGCTCGGCTACATGGCGCGGCGCCTCGAGCTCGGGGACATGGCGTCGTTCTTCGCGCACCCGCGCATCTCCGAGGCGTTCGGCCGCGATCCCGGCGACCTCGACACGCGCCGGCTGCTCACCGCGCTGCACGAGCTGGGTGAGACCGAGGAGCTGTTCGTCACGCGCCTTGATGCGCGGCTCCCGACCGAGGTCACCGTGGCGCGGCCCGCGGCCGATGCCGACTCGGTGAGCGCGTGGATCAAAGAGCACGACCTCGACCGCCTGCTCGACAACCCGCTGTCCGTGCTGGTGGATCGCGTGTCGGGCACCACGTCGCTCAAGAGCAGCCTGGCCAGCGCGTCCGCCATGACGCTGCGCGAGCTGCGTGGCCTGCGCCCCACCGAGCGGCGCTTCCGCATCGACGAGCTGGCGGTGCTGCAGTCGGCGTCCATCGACTGGCTGCGCGAGACGCTCGAGGCGCGCCGCTTGCGGGCCTGGCGCGAGACGCTGTGGGAGACGCGCCCCGAAGACGCGCGCCTGCGCATCCTGAGCACCCGCTTGAAGGACCTGCGCCGCGAGCTGCTGCGTCAGCTGCCCGGCCGGAGCAGCCTGCCCCCGCGCGACGCCGTGCTCGAGCTGGAAGAGGAGCCGCCCGCGCTGCGGCTCGAGTCGCGCGCCAACGCCTTCGCGCAGCGTGGCACGCGCGTGCTCTTCATCGACTTCGAGGACTCGCCCCTGCGCGTGGAGTGCCGCTGCATGGGGCCGGGCATGCCGCCCTGCGAGCACGTGCTGCACGTGGTCGACTACGCGCTCGACTTGGTGCACGACCCGCACTCGCTCTTGCGGCCGGCGCTCGGTCGCTTGATCGCGGTGCCCAGCTGGACGCGCTTGCTCGGGCGCCTCGAGTCGCACGTGCCCGCGCTGCTGGCAGGGCCCAGCCTCGAGCGCGTGGTCTTCCGCGTGGCGCCGGACGAGCGCGAGTCGGTCACCCTCGCGCTGCAGAAGCGCGGCAAGCGCGGCTACTCGGCGGGCCGGCGCGTGGCGGCCGAGAAGCTGCTGGAGCAGACGCCCGAGGCCGTGGCCCCCGAGGACCGCGCCGCCGTGAGCGCCGTGCGGGAGTTCGAGCTGGAGAGCCGCCGGTCGCCGCACACGCTCGACACGCACGCCGTGCTGCCGCTCCTGGCGGGGCACCCGCGCGTCTACCGCGCCGACGACCCGGAGGTGCGCGTGGACGTGGTGTCCGTGCCGCTCACCATCGCGCTCGAGCTGGTGCCTTCGGGCGCGCGCGTGGCCATTCGCGTCGGCACCAAGACCATCGAGCCGAGCACGCGCGTGCCCACCGTGTTCGTGCACGACGACGTGGCCCAGCGGCGCGTGGCCGTGGCCGAGGTGCCGCCCAGCCTGCGCGAGATCGTGCTGGCCGCGGCCGCGCACCCTGCCGTGATCCCGGAAGAGGCCTTCGACCGCGTCATCGCCGTGCTGCTGCGCCTGCAGAGCGACGCGCTCGACGTGCGCCTGCCCGAGAAGATGCGTGGCCGCGCGGTGCCTGCGGATGCGCGCCTGGTGGCCCGGCTCGAGCCCACGGGTGACGAGTCGCTGCGCGTCACCTTCCTGTGCCGGCCCGCGCCGGGTGGTCCCGCGTTCTCGCCGGGTCGCGGCCCCGCGTTCAGCATCGGCGCGGACGAGAGCGGGCGCCTGCACGTGCGCCGTGACCTCGAGGTCGAGCAGACGGCCGCCGACGCCGCGCGCGAGCGCTTCAAGCTGGACCACGCGCGCGCCGACGCGGAGTACACCTTCCGCCTCGACCGTCTGGACGAGTCGCTGGATCTCCTCGAGCGCCTGCGCGACGCGAGCGACAGCGTGGACGTGGAGTGGCCCAAGGAGGCCATGCCGTGGGAGCTGCGCGGCGGGGTCACCGCGGCCACCTTGCACGTGCGCGTGCAGCGCGCCGAAGAGTGGTTCGCGGTGGGCGGCGACGTCACCATCGACGGTGAGACCATCCCGCTCCAGGCGTTGCTGGACGCCATCCGCGCGGGCCGACGCTTCGTGCGCGTGTCGGGCCGGCGCTTCGCGCGCATCGAGGCCCAGCTGCGCGCGCGCCTCGAAGACATCGATGCGACGGTGTTCCAGGACAAGCACCAGCTGGCCGTGGGCGGCGCCGCGCTCACGCGCCTGGCCGACGCGCTCGAGGCCGAGGGCTTCGAAGCCGACGAGTCCGCCTACGCCATGATCCAAGCGGGGCGCGCGGCCAAGGACTTCGAGCCCGAGGTCCCGAGCGAGCTGAACGCCACGCTGCGCGACTACCAGGCCGAGGGCTTCGCGTGGATGTCGCGCCTCGCCACATGGGGTGTGGGCGGCGTGCTGGCCGACGAGATGGGCCTCGGCAAGACGGTGCAGACCATCGCGCTCCTGCTCGCGCGCGTGGACCAGGGGCCCGCGCTGGTGGTCGCGCCCACGTCGGTCACGGCCAACTGGGAGTCGGAGCTCAAGCGCTTCGCCCCGAGCCTCACGCCCATCATGTACCGCGGCGCCCGGCGGGCGAAGCTGCTCGAAGAGATCGACCCGCAACAGGTGCTCATCACCAGCTACGACACGCTCGCGCGCGACGTGGAGCTGCTGGGCGACACGCGCTTCGGTGTGCTGGTGGTGGACGAGGCGCAGGCCATCAAGAACGCCCGCACGCAGCGCGCCAAGTCGGTGCGCTCGGTCAACGCGCAGGTGCGTGTGGCGCTCACGGGCACGCCCGTCGAGAACCACCTGGGCGAGCTCTACAGCCTGATGCGCGTGGTGAACCCGGGCTTGCTCGGCACCTGGGCGCACTTCCGCGAGCGCTACGCGCTGCCCATCGAGCGCGACGACGACTCGCGTCAGCGCGAGGCCCTGCGCGAGACGCTGCGGCCCTTCATCCTGCGCCGCACCAAACGCGCCGTGGCCCCCGAGCTGCCGCCGCGCGTGGAGGTCATCCACAGCGTGGAGCTGTCCACCGAGGAGCGCGCGCTCTACGAGGCCGAGCGCAGCGACGCCCTGCGCCACCTGGCCGACGACGAGGGGCAGCGCTTCGAGCTCTTGGCCGCGCTCACGCGTCTGCGTCGCATGGCCTGTCACCCGCGCCTCGTGCACCCGGACTCGCCGGTGGCGGGCTCCAAGCTGGCGGCCTTCATGCGCCTCGCCCAGGAGCTGCGCGAAGAGGACCACCGCGCGCTGGTGTTCAGCCAGTTCACCTCGCACCTGGCCATCGTGCGCGAGGCCCTCGAGCTGGCGCGCATCCCGTCGCTCTACCTGGACGGCGCCACGCCGCAGCCCGAGCGCGCGCGCTTGGTGGACGACTACCAGATGGGGCGCGTGCCCTTCTTCCTGATCTCGCTCAAGGCCGGCGGCACCGGCTTGAACCTCACGGCGGCGGACTACGTCATCCACCTGGACCCGTGGTGGAACCCGGCGGCCGAGGACCAAGCCAGCGACCGCGCGCACCGCATCGGTCAGGAGCGGCCCGTCACCGTGGTGCGCCTCGTCGCGCAGGACACCATCGAGGAGAGCGTGCTGGCGCTGCACGCGCGCAAGCGAGACCTGGCGGAGAGCCTGCTCGAGGGCGCCAACGTGGCCGGCAAGCTCAGCACGGTGGAGCTGCACGAGCTGATCGCCGGTCAGTCGCGGGCATGACCCT
>CAZEAA010000505.1:0-4182 GCA_964510015.1 uncultured Sandaracinaceae bacterium
CCAGCCGGGGGTGCCCCATGTACCTTGCAGCAATACCGATGCGGCTCCGAGGAGTGTTGAATCATCGGGCCGAAGCTGTCGGTGCCCATCCACGAGTCCTCGTCCACCCGTCACGATCACTGCAATGAGGTACTAGTCCATGGCTCACGTTCGCGCGCTCGCCGAGCGCCTCGCTGTCCCGCTCGCCGATGACGCCGAGCAGCGCCTCACTGCGCTGCTCTCGCTGACCATGCTGTGGGGCAAGCGCATCGACCTCACGAGCGCGCGCGACGAGGCGGCCCTCGCCGAGATCTTGTTCGTGGACGCGCTGCACATGACGGGTGACGATCTGATCCCGAGGGACTCGCGCGTGCTGGACGTGGGGGCCGGGGTGGGGGCGCCCACGCTGCCTGTGTTGTTGATGCGGCCCGACCTGCGGGCGCTGCTGGTGGAGCCGCGCCGCAAGCGGGTGGCCTTCCTGCGCACGGCCGTGGGCAGCCTGGGGCTGTCGGCGCGGGTGCAGGTGGTGGAGGCCAAGCTCGATCTCGACCAGCCGCGCGCGCTGGTGGAGGCGCACGGCGAGGTGCAGGTGGCGCTGGCCCGGGCCACGTTCGCGCCGGACGTGTGGTTGCCGCTCGGCCGGGCGCTCGCGCCTCGCACGCTGGTGCTCACGGCGCAGGAGGAGCCGCCCCCGGGGGCGGACCTGACCGTGCGCTACGCGGTGCCCAGCAGCGGGGCCAAGCGGGTGATCAGCGCGTACGCGCGGGGATGATCAGCGCGTACGCGCGGGGATGATCTGGATGCGCCGGCGCATGCCCTCGCCGGACGACGACGTGGTGACGCCCTCCAGCTTGGCCAGCGAGAGGTGGATGACGCGGCGATCGCGCGCGCTCATGGGGCGCAGCGTGACCACCTTGCCCTGCGTGACGGCGCGCTTGGCCTCGCGGCGCGCCATGCTGACCAGGCCCTTGTCGTGCCGGTCGCGGTAGTCCCCGGAGTCCAGCACCACGTGACGGCGCCCCTCGGGCTCGCGGTTGACCACCTTGTTCAGGATGAACTGCAGCGCGTCGAGGGTCTGACCCTTCTTGCCGATGACCATCCCGGCGTCGGGCCCCACGAGGTCGAGCACGATGCGCTCGTCGTCCTCGCGGATGTCCACGTCGATGTCGAAGTCCATCAAGTCCAGGATGTCCTCGAGCGCCTCGGCGGCGACCTCGGCCTTCTTGTCGTTGACGGCGGGAGACGGTGCCGGCCCATCCTCGAGGAGGAGGGCGCCATCGTGCAGCTTGGGGTCTCGGTCGCTCATGAGCTAGACGGATCCTACAACAGGCCGTTGGGTTCGGCGATGATTCTGGAAGGCGTCAGGCGGGGCCGGCCGGCGTCTTGTTGGCGACGGCGGCGGCGTGCGTGACGCGGATGTAGTGCTGCTGCGAGATGCTCAGCACGGAGTTGGTGACCATGTAGAGGCACAGGCCGGCGGGCAGGAACAGCATGAAGCCCGTGATCATGATGGGCATCATGTAGAGCATGACCTTGGCCTGCTGCGGGTCCATGGAGGCGGTGGGGGTGAGCTTCTGCTGCACGAACATCAGCACGCCGAGCAGCAGCGGGAGCACGAAGTACGGGTCGCGCGCGGACAAGTCGGTCCAGAAGAGCGCGAACGGGGAATGGTACAGCTCGAGGTTCGTGGAGAGGCTCTGGTAGAGCGCGAACCAGATGGGCATCTGCAGCAGCATGGGCAAGCAGCCCGCGAACGGGTTCACCTTGTGCTCGCGGTAGAGCGCCATGGTGGCCTGGCCCTTGGCCTCGCGGTCGTCGCCGTACTTGGCGTTGATGGCGTCGAGGTGCGGCTTGAGCTCGCTCATCTTCGCCATGTTCTTGAAGCTGGCGGCGGTGAGCGGGTAGAGCACCAGCTTCACCAGGAAGGTCAGCAGGACGATCGCGAGACCCCAGTTGCCCACCAGGTTGAAGATGGAGCGCAGCAGCCAGACCAGGCCCTCGGCGATGAAGGTGAACCAGCCGAGGTCCACCGCTGCGGTGGCCTTGTGCCCGAACGCGTGCATCGCGTCGAGGTCCTTGGGACCCATGTAGACGGCGGTGCGGGTGACGTGGTCAGCGCCTGGCGCGAGCTCCACGCGTGGGTAGCGCAGGGCCACCTCGAAGAGCGTGCCCACGGCCTGCGGGCGGCCGCGGTTGTCCATCCAGATCTGACAGCGCTCGGCGGCGTCGTCTTCGGCGGCGATCAGCGTGGCGAAGTACTGGTTGGTGATGGCCGCCCAGCCCGCGTTGGGCGCGAAGCCCGCGCCGAAGTGCGAGGGGTTGTCGTCGTCCAGCTCCTTGCGGTCGAAGCGCTCGTGGTCTTCGTCACCGAAGTAGCACTGCCCGAAGGAGGCCACGTCGGACGGACGACCCAGGAAGGTGCTGCCCTCGGCCTCGCGCGAGACGTAGTGCGCCGAGCGCACGCTCACGCGGACCGGGCGCGTGCCGCGGCTGCCGTTTTGGATACGCACCGTGGACCACAGCTGGTACGGGGCTCCGCCCGCTTCCCACTGGCGCGTGATGGTGAAGCCGTCGGCCTCGAGCTCGAAGCGCACCTGGTTCGGCCCGGGCTGCGTCATCGTCCACACGGCGTCTTCGGGGATGCGGATCCCGCCCGAAACCCCGCCGCCGTCGACGGCGTCACCCAGACCCAGGCGCAGCGGCAGGTACTGCTCCTGGTCGGTGGTGACCATCTCGTGCAGCTCGCCATCGGCCCTGCGGAAACGGTCGCCCTTCACACGCAGGCTGGTCACGGCCGTGTTCAGGTTGGTGAACGTCGCGATGAAGTGCTCGGTCTCGATCTGGGCCGTCTGGGCGCGGGCGGCTCGCGTGGCGCGCGCTTCGGCGCTGGGCGCTGGGCTGCTCGCCGTGCTGCCGGTCCCGTCCTCCGTCGTGAGCGTCGTCGTGTCGGTGCCGGCCTCGGGCGCGGGCTCGCCGAAGAGCTTCAGACCTGCGTAGGCGAGGCCCATCAGCAGCGTCAGGGCCAGCAGCGGGAGCAGTTGCTTCTTGGGGTCGTCAGCCATCGTCGGTGGTCAGTCTCGGTCGGACGCAGGAGGCGGGGGGTCATAGCCGCCCGGGTTGAAGGGGTGGCAACGGCAGATGCGTTTGGCCCCGAGGAAGCCTCCGCGCAAGGCGCCGAAGCGCTCGATGCACGTGGCGGTGTAGCGCGAGCACGACGGCTCGAAGCGACACACGCTGCCGATCAGCGGCGAGAGCGTCCACCAGTAGATCCGGATGAGCGCCAGGAACAGCCACTGCAGCGGGTTCTTTCGTCGGGCGGACGCGCTCATGGTGGCCCCTCGGTCGTCGGAACCGGCGCTTGCGTGACGTGCCCCAGGCGATCGCGCTGCTTTGCGAGGGACTCGCGGAGGGCGCTGACCTCGAGGAGCGCGGCGGCGTAGCCGAGCTTCCCCGCGCCGTCCTTTGCGATGAACACGACGTCCGTGGCCGGCGGAAACAGCTCGCGGTTGCGCCGGAACACCTCACGCAACACGCGCTTCACGCGGTTGCGCACGACGGCGTTGCCGATCTTCTTCGTGACGGTGATCCCCAGGCGCTGGCCGGGGCCAGGCAGGATCACCACGAGGAAGTGGCGCGAGTGGACGCGCGAGCGGCTTGCCTGGATCCGGCGGTAGTCCGCCCGCCGTCGCACACGCGCGCTCGGCGGGTAGGCCTCGGTCATGGACGCACGCCGCGCGGAGCGGGGCTCACTTCTCGAACGTGGTGACCACGAGGCGCGTGCGGCCCTTGCGGCGGCGCGCCGAGAGCACCTTGCGGCCTCCCGCGGTCTTCATGCGGGCACGGAAACCGTGGGTACGCTTCCGGCTGGTCTTGCTGGGCTGATAAGTCCGCTTCACGGCACATTCTCCAAAGTACGTGGGTCCGCCGCCGCAGGGGGCTTCGGGGCCGCGCAATCAAGCACGGGTCACCCAGGGTGTCAAGCTCGCCCGCCCATGGAAGCCCCAACGGACGTCGACGTAGTCGTGGTCGTGGTCGTGGTCCTGTTCGGCGACGGCGACGGCGTGCTCCGCGGAACGCGACTCCAACCGACGAGGCCCAAGTTGGGAGCGTTCTCCTGTAGAGGCGTCGCCGTCGCCGTCGCCGGCGCCGTCGCCGTCGCCGGCCGTCGCCGACGCCGTCGCCGTCAACGACCACGACCACGAC
>CAZEAA010000506.1:0-2867 GCA_964510015.1 uncultured Sandaracinaceae bacterium
TTACGGAGGGCTCCTTCATGGGTTGGCTGCCAGAGGGCGCGCCAGCGTGCCCGTCCCCCAAGACCTGGGCTGCCCTCTGCCTCCTCACGATCACGTCCCCACTGCAGACAGACCGCGTAGTAGGATTCTCGGCCCATGCAGATCCCTGCCTTTCTCCGCGCCGACCCTCCGACGAGTATTAGCCAGGGGCCTGATCCCAAGGCGCTGGCGACCTTCTTGGACGCGACACGGGCGACCACGGAGTTCTTCTTCAAGCCGCGCGTGTTCGGTGTGGAGCACGTGCCGAAGGGCGGGGCGCTGGTGGTGGCGAACCACAACTCGGTGGGGGTGATGCCGGAGATCCACGTGCTGGCCTACTCGTGGTTTCCGGTGCACGGGGCGGACGCGCTGCCGCGCACGCTGGTGCACGGGACGAGCTTCCGCGTGGGGCCGGTGGCGCGCCTCTTCACGGCGCTCGGCGCCGTGCCGGCCGCGCCGGAGATGGCTTCGGAGCTGCTGCAGAGCGGGTACAAGGTGCTGGCGTTCCCGGGGGGTGAGACGGACTCGATGCGCAGCTTCGCCGACCGCAACCGGATCATCTTCGGTACGCGGCGCGGTTACATCCGGCTCGCGCTGAAGGAGAACGTGCCCATCGTGCCGGTGGTGACCGCCGGCGGACACGAGACGCTGATCGTGCTGACCAGCGGCGAGAAGATCGCGCGCTTCACGGGCATCGACCGCGCGCTCGGCATGAAGCGCTGGCCCATCACACTCTGCCTTCCTTGGGGGATCACCTTTGGTCCGCCCATCCTGCACCTGCCGGTGCCCACGCGTGTCTACCAGCAGGTGCTGCCTCCGGTGCGGTTCGCGCGCAGCGGGCCCGAGGCCGCCGAGGACGCGGACTACGTGGAGGAGTGCCACGAGCACATCCACGGGATGATGCAGGCCTGCCTGAACGAGCTGCTGCTGCGCCGCGCGCGCGAGGCGTGAGTTCGGTCTCGCGAAGCCCTCGCCACAGCGACGGGGCGTCCGGGGCTGCCGACCTTTCAGTCGTCCGCGACGCTCAGCGCTGAACGGGCACGCGCGCCAGGAACAGCTCGCCTTCGTGGCGGCTCTCGCCCTCCACCACCGGGAGGTGGTCGGCGCCGTCCTCCGAGCGGAAGGCCACGCTGACGTCCAGGAAGTCGCCCGCGTGATTGCGGACCACGCGCAGGCTGAACCGGTCGGCAACGATCTCGCCGGGCTGCCAGAGGGCCGCGGGGTAGAGCCCGGCCACGGGGGTGTGGGTGTAGTTGATGACGCGCGCGCTGCTGCCACGGCCCAGCTGCTCCAGGCGGAAGTGGGGGGGCAGGGGGGCGAGCACCTGGTAGAAGACGGTGAACTCGAAGAGCGCGCCGAGGCGTGGTGGATCACTGGGGTACGACACGCCGAGCACGCGGATGCTGTCTCCGAAGCGGCCCGTCACGCGGTGAGCGTCGGGCGGCAGCTCGCGCAGCCGCGCGGCGTCCACCAGGCGCTCGATGCCGTCCGTGTTCTGGCTCATGTGGGTCGCGACCTGCACCCAGCGGCGAGACCGCTCGCGCGCCTCCTCGGCCTCGCTGCCCGAGCTCACCAGGACGTCGGTGTGCTCGCCCGGGTCGGCGTCCAAGTCGAAGACCTGATCGGGCAGCACGCCATAGCGGTGGATGCGCTTGCGCGTGCCCTCGATCTCCACGGCGCAGCGCAGCTCGTGGTAGCAGGCCGCGTAGATGCGCCGGTCGCTGGGCATCTCCTCCGTGAGCGGGAGCCCCGCGTAGCGCCCGCCTTCGGGGGTGAAGCCCAGGCGGTCCAGCACGGTGGGCACCAGGTCGAGCTGCGTCACGGGTCCACGCACGCGCCCCGGGGGCTGCCCGTCCAGCAGGACCAGCGGCACGTGCAGGACCTCTTGGTAGGGCACCTCGTCGTGCGTGCGCAGGCCGTGCTCACCAAAGGCCTCACCGTGGTCGCCCACGATGACCACCAGCGTATTCTCGAGCGCGCCGAACTCGCGCAGGTCCGTGAGCACGTCATCCATGAAGTGGTCCTGACGGCGCACCGCATTGAGCCAGCGGTTGCGCGTGGCGTCGCGTGGGTCGTGCGTCTCGGTCCCGTGGCGGCGCACCGCGCGATAGTCGTGATGCGTGGCGCCAGTCAGCAACGTGAGCACGAAGGGCCGACCGCTCGCGAGGCTCTGCTGGACGAACGTGCGGGCGGGGGCGCGCAGGATGTCGTCTTCGTAGGCGAAGTAGTTGGCCCGCTCGAAGCCTGCGGTGGGCAGCGTCTCCGAGTGCTCGAAGCGCTCGAAGCCGAGGGCCGCCACCAAGTCGGCGCGGTGCTCGAACGAGCCGCGCGCGCTCTGCATGAAGGCGCTGGCGTAGCCCTGCTCGCGCAAGAGGTCGGGCAAGCAGCGCCCCGGGAGCCCACCGGGCAAGGCCTCGGTGATGCGCACGCCGATGCGCGGCGCGAAGCCGCACAAGATGGCCACGAGCGCCTTGCTGGTGTGTGGCACCACGGCGTGCGCGGACTCCACCAGCGTGCCCCCGGCGGCCCAGCGCGCGAGCGCCGGGGTGGTGCTCGTCTCCGCGTTGTACGGCGTGGTGGCTCGCGCCCCCGTGGACTCGAGCAGGATGAAGACCACGTTGCGCGGCGGTCCGTCATCCTCGCGCAGCAAGCTGGTGGCCCCGCGTGGGGCGGCCCGTGCCTCCGACAGCAGGGCGGCGCTCGCGGGGTCGTCGGGCGTGGCCGTCATCAAGAGGTTCACCGCCGCGGGGCGCACGAAGTCGGCGCCCACCCCGTCGGGTCCCGGCGTCCACGCGCTCCCGACGAGGGCCAGCACGCCCGCTAGCGGGCCCAGCGCGAGCGAGCCGCGT
>CAZEAA010000506.1:2967-4179 GCA_964510015.1 uncultured Sandaracinaceae bacterium
GTGGCGAGCGCCAGCAGGTTCAGCAGCCACGTGCCCCACGGGATCTCGCTCGAGGCCACGCGCGCGCGCTCGCCGATCTCCACGAGGCCCAGCTGGAACATGGGGAAGTCGAGCGGCGTGCCGGTGGTCAGGAAGTAGCGATGGCTGGCCGTGTTCACGAACAGCAAGAGGCCCAGGCTCAGCTGCCACGCCAGCAGGCCGCCCCCCAGCCCGCGCTCTCCCGCGCGGTGCAGCGCCCACACGAGCCACGCCCACGCCAGCGCGGCGAGGCCCCCCGCGAGCAGCAGGTCCGGGAGCAGCAACCACAGCGCGGTGCCTTGCGGGACGGCGGGCTCGAGGGCCTCGATGCGCAGCGCCTTCTGACCCACCATCAACACGCACGGGCCCGCCACCAAGGCGGCCCAAGCCAGCCCCGCATGCCGCCCAAGCATCACGCGCGCGGTGTGCCGCTCGGGAGTCGTGGGTGTCGCTTCGCTCGGTCCTCGCATCGCCCTTTTGACCCGATAGACCGAGTCGCCCGCGGGCTCAAGCCCCATCGCCACGCGCGCTGGAACGCGAACGGCCCCGAGACCGAGATCCCGGGGCCGCCAGCTGCGTTCTGCGTTCCGTCAGCGAAGGCTCAGGCCACGCGCTCGAAGAGCCCGGCCGCGCCCATGCCGCCGCCGATGCACATCGTCACGATGGCGTAGCGGCCCTCGCGACGCTTCAGCTCGTTGAGCGCGGTGGCCGCGAGCTTCGCGCCCGTGCAGCCCAGCGGGTGCCCGAGGGCGATGGCGCCACCGTTCACGTTGAGCTTGTCGTCCGGCAGCCCGAGCTGCTGCTTCACGTACAGGGCCTGGCTCGCGAACGCCTCGTTCACCTCGAACACGTCGATGTCCGCGATGGTGAGGCCCGTCTTCTTGAGCAGCTTCTGCACGGCCGGGATGGGCCCGATGCCCATGATGGCCGGGTCCACACCCGCCGTGGCGAACGAGCGGAAGTACGCCATCGGCTTCACACCCAGCTCGTCGGCCTTCGCCTTGCTCATGACCAGCGACATGGCCGCGCCGTCCGACAGGGGCGACGCGTTGCCGGCCGTGACCGAGCCCGTGGCGGAGAACACCGGGCGCAGACCCGAGAGGGCCTCCACCGTGGTGCCCGCGCGCGGCATCTCGTCCACGTTGAACGGCACGAGCGTGCGCTCGCCGTCGGGACCGTAGGTCACGCCGTTGA
>CAZEAA010000507.1:0-2763 GCA_964510015.1 uncultured Sandaracinaceae bacterium
CTGCTGCCCCTGCGCGGCCCGCTACGCCTTCGGCGTCACCTCCGGCGCCTGCTGCGTCACCTCCGGCCCCTGCGGCGCCCGCTCGCGTGCCCGCGTCTCCACCCGTCAAGCCCGCGGCGCCTGCGCGGGCGGCCGTCGCGGCCACCGCCCGCACGGTGGCCCAGGAGATCTCCGAGACCGCCGCCACCATGCCCCTGCCTGCGGCGCGCCCCAAGGTCCCCACCGTCGCGGGACGCGAGGCCGAGGTCATCCCGGTGAAGCCGCCCACGCCCTTCACCACGCCGTCGGCCGCCGTGATGGGAACGCCGCGCGGGCCCGTCGACGACGCCCAGCACGCGACCAGCTCGGGTGGCTACACCGCGCCTGCGCAAGCCATCGTGAGCGCGCTGGTGTGCACCGACACGGCGTCCGAGACGCTCATCCGCGCGGCGCTGCCTCCCGAGCGCTTCGAGATCATGGTGGCCGCCACCGTGGAGGAAGCGACGCAGCTGGCGTGGAACAGCGCGCCCGACCTGATCCTCGCCGACGCGAGCCTCTGCCTCGGCCCGAGCGGCCTGCTGGCGCGCCTGCGCCGCGACGCGCTGACCGACTTCGTGCCCGTGGTGGTGCTGTTCCAGCCCGGCGTGCCCGTGGACGCCATCGCGCTGCGCGAAGCGGGCGCCGTGGACTCGCTGCGCAAGCCGCTGCTGATCAAGACCATCCTCCAGACCGTGCACCGCGTGGCGGATCTCGGCGAGGCCGCCACCTGGGCGCCGCTCGGTGACCTCACCGTGAACGACGTGGCCGAGCGCATCGCCGACGAGATTCGGCGTGGCTTGGTGCTGTCTACGGACCGCGGCCCGGACGTCGCCGTGCCCCTCGGCGATGGCAGCGAGGTGCTGGCCGCCGCCTGGGCCGCCATCGCGCGCGTGCGCGCCCATCTCTCGGAGCGCTCGGCCGGGCGCGTGCACTTCCGCGACCCCGCGGGCCGCCGAGGACCGTCGCTGGTGTCGCTGCACGACCTCGAGCCCACCGCGGAAGAAGAGGCGCGCGACGCGAGCAGCGAGGCCGAGGTGTCGCTGCGTGGACGCCGCGTGATCGTGGCGGACGACGACCCGGCGGTGCGCTGGTTCTTCGCGCAGCTGCTCGAAGACGAGGGCGCCAACGTGGTGCAGGCCGATGACGGCGCCGTGGCGCTCGCGGCCGCACGCGCAGAGCCCACCGACGTGATCGTCAGCGACATCCTGATGCCCAACATGGATGGGCTCGCGCTGTGTCGTGCGCTCTCGCGCGACCCCTCCGTGTCGGAGACGCCGGTCATCCTGCTGAGCTGGAAGGAAGACTTCCTCTCGCGCATGCGCGAGCTGCGGGCTGGAGCGCGCGGGTATCTGCGCAAGGAGGCCGAGTCCACGCAGATCCTCGCCAAGGTGCGGGACGTGCTGCGTGTGCGGGCGCAGTTCGAGGCGCGCCTCCGGGCGGGTGGGGTGGTTCGTGGCCGCGTGGAGGGCCTGGGCATCCCGTGCCTGCTGTCCACGGTCATGCGCGAGCGGAGCCACGCGCTGCTCACGGTGCGCGACGCGTTCAACCTGTTCGAGGTGGAGATCCAGCAGCGCGCCATCGTGTCGGTGTCCAGCACTGCGACCGACGGAGGCTTCGCGCGCGGCGACAAGGCCCTGCGCATGCTGGTGGGCGTCTCCAACGGACGCTTCGCCGTGGAGGAGCAGGACCCCACGACGCGTCACAGCATGGCGGGCGGTGCGCCGCAGCTCAGCGTGGCCGAAGCCTGCGCGCGCCTCGGCGCCTTGATCGACTCCGTGTCGGGCGAGGCCCTGGCGCGTGTGGTGTCGCTGGGCATCGACGAAGACGCGCTCGGCTCGTTCGAGGCCTCCGCGCCCGGTGAGGTGGGCGCCGTGGCGGCCGCGCTGTCGTCGGGCCACACGCCACGGCAGCTGCTGGTGGGGAGCGTGCACGCACCGCAGGCCGTCGAGGCCGCCCTCATCGAGCTGGCGCGGCGCGGCGTGATCCTGGCCGTGGACGGAGACGCTGGGGAAGACCTGGTGGCCACCAGCCTCCGCGCGCGCCGCGACGCCCGGACGCACTCGGACCCCGGTGAGGCGCCCCGCATGGCCGAGGGTCGCGGGGACGTCCATCACCACGATCGCGGGGACGTCCATCACGACGATCGCAACGATGACGACGACAGCTTGGGGCCCGAGACCGAGCCCTTCCTGCTGGCCACCGCGAAGGCGCCCCAAGCGCTGCCGGTCGCTCTTGCGCCGCGCGGCGAGGCGGCCCCCACGCCCGCGATGCAGCCCGTCGCACCCGTCGACGCCCGCAGCACGCCGCAGCACCACGAGCCCGACGCGCACCGCCGCGCGGACGACGACTCGCAGCCCGGCAGCGACAGTGACGCGAGCGAGCTCGGGGAGCGCGAAGGCTTCGGCCCGCTCACGTGGTTCGCCGTGCTCTTCATGCTCGCGGCCATCGGCTACGTGGGCTACGCGATGATGCTGGACAGCCAGCGCCGCCGCGAGGGACCCCAGTCCGAGGCGCCCTCCGCCGCCACCGCTCCCGTCGGGAGTCTCACCGCCCAGGCGCCCGCGGTGGAGACCGCGCCGGCCGCGCCCGCCGCCGTGCAGGAGAACCCGGGGCCGCAGGAAGACGGTCTCTCGTTCGGCACGCAGCAGCCGGGCGTGCGCCTCGAGGGGTCCACCGTCCCCGCGGGCCACGGCGTGTTGCACGTGCTGGCCGCCAACCGCTCGGACGTGTTGGTGTCCGTGGGGG
>CAZEAA010000507.1:2773-4175 GCA_964510015.1 uncultured Sandaracinaceae bacterium
TGGGGGATCAGGAGCTCGGTAGCCCGCCACAGCAGATCGCGCTGCCCGAGGGCCGCCACGCCGTTCGCTATCGCGTGGGCGGCCAGATCATCGACCGCTACTACTTCGTGCGCAGCGCCCACACGCGCGTGGTGCCGGTCCCGGAGTCCTGACCGGCTCGCGCAGCCTCAGGCACGCACGAAGGGCGAGAGCAGCACGCCGAGGCGCGCGTTCATCGCGCTGGCCACGTCCCCGAGGGAGGTCCCCGTCATGCGCTTCGCGTGCGCCGAGACGAGCAGCGTCACGGCCTCGGCGACCGCCGCGGGGACGAACAGCGCGAGGCCTTGCACGGGGTCACGCGCGAGCGCGGCCGGGTTCAAGCACAGCGCGCGGGGCGCGCCGCTCACCATCAAGCTGACGCCGGCGCCCAGCACCGCCGCGCCGTACTGCGCGTTGACCAGGCGCTGCGTGCTGAGGCTCAGCTCGGCCGAGACCACCGCCTCGGCGGCGCGAGCCAGGTACGCGCAAGCCCCCGCGGTCGGGGTGATCACGGGCTGCGCGCCGAGCGCGCGGTAGTTCCCCGCGGTCTCGTCGATGAGCGCCTCGGCGTGCTCTGCGGCGGCCAACACGGACTCACTGTCGGTGGTCCCAGCGAGGATCGCGCGGGCCATGCGCAGCGCTACCTGCAGCGGTGCCTGCGCCTCGGTCAGCTGCGCCACCGCGTCGTCGGCTTCGAGCAACGCGGCCTCCACCAGCGCCCGCAGCGGGATGCCCTCGGCGGCGTAGATCCAGATGGCCCATGCCGGGTCGTGGTTCAGCGCCAGCAGCCCCGCCGCGTCGTGGTGGTCGCGCTCTTCGGCCGAGGCCCAGGCGATCAACGTGGGCGGGGCCTCCATGGCGACGAGCGCATCGTACATGCGGGCAGCCTGCTCCGTCAGCGGGCCGATCTCAACTCGCGCTACCCGCCCGACGGCAGGCGCGGAACGTGGCGGCCCTCGGGCAGGCTCCCGCTCAGGAACCCGAGCTTCCCGCCGCACATGGTGGCCACCATCTGCTCGCGCAGGATGGGCAGGCGCGCGCCGAGGGGGAAGGCGAGGTCGCGCACCAGCCCGAGCGCGGTGGAGTGCGACTGAAAGAAGGGCGTGAGCCAGCGCGTCATGCGCTGGTAGAAGCCGAGGTGCGCGCGGCGGCGCGCGGTGTAGTTCACCAGGGCGAGCTCCACGTTGCCGGGCTGCGCGGCGATGCACTCGCTCAGCACCAAGGCGTCCACCAGCGCCAGGTTGCTGCCTTGCCCCAGCTGCGGGCTCATGGCGTGGGCCGCGTCCCCGATGAACACCACGTTGCCCGCGTTCCACTGCTTGAAGCGCACGTCACGGTAGCCCGCGAAGAGCAGCGCCTCGGTGCTGGGCAGCTGGTCCAGGAT
>CAZEAA010000508.1:0-4174 GCA_964510015.1 uncultured Sandaracinaceae bacterium
CACCTCGTGTGGGCGAGCGGCCTCGGGCGGCGTGCTGCTGGCGAACGGCGTGGCGCTCCCCACGGCTTCGCTCGCCAGCGCGCTCAGCACCAGCGAGGGGCGGCGGTCAGCGTTCGCCGGCGACCAACGCAGCGCCCCGCCCAGGTGCCGCGTGCGGGGGACACGCCAACCGGCGGCCAGCAACCCGCTCGCGAGCAGCGTCTCGAGGGCGTGCTCGATGGTCAGCGTGATGCGCTGCGCCTCGTGGTCTTCGGTCAGCGTGAGCGGAGCACCACGCGCGGCCAGCTCCCACTCGAGCGCCCGCAGCGCCGCCGCCGCGCGCACCAGCCCGTCGTCAGCGCCGAGCGTGCTGGCAAAGCGGGTGGCACGCAGCGTGAGGACGCCCGCGTCCAGCTGCCCACGCAGCTCGCAGTCCACGGGCACGTCGGCGAGCCACAGCGTGGCACCGAAGGTCTCGTCGTCCGGCCCCGAACCCGCGTGCAGACCCACGAACAGCCCCAGCGCGCGGAGCGCTTGCTCGAGCGCCGGCACCGACAGCGAGACGCTCGCGCTGAGCGCGTGGGTGCGGCGGTCCCGGAGCGCGATGGCGCCCGCGCGCAGGTTCAGCGTCCCGTCCAGCTCGCCCGCCACCAGCGTGAGCGCGTCGAGCGAGCCGAGCGGCAGCGACACGGGCGCGCGCGTGCGCAGGTGGGCCTCCCCTCGGCGGAGCGTCAGGTCGAAGCGCGGCAGCGCGGACCGCTCATGGTGGCCTGCGCTCACGACTCCGCGCGGTAGATGGGCGCCTCGATGCGGCGTGGCGGCGGGACGGTCACCCGGAACTTGCGCCACGCGTCGCCCAGCGCGGTCTCGGCGGCCTTGCGCGCGACGGCCAACTCGCTGTCGGGCGTGCCCACCGCCGAAGCCTGGTCGCAGACCACCGCGGCCGCCAGCATCCAGCCGCGCTCCACGAAGCAGCGCGCCAGGAGCGGCAGCGTGTCGCGCTCCCGTGCGCCGAGCGCGATGGCCCGGCGCAAGAAGCCGATGGCCTGGCCCGAGCGTCCGCGCTCCACGTACGACTGACCGAGGCGGCGGAAGAGGTCGCCCGCCGCGGGGCCCTCTTGGCCCCACTGGATGCCGAGGCGCATGACGTCCTCGGCCCAGTCGTGACGGTTGGTCTCGGCGTACGCGGTCCCCAGCAGCGCGAGGCTGCGAGCCAGGGTGGCGCGCACCTCGGGAGCCAGCGACTGCCCCTCTGCGGTGCGCAGCAGCAGCGACAGCGGGCTCGGCCACGGGCCCAGCAGCTCCACCGTCTTCTCCCAGTCGCCTTCGGCGTTGGCCCGCTCGGCCTTCGGGATGACGTTCAGGTCGATGGCAAAGGGCGACTGCGGCCGGGCGGCCTGCGCCGACGCGCGCACCCGGTCGCGCACCAGGTCGTGCAGATCCGCGAGCGGCACCTCGTCACGCGCGCCCCCGAGGTCGATGAGCAGCGCCGGCGGCTTGCCCCCGCCCACGCGCAGCTCGCGCAGCCCGAGGCCGAAGAGCGGCGCCAACAACACGAAGCGCCCGCCCAGGAAGCCCTGCAGGTCCTCCGGCGTGGGCGACGCCGGCAGCGAGTCCGGCACCGGCTCTTCCGCCAGCATGGTGGCCGCCACGCGCCGCCGGAACTCTCCGAGGGCCAGGCGATGCTCCTGCTGGTCGTCCAGCATGAAGTCCACCAGCGACGCGTCCTGCGAGCGCTGGTCGATGCTCACCGCGGTGATGCGCACCCCGGCGATGACCGAGTACGCGAGGAACTGCTTCCCGATGGCCTCGCAGAGCTGGCGGAACGAAGGAGAGCTCTCACCGAGCTTGTCGAACCAGCTGACGGCGGTGAGGGGGTAGTGTCGGCGATCGTTCATGGAGGCGCGCCCAGCGGGCGAGAGGGGGCCGAGGATCTCAGCTTGGCGGGGGACCGTCAAGGGCACGCGCCCACGTCACGCTGTCACTTGGAACACGGGGGCGGCGCGCTTGTTCTCGTTGGAACCCATGACGCTTCGAGTCAGCCTTGCGATCGCCTTGCTTGCGTCGTCCGTGTGGATGTTCGTCTACCCGTTTGGGGCATCGGAGGACTACACCATCCACAACTACTCGCTGGTGGTGTGCTGCCTGATGCCCGTCGGAAGTCCCTTGGTGGCGCTCCTGGGTCTGCGATTGCTCGTGCGCGAGTGGGAATTGCGTCGAGCGCGCAGCGAAAGTGGAGAGAGCCTCTCGGGCGAGCGCGAATAGTCCCTCAGCGTGGCCGCGTCGACGGAACGGGTGGGACCACTTCGTCCAAGAAGGCGAGGACGCGGCCTCGCATGGACACCGTCTGGGTGTGCAGCGCCAGCTCGTCGTGGTCAGCGCCAGGAACCACGACGACCTGCGCTCGGCAGAGTGTCGCCGCGATGCGGTGTGCGTCGCTCGCAGGGGCTCGGTCGTCCGCCCCGCCCGCGAAGATCAGCAACGGGGTGTCGGGCACCATCTGGGTGGCTGCTCGAGCCGGCTCGATCTCATCGAGCTCAGGCAGCGCGAAGATGCCTCCGAAGAGCAGCGCCGCGTAGGCGATGCGGTCGACTCCCGGCGGCAAGTAGCGCTGCGTCCTGCGTTCCACGGCCAGCCGCAGCGAAGCAAACGGGGCGACCAGGACATAGCCCGAGACCTGCTGGCCTTGCGAAGGCGCCGCGAAGAGCGCTGCCGCAGCGCCGAGGGACTTGCCGTAGACCAACACGGCCAGCTGTGGCTGGTGCACGCGGAGGTGCGTGACCGCGGCGATCACGTCGAGGCGAGCATCGAGGCCGAGGTTGTTACGCTCACCCTGCGAGTCACCGTGTGCGCGCAGGGTCACCGACAGGACGTCGAGCCCCATGGACAGCAGCTCGCGTGCGTCCCCTTCGAGCTGCGTCCGCGACGAGCCGTTGCCGTGCACCAGGACCACGGAGGCTCGCGCGTCCGTAGCGGGCGCGTACCAAGCGCCGAGCTCGACTCCGTCGGCGGCGCGGAGCCTCAGCGGCGCGAAGCCTGGCGGAGGAGGCTCGGAAAACGGGGCCCGCTGGCGCCGCACGAAGAGGCTCGCGGCGACGACACCGGACAGGGCCCACGCAGACACGACCGCGAAGGCCACGAGGGTCACGCGCTTGGCGCGCGGATGCCTCGACAGCTGGCGGAGAAACCTCATTGGCGTGGTCGAACGGCGTGCGCCCGGCAACGATTCCCGCCGCGTCAGCCGACAAGAGGGACGAAGCGCTCTGAGCGCGTGGACGCCCTCGAAACCACGCATTTCAGCGTGGTTTCTGCCGCGCAAATTCGGGGCGCACCGGTTGCATCAGCGGGCACGCGCGGGCCAGCGTGCGTGCGTATGCCCGTCCGAGTCCGCTTCATCGCTGGCGATGCCGGTGACCTGCTCGTGGAGCGCATCACCGCCGTCCGCGGTGAGCCACTGCCGGAGGCCCGCGCCGTCCAACGGGTGGAGGGCAGCGAGTTCGCAGCGGCTCCGGGAGCGGTGTTCACCCTCGACGGGGTGCGCAGCCACGAGCGCTACGTCGAGCGGGCCGAGCGCGTGCAGCTGGTGGCCGTGCAAGAAGACCTGGGGCGCGTGGGCAGCCGCTGCGCCGCGCTGATCCCCATCCGCAAGTCAGCCGCCTGGTGGGCCCTCCCGCAGGACGAGCGACGCGCCATCTTCGAGGCTCGGTCGCACCACACCGAGGTGGGCCTGCGCTACCTGCCGGCCATCGCGCGGCGCCTCTATCACAGCCGAGATCTCGGGGGGCCGTTCGACTTTCTCACCTTCTTCGAGTTCGGCGAGGCCGACACGAGCGCGTTCGACGACCTGCTGGGCGCGCTGCGCGACACCGAGGAGTGGTCGTACGTGGAGCGCGAGGTGGAGATCCGACTGCGGCGCGCTGGCGCCTAGGAACGCCCTGCCGGAGCGGACGCCACGAACTCCTCCACGAAGCGCGACGCGGGCGCGCCGACCAGCTCCGCCCAGGTGCCGGTCTGCGTGACCTTGCCCGCCTCGAGCACCGCGATGCGCTGGCCCAACGCGCGCGCGTCTTCGGCGTCGTGCGTGACCACGACGGTGGGCAGCGCGAGCTTGCGTAGGTGCTCGGCCAGGAACGCGCGCACCTCGTCGAGCGAGTGCACGTCGAGCGCGGCCCGCGGCTCGTCCAGCCACAGCGCG
>CAZEAA010000509.1:0-4174 GCA_964510015.1 uncultured Sandaracinaceae bacterium
GCGCTGCAGTTCGTCGAGGCTGGCAGCTGCGATGCGAGCTTCGTGGTCCGCGCCAACTGGACCGAAGCGCTGCTCGAGCTGCATGCGGAGGACATCACGAAGCGCCACGACTCGGCCCGCCTCGATGCCCTCTCGCCGCCCTTCCTGACGACCTTCTTGACGGCCCTCTTGCCGACCCTGCAGCCGGCCTTCTTGCTTGATTTGCTCTTCGATGGTTGCCAAGGGAGCCTCCGCGGCGGGGATGCAGTCGATGATGATTCGAAGGACCTCGCGGTAGTTCCGCTCAGTCGCTGTCCGAGAAATGTAGCTCAGAAAAACGAAACCATCATCGGGGGACTCCACCACCACCCGACCTAGGTCTTCCTTCCAAGCGTCGATGTTGGTGAGCAGCGCGTCCACGTGCCGGCCATCGCGCAGGAGCCACGTCGCCACGTTGGGCACCGGTGGCAGAGGGCGCGCCCGCAGCGCGGGAGGGTTCACGAGCGCGAGGTCGTCCACGAGCATTACCAGGTTGGGCACGTAGGCGCGCAGCACCGGGTGCTGGTCGAGCCCCTCCACCATGTCGTGCACGCTGCGCGGCGCCGTCCAGCCGCCGGGGCCGTGGTGCACCACTAGCGAGATGACCGGCGGCAGTGTCCTTCGGTCCGGCTCGCTTCGCAGGAGGCGCTCCCAGAACTCGCGCGTGTATCGCATGACCCTCAGCGGCATGCGCGGGTCGGGCCCGCTGCGGTGCTCCACCATCGTGTAGATCTCGAGATGCAGGTGGATGTACACGTGCCTGTCCTCGTCGCCGTCGGCGGGGTGCAACAACAGCGGTGCCCGAAAAAGCAGGTCGCCGTGCCGCTCGTCCAAGCCGATGCTCACGAAGCTGGGCGACACCAGCTCGAGCCGCGAGAAGTCCAGCACCGCCACCAGCTCGGGCGGGAGCACGCTGCGCAGCTCGGCGGCAGCGTGGGCGGGGACCGAGAAGACGCGCTTGAACAGGGCGTCGTGGTCACCCATCGGGGGTCTCGCGTGCGCGTGGTAGCTGGGTGCCCATGCGCGGGCTTGTCGGCGCTGCGACGGCACGTTTGCTGGGGCGCCTGAAGATTCTCGGCGCGAGCGCTTTACCGGGAACTTCCGCGCGGGGACGGCCACCAACCAGCAGCCATGCTGCCGCGCGCGCGAACGGAGTGGAGGGACCGCCTGAAGTCCTGTTGGGCCGAAGTGCGGCCGCTGGTGGGGCAAGCGCTGGTGTTGGAGGTGCTGCTGCTGTCCACCTTGGTTCCGTGGACCGAGCTGTCCCACTCTCTCGTGCTGCCCACCCCCGCCGTGCAGGCGCACGTGGCGGCAGTCGTCGCGGTGCTGTGCGTTTACGCCTGGTGGGCTAGCCGGGTGCAGCGCGGTGCCACCGCCGCGGTGTGGCGGATGGCCGCGATCACGCTGAGCATGGGTGCCCTCGCCGCGGGCATGGAGGCGGCGCAGGCCACGGTGCTCCGGTATGACGCGACGGCGTTCGTGGGTGCCCGGTGCGTGCTGTTTCTCGCGTGCGGGTGGCTCGCGCTGCGGGCCGCCCGGGCCGCGGACGCCTTGCTGCGCGAGAGCCTGAGGCACCGGCTGCGGCACTGTGGCGGGGCGCTGGCTGCTGCCGGACTAGGCTTGGGGCTGCTGACCGCGCCGCTCCTGCCCCGCGCGGCCGGCGCAACGGGTGCAGAACTCCCGCTGAGCACCGCGGACGAGGTGGTGGACGGTGTCGCAGCCGGAGTGGACGTCCGCTTCATGACCCATTGGTCTCCACACGCCGCTGGACCGCCGCTCGTTCGACGCGGCCCTCTGCTGGCGGTCTCCGAAGGCCAGACGCTGCTCTGGGTGGACCCGCACGGCGTTCGCCGCGTGGCTCCCACCGACGGGTTCCCCGCGACCACGCACGTGTTGATGGACACGCACGCCCGCGTGGCGGACTTCGTGGCTGCGGCGGACACCGCCATCTCGCGCGGCGCCAACGAGGTGGTGTGGGTGCTGCCCCACCCTGCCGGCGTGCCGAGCCGGCTCTCACACAGTGAGCGGCTCCGGATCAACGCCATGCTGCAGCGGTTCGCCCCGCCGCTCGACCGACGTCTTGCTGAACGTCGGCCCCAGCACGGGCGCGCCGAGACGCTGCGGGGGGACACGTTCGAGGAGGAGCCAGCAGTCGAGGAGCCACACGCTCCGCGTCCGTCCTGCACGCCCCTGCACTACAGGCTCACGGACGCGATGACCGGCACCGTCACGCGTGGGCCCATGACCGTTCGCGCGGTGGGCCACCCCAACCGAGCGACGCCTGGCATGCCGTGGACCGACGAGCTGGGCCCCCTCGACGACCTGACGCTGACCGATGTGCTGCACCGCAGGCGCACCGTGCGGCTTCAGCGCTGGTCCCCACCGCAGGCGGGCCATCCCATCCGCGCGCTCATGCTCGGAGCGCTGCTGGTGGGCCTGGCGCTGGGCGTTGCGCTGTTCGCGCTGAGGCTCGTGTTCGAGGCCGCGTCGGCGGGGCGGCTCGCGGGCGCGCGGGGTGTCCTGCCTCTCGCGGGTGCCGTCCTGCACTCGCGTGGCGCGGTGTTCCCCGAGTGGCTGCCGCGGGCACGTGCCACGCACGTGGTGGGCAGCGGGTCGCCGTACCGGGCTGCCCCGGGGGTGTTGACGGCGCGTGCTGGGGTGGTGGTGCGGGTGGGACTCGCGCGGCTGGTGTTGCCCGGCGGAGTGCTGGTGGCGGTCATGCTGGTGCTGAGTGGGGCGCTGCTGCTGGCTTCGTAGTTGCGGCGGCACGCGGGCTCCGCCCCCGCCTCCCCACCCTTGACTCCCGCACCCGCAGAACCGAGTCTGACTGCAGGAGGAACGAACGCATGAGCAAGTGGAGGTGTTCTTGGAGCGCGGCGGCAGCGGCCACCTGCGCGGTACTCGCGCTCTCGGGCTGCGACTCGGGCGGAGGCGCCGCCGTGGCGCTGTGTGGCCCGGACGCTTTCCCCGCCACGGAAGATGCGGTGACGTTCTGCGGCTTCACGGGCGGTGGCGCACACGCGCCTTGCCCCGAAGGCACGCTCTACGTGGTGGACTTCGTGGGCCTGCGTGTGTGCACCACCGATCCGGTGGAACCCGAAGACGTGCCCGACCGCGTGTGCATGGGCGCCACCGGCCAAGCCTGCAGCGCGCTCACGCGGGTGGTGCCGGGGCTCTACCTGGGCGCGGGCTGCGTGCCCGCGAGCGTGCCGCCCGGCGGATTCGGACCGGACGAGGTCTACCTCGAGAACCCCAACGCGAGCTGCGGCGTGGACTGGTGCATGTCGTACATGCTGGAGGGCGACCCGAACTTCACCGTGGAGGACGGCTGTGACCCGGACCAGGAGCTGTGTCCCACGGACGCCGATGTGGAGGCGCGCTTGTTCTGCACGTGCCGGTGTGAGGCGCCCGAGGGCGAAGAGGTGTGCGCTTGTGGCGAGGGCTTCGTGTGCGAGTCGCTGTTCGGTTCTCAGCCCCGGGGGTACTGCGTGCGGGAGGAGCTGGTGGCTCAATAGGAGCCGCGGCGTTTGGCGAGACGCAAACCTCGTGGCGCGACGGAGACGTGTGCGCGTCGCTTCATGAAGGCGTGAGCACCGCCTCGACCAGCACCCGCATCAACAGAAGCGTGGGCAGTCCGAGCACCAAGGTGGAGACGACCAGCAACACCACGCTCACCAGCGACGCAGCGAGCGTCTCGCGGAACGTCAGTCCGAGTCCGGACCAGAGCACAGAGATCGTGTACGCCGCTTGAGCGGAGAGGCTGAAGAGCATCGTGGCCACCCCTCCCGCCATCAGTGCGAGCAGGTTGGACGCATCGTGCTCCATGAGCTGCCGAGCAACGTCCCACACGCAGAACGTCGCGGCCGTGACCAGGCCCGCCGCAGCCGACGCATGCAGGGATGCCACGAGGTACCCGGCCATACCCAAGCGGTGGGGCCCTAGCACCAACCGCACCGTCCACGGAAAGATGAGCAGCGTCCACACCACACCAACGAACGCGCCGTAGGCCGCATCGGCGGCACGCAGCCACTCGATCGCCTCTCCCTGCTCGCACGAAAGGTGGATCGCTCGTGTGGTGTAGGCCTCGACCCAGGCAGAATCGGTCTCGACCTGCTGGTACGCGAACGCCATGAACGCGCTGCAGAGGATCCACACC
>CAZEAA010000510.1:0-4167 GCA_964510015.1 uncultured Sandaracinaceae bacterium
CTACGACCTGGGGCAGGGTGCCGGCTTCTACGTGAACGCCACGCAGGAGCCCTGGGCCAAGCACTTCCGCATGTACGACTACGTGACGCAGGAGCTGCCGGCGCTCGTCGCGGAGCACTTCCCGGTGACCGAGCGGCGCGCGATCATGGGCCACTCCATGGGCGGGCACGGCGCGCTGATCACGGCGCTCAAGAACCCGGGCGTGTACCGCAGCGTGTCGGCCTTCTCGCCCATCGTGGCGCCCACCCAGGTGCCGTGGGGCCACAAGGCGTTTGGCGCCTACCTGGGGCCCGACCGCGAGGCGTGGCGCGCGTGGGACGCGTGCGAGCTGGTCTCCACGGCCACCGAGAAGCTGCCCACGCTGGTGGACCAGGGCTCGGCGGACAGCTTCCTGGACGCGCAGCTGCAGCCCGAGCGCTTGCAGGCCGCGTGCGCCCGCGCGGGGTACCCGCTCACGCTGCGCATGCAGGCCGGCTACGACCACAGCTACTACTTCATCGCCACGTTCATCGGCGAGCACCTGGCCTTCCACGCGAAGCACCTCCGGACATGATCGTCCGCGGGCCCTGCGCTGCGCTGCGACCCTTCGTTCGGCTGGTGTGGGCCAGCGAGCCGGGCGGGGCGGGAGGCGCTGGGGCCACTGCGCGGAGGTCCACGCAGGCCCCGTTGTCGGCCCCCTTGTTGGCCCCCTTGTCTTGGGAGCGGATGCTGCCGAGTGGCCTCGCCCACGTGGTGCTGCGCCTCTCCGGGCCGCCGCTCACCATGCTGTCGGCGCACGGCACCGGGCCGGCACAGGTGCTTCGCCGCGGCATCGTTGGGGGGCCCGCGCACGAGCGCGTACATCAAGGAGGTCGCCGACGCCGAGACCGTGGGCGCCGAGCTCACCGCGGGCGCCACGCTAGCGCTCTTGGGAGTGCCTGGACGGCAGCTGGCCGAGCGGCATGCCCCGCTCGACGACGTGCTCGGGCGCGTGACCGAGCGCTGGTGCGACGAGCTCGCTGGGCTGCCCAGCGGTCACGCGCGCGCGCAGCGCTTCGAGGCGCTGCTGCTCGGCCGGTTGCGGGAGTCCGTGTCGCCGCCCGTGGTGAGGCACGCCATCGCGCGCTTCTCGGACTCCCACGCCACCGTGAGCGTGAGCGAGGTGGTGCGCGAGTCGGGCTACAGTCATCGCCGCTTCATCAGCCTGTTCGAGGAGAGCACGGGCATCACGCCCAAGCGCTTCACGCGGGTGGTGCGCTTCCGCAAGACGCTCGAGGCTCTTCGGCGCGGCGAGCCCCATGCAGAGAGGCCAGAGAGCCTGGGATCGCTCGCGGCAGAGCTCGGCTACGCGGATCAGGCCCACCTCACCCGCGAGTTTCGCGAGTACACGGGCATCACTCCGGCGCGCTACCGACAGAGTAGGCCCGGCCAGCTCTTCCACCTGCCCTTGAGCGAGGCCCCCGAGTTCAATTTCCTTCAAGACGCCTGAGCGCCGGAGCGGCAGAGTGCGGGGCATGTCCACCCAAGCCCTGTACCCCTACATGCGCGTCAGCGACTGTGTCGCGGCGATCTCCTTCTACACCCGCGTCTTCGGCGCGAAGGAAGACTTCCGGTTGGTCGAGCCCGGTACCGGCCGCGTCGGCCACGCCGAGCTGAACTTCGGCGGCACCGTGCTGATGATGTCGGACCCGTTCCCCGAGATGGACTTCCTGGCCCCCGACCAGAGCCCTGGTGCGCCGCGCGCCACGGTGTCCATCCACCTCCACGTGGATGACGCCGACGCCATGATCGCGAAGGCCGTGGCCGAGGGCGCCATCCTGCTGCGCGAGCCGTCCGACGCGTTCTACGGCGAGCGCTCCGGCACCGTGCGCTGCCCCTTCGGGCACGAGTGGATGATCGGCCACTCCATCGAGGACGTCACACCCGCCGAGATGCAGCGGCGCTACGACGCGCTGTACGCCTAGCCACTCGCACGCGACGTTCACTCGCGAGTGGCCACCATCACGCCTTCCCGGATGGTGTCGCCGGGGTGCACGATGACCTCATCTCCCTCGGCGAGGCCCGAGCGCACCTCGGCGAAGTCGGGGTTCTCGAGGCCCAGCTCCACGGTGACCTTGTGGGCCTTGCCGTCGCGCATGGTGTACACGGCCCAGCCCTCGCCCTCGCGGAAGAGCGCGCTCGACGGCACCAGCAGCACGTCGTCCACGGCGTTCACCTCGATGCGCGCCTCCACGCGGTAGCCGTCGGCGAGGCCGGCGCGCTGCTGCGGCGGGTCGAGCAGCTCGATCACCACGCTCACGCGCTGCTCCTCCACGCCGAGGGCGCTGCGGGTGGTGAACGCCGAGGGCTCGCGCACGCGCACGCGCCCGTGCAGGCTCTCGCCGCCGCCCCAGCGCACCAGCTCGACAGGGTCTCCCACCTCGATGGCCACAGCCTCCGTGGTGAGCACGTCCACCACCACCTCGAGGCTGCCGGGGTCGCCGATCTCGAGCAGCCGCTGACCCGCCTGCACCGGGCCCGCGCTCTCGGTGAAGACGCGCAGGACCACACCCTCCACGGGCGACAGCAGCGACAGCACTTCCGTCTCGGCGCCTTCGCGGCTGAGGGACGCACGCACGACGCGCACCTCGTGGTCGGCCACCTGCGCCGCGAAGCGCGCGCTCGACAGCGCCTCCGCCGCGCTCTGGGCCTCGAAGCGGGCGCGGTCCGCCACCGCGCGCGGCGCACCACCCCCCGTGGCGAGGCCGTCCTGACGCTCGAGCTCTTGCTGCGCGAACTGCGCGGCGGTCTCGGCGCGCGTGACCTCGGCGTGGACGCGCGCTTGGCTCGCCACCGCGGCCGCGAGGCTGGCCTGCGCCTGGGCCTGCGAGCGCGGGTCCATGATCATCGCCTCCATCGCGTTGAGGTGCGCCACCACGGTCTCGGGGGTGACGGAGTCTCCCGGCTCGAGCGAGATGCGCGCCAGCGACCCCGAGATGGGCGCCGAGAGGATGTAGCGGTCGCTCACGCGCGTGCGTCCGTCGTCCTCGACGTTCACGGCGAGCCGCCCGCGCGGGATGCGCGCCGTGTCCACCGGCGCGGGCTTCGGCTGCGAGCCCAGGTAGAGGGCCGCGGCGGCGACCGCGGCCAGGAGCACGTAGGCGACATTGCGCAGGTTGCGTCGTAGCGATGAGCGTTCACTCATGGTTCAGTCCCTTGTCTTGAGCGTGCCGATCAGGTCGAGCGAGTCCAACCGGCGGCGAACGATGTATCCGGCAACCAAGGACGCGAGCACCGTGACCACCGCCGCCGTGGTGTAGCTGGACGAGTGGATCACGATGGGCATGCGGTACACCTCGGGGTCGATGCCCGACATCATGCCGTGCAGCATCTGCTTCCCTAACCAAAGCCCGAAGGGCAGCGCGAGCACCACCTGTAGCGTCAGCTCGCTCAGCAGCACGGCGCTGATCTCGGGCTGCGTGAAGCCCAGGATGCGCATGGAGGCGAGGTCGCGCTGGCGCGTGTTCAGCGCGATGCGCGCGTTGTTGTAGACCACGCCGATGGTGATGGCCGCGGCGAAGAGCGAGATGACCGTGGCGAAGATGTCCATCGACTTGCCGCTCTGCTCGGCGAACTGCGCGATGGAGCGCTTCACGTTGCCGGACGACCCCACCATGGGCATGTCGTCCACGCGCGTCTGCACCTGCTGGGTGTGCACCGGGTCCACTGCCAGCAGCACCGTGTTGATGCTCTCCGGCTCGGCCAGCAGGCGATGCAGCGAGGTCAGCGTCATGTGCCCCGCCATGCCCATGGGCTCGTTGATGAAGCCCGCGACCGGGATCGAGAGGGTGCGGCGGTCTCCGTCCAGGATGACCACGCGCACATGGTCTCCCACGCGCAGCCCCAGGCGCTCGCCCAGGATCTGCGTGAGCACCATGCCCTGCTCGGGGATCCCACTCTCGTGTCCGGTGAGGTCGCGCAGGGCGCGCAGGTCGTGGCGCCCGGGTTGGTACCCGGTGATCGTCGCCGTGCGCTGATGAGCCCCGTTCTCGAAGCGCGCGGGGACCACACGCAGCCCCTCGGCGCGCTGCACCCCCTCGATGGACCGAAAGGTGGAGAGCGCCCCGAGCGGCACGGGCTGCCGCAGCGACACCGAGAGATCGTCGCGCTGCGTGGAGGGCAGCAGCTGGCCCATGAGCACCTCCATGG